>JBAZRV010000002.1:0-238918 GCA_041662745.1 Patescibacteria group bacterium | reverse complement strand
AGCTCAAAAGAAAAAAGTCCGCTCCAAAACGGAACGGACAAAAAAACAAAATCAAAATTTATTAACCGCAGGCCGCCAGAATCCAGCCAGCCAAAGAAGCCAATTACACAAACTTAATTACAGACCCGTTTTTTGCGCAAATTTTTTGATAAAATCATGTTTATGCCTTGCTCGTAACCATTTTTAGTATAATAATCAATTAACTTTTTGTACAAAAAAGGAGGAAAGTCTTCATTGAGCCGCATGGTTTTGGCAATAACCATCTTTACGCCAGCCTTTTTAAGCAGGTCAATCAAATCATAAAGTTCTTTTTCAGATTGACCAACCACCCCGTTTACCGTCGGAACGACTGGTTCAATTTTTACTCTTATATCTTTGCCTAGCTTTGTAAGCTTTTTTATTGCTTCTATGGTATCTAATACAAGAGGAACTGATGGGCTATAAAAAATTGAATCTGTATTATTTTCGTGTAAAGATGGAATAGAAACATCTATAAACAGTCTTGGATTTTTTGTAAGAGCAATATATTCTTTATCTAATAGTATGATTGGGTTTCTCGTCATAATCTTGACAGAAAAACCGTTGGCCAAAAGATGCTCAAGAGCAAAAAGTGAATCTTTGTATTCTTTTTCAATTGGTTGAAATGGGTCAGTGCTAGAAGACAGCATAACCAAAAATTTATCAAGACCTAGCTTTTTTGCTCTTTCAATATCATGGATTAATGCCCTACGAAAATTTTCTTTTGGTTTTGCGTTTGCGCACTTATACCAGACATAGCAATATTTATGTCGGTAATCACAGCCCTTGTATGGATTTACAACAAAGCGAATAGGACAAGGCATATTTTCACCCCACCTAAAAGCGGCATAAGGCTTCATGGCCCAGCTCTTTTTTTGAAATTCTGCAATTTTTTTGGCGATGTCTTTCATTATAATTTTAAAAAGCTAAATTTTAATATACAATGTATAAATTCAATTTCCGATAACTATAGATTATCCATATGAGTATAAAACTGTTTCGAGTGTCAGAACTAAATCATTGATTGAGCTATTGACAGATAGCACATTAAGGTTTCGAACCTAGTGCTCATAAAAAACGCGCAAACAACTGATGCGACTCAGTCACTTGAATTAGCATGTATTGGCTGCGGGACATGGACTCGAACCATGATACCGCCCTCCAGAGGGGCGTGTCCTACCATTAGACGATCCCGCATTATTTTTAACTATTTAACAGTATAGCACATAAATCGGGTTAAATCAAGGCCAATCCTTGACAAAATTAAGTATCTGTGATAAAATGATAACACTGGATATGACGGATAGTTACTCTTTGACTTAGGTCAAAGGGAGGAAAGTCCGAACACCCTTTCTGGCGCAAGCCGGAATGTCGCGGTAATGGGTAACGCCCACCCGGACGGTCGCAAGGCCGGCCGAGGACCAGTTCCACAGAGACAATACTAACGAGATACGCAAGTATTTCGCGAAAGGTGAAAAGTGTAGCGAGGTGTTAAGTTGAGAGTGAGATATCTCCTCAAATTAATGCTACTCTACTCAACTCCCAGCGATGGGCAGTTGTGGTAAACTCTACCCGGTGCAACCCCGTTTCGGGGGCTTGATCATGCCGGTAACGGCACTGACAGACAGATGACTATCGTTTTTTACGGCCGCAAGGTTGGTAAAAAATACAGAATTCGGCTTATAGTCATATTCAGTTAAAAAATACTTCGCTGCTGCGAGGTATTTTTTTATGTTTATTTATGATTATCAATCGCTTCATTAACCAGCTTATCCGCTAATTTATTTTGCTCGCGATAGATGTGTTTGAAAGTGATTTTTTTGAATTTAGTGCTGAGGTTGTAGACTTTAACGAATAACACCCCCAAGTCCTTATCCTTGACTCGGTATTCGCGGTTTAATTGCTTGACCACCAATTCGGAATCCAACAGGCATTCGGCCTCGGTTACCCCGTTTTCTAAGGCATGCTCTAAGGCCAAAATCAAAGCGCGATACTCCGCCTGGTTATTAGTGGCCTTGCCGATGTAATGTTTAAGTTCCAGCTGCTTGTCGCCGACTTTTATTACTGCGCCGATGCCGGCCGGACCGGGATTGCCGCGCGCGCCGCCATCAGTGTGGATAGTTGCTTTCATATTTTAGTTATAACTTAATTTTTATTTACTCAACTTAAGATCCTCAATCTTGAGCTGCAACTCTTTGTTGCCGTTCCATTCGTTGACACCCAATTCAAAAACGATGTCAATTTTATCCCCGGCCTTAAGCCGGGCGCACCACTCGCCGAAGGAAAAGCCGATCAGCTTGTGCAAATTGGCCAAGTCGCCGTTCTGCGATACCAGCACCTTAAGATGTTTGCCATCGGCCCCGACCGTTTGCACTTGTTCTACGGCCAAGCCGAAAGCGGCGAACAGTGGCCGTTCATTATCTTCGCCGAACGGTTCAAATTTAACGACCCCTTCCAGTAATTGCCAATTGATTTGCGACAGTTTTATTTCCGCATCAATTAACAGCGTCGGAGTCAGATCCAATCCCATTAATTTTTCTTTCGCCAAGCGCCGGATTTTTTCTTTGAATTTTATAAAGCTATCTTCGCCGATAATCGTCAAGCCGCAGGCTTGGGGATGGCCGCCATACTTGGATAATAAATCGTCACATTGTTTTAAGGCCTCGGTGATGTCAAACTCTTCAATGCTTCTTCCGGACGCTAAATATTTGTCGCCTTCTTTAGTGAATACTAAGGCCGGCCGGCGGTATTTGTCAGCCAGCCGGCCGGCAACTAATCCGACTACTCCGGCCGCCCAACCCTCGCCTTCAGCGATTAAAATGTATTCCGTTTCGGCAGATTTGGCCACTTGAACAAAGGCCTCTTCTAAGATTTTACCGGTAATCTGCTGCCGTTCCTTGTTATTATCTTCCAAAAATTGCGCCCACCTTTCTGCTTCTTCTTCGGTGGCGGCTGTCAGCAGATTAAACGCCACTGACGCGTGGTCAACGCGTCCGGCGGCATTGATTCGCGGCACAATGCGCCAGCCCAAATACTCGGTGTCCAGGCCGTTTCGTCGATTATTGACCAATTCCATCATTTTGGCTAAGCCTAAGTTGCGAGTCTTTTCCATTACCGTTAAGCCGTATTTGACGATAATCCTGTTCTCGCCCAATAGCGGTACGATATCGCCGACTGTGGCGATCGCCGCCAAATCCAATAGCCATTTCTCGTAACCCTCGGGCAATTGGATCGGACTGTTATTTTCTTGCTGGTATTTAATAATGGCTTGCACGAATTTAAAAGCCACGCCGGCGCCGCAGAGCGGGCTCTGGGGGTAACCGCAAGACTTAACGTGAGGGTCAATAATCGCCAGAGCTTGGGGCAGCTCCAAGGGTTCTTCGTGATGGTCTAAAATGATGACATCAATGCCGGCGGCGGTAAACTCGGCAATCTCTTTTTTGTTGGCGATACCGCAGTCCACGGTGATGACCAAATTGAATTTTTGATTGATAAGCTGTTGAACAATTTTTGTGTTCAAGCCATACCCCTCGCTTTCGCGAAAAGGAATATAAGTGTCAACGCAAGCCCCCAGAGCGGAAAGCGTCTGAAACAATATGGCAGTGGAACAAACGCCGTCAGCATCGTAATCGCCGTAAACCATGATATGCTCCCCGGCCAACAAAGCCTTAAACAATCGTTCTACGGCCAATCGCATATCCTTGAACAGGTAAGGGTCAAACAATTGCCGATCAAAATCGGGGTTAAGGAACTCCTCAATCTGTTTTCTTTCCGTCAAGCCGCGGCTAAACAAAAGCTGTAAGACCAGCTCGTTATAGTCGGGATACTGCCGGATTAATTCCGGAGGAAGTTTATCTTTGATTTTCCAAATCATTGACTGGGGCGATTAGTTTCGCTATAATTGACTTATATGAAAATACGCAAAAAACGTCTAATGAAAATAACCTGGATTATCGTAACCGTCCTAATGATCACCTCCATGGTTTTTTTCTCTTTATTGCCGATTTTAGGCTAAAGATCAAATAAAATAAACTGACTTAATTGCCATTCTGAGCGTAGGAAAAATTTTTACCGCGCTTAGGATGGCCTTTATTTTTACCTTTTTAGCACGGCCAGAAAAGCGTCAGCCGGAATATCCACCTTGCCCATGGACAGCATTTTTTTCTTACCCTTTTTTTGTTTTTCCAAAAGCTTGGCGCGACGCGTCCAATCGCCGCCGTAAAGCTTGGCGGTAACGTCTTTGCGCAGAGCGGAAATTCGTTCAGAAGCGATTATTTTGCCGCCGATGGCCGCTTGGATTTTAACCATGAATTGCTGGCGGGGCAGGGTTTCTTTGAGCGTATCCACTATCTTTCGCCCCACTTGTTGGGCGCTGTCTTTATAAGTGATAAGCGATAAAGCCTCTACCTTTTCTTCCGCCACCAGGATGTCCATCTTCACCACCTCGGTTGCTTCGTAGCTATGAAAGTCATAGTTGAGTGAAGCATAACCGCTGGTAATGGATTTTAGTTTATCATAAAAATCAACAATAATCTGAGTTAAGGGCAAGTGATAATGCAGAACGGCCAGATCCTCATCCAGATATTCGGTATTAATGTAAATCCCGCGTTTTTCGGTGGATAACTGCATAACTCCGCCCAGGTATTCTTTGGGTGTAAAAATGTCAGCCTTCATTATCGGTTCCTCTACTTTTTTGTAATAAGTCGGGTCGGGAAACTCTTGCGGATTATATACATCCTTCACTTCCCCGTTAGTCAAATGGACTTTATAAGCCACACTGGGGATGGTTACCACTAATTCCAAATTAAATTCCCGTTTCAATCGTTCCTGAAAGATTTCCAAATGCAATAATCCCAGAAAACCGCAACGGAAGCCGAAACCCAAAGCCGAAGAATTTTCCGGTTCGTAAGACAGGGCGGCGTCGTTTAATTTTAATTTTTCAATCGCTTCGCGCAAACGGCTGAAATCGGAACCGTCTTTGCAAAAAATCCCGGCATAAACCATGGGCTTGACTTGCTTATAGCCGGGCAACGGCTCTACGGCAAGATTTTTCAGGGTTATGGTATCGCCGACACGGCATTGTGCCACTTCATGCAAGCCCGTAACAATATAACCGATTTCTCCGGAAGACAACGCCTTATCTTTAACGTATTTGGGAGCAAAATGCCCAACCTCCAACGCTTCGGCTAATTGTTGGTTATAAACGAATTTGATATGCTCGCCCGGCTTGATACTGCCGTCAAAAATCCTGACATAAGCGATGACCCCGCGGTATTCATCATAAACCGAATCAAAAATCAAGGCGCGCAAAGGCTTATCCGGAGCCAGTTTTGGCGCCGGGACTTGGGCGATTATGACCGATAATAACTCTGTTACGCCCTGGCCGGTTTTGCCCGACACATGAAAAATTTCTTCTTTTCTGCACCCTAACAATTTAATTATTTCTTCAGAGACTCTTTCCACCTGAGCATTAGGCAGATCAATCTTGTTAATTACCGGGATAATCGTTAAATTGGCATCAAGCGCCAAATAGAGGTTGGCCAGGGTTTGGGCCTGAACGCCCTGTGTGGCATCAACTAAAAGCACTGCCCCCTCAACGGCGTACAAGCTGCGCGATACTTCGTAAGTGAAGTCCACGTGGCCGGGGGTATCAATTAAATTAAGTTCGCAGTCCTGGTACTGCATTCGTACCGGCGTTAATTTAATGGTGATTCCCCGTTCTCGCTCAATATCCATTTGATCTAAAAGTTGCTCCTTCATCTCTCGTTTAGAGATAGTCCCGGTCAATTCCAACATGCGGTCAGCCAAAGTGGACTTACCATGATCAATATGGGCGATAATGCAGAAATTACGGATATTATTTGAACTCATAAATGAGGTAATGGAAAAATTTTAACATAATTCGGCCAAATTTACAAATTTGACTTTTTTATTCTTTTATGATAGTATTCGCTAAATGCAGTACCTTTAAACCTAAACAAGAGGAGAACCACCATGGTTAAGCACCGAACGACCGGGCTGAGCCGTTTGACGACAAAAATCGTCATGGCCGCCGCCTTGATAGCCGCTTTGGTATTAACCGGTGCGGCTACAACCGGTAAATCAAACGGCAAAACACCTGACCGGCAAACAGAGACTAAGGAAAATAAAACCGCGGAAGAAAAAATTGAATCGGTTAAGCCGGAAAAGCCCAATCCCGCCAAAGAAAAATTGGAGTTATTTTTGGCCCAAGGCGAGATTCCCGTTGAAAAAATGTATGTCGGTACGGCCGGCATGACAGCACTCAATCCGCGTTGTATTGATTATAGCGAATTGGTCATGGCCACCCCTTCCTACCGAGAGCTAAAAGAGCGTAAATTGGCCCCCAGCAGCGGCGCTTACTGGCTATTGATTTCTCAAGGCAGCGATACCGCCTGGCGTGAAATAAATAAATACGCCAAGAAACAAAGCATCACTTTAATCACTGATCGAGAAAATTTAGTGAAACTCCTCAAGAAGCAAGAACGGTTTAAGGATAATACCGCCGAAGAATTGATCGGTTGGTTTGACATTACCGATCAGATTAGCGAAAAAATTAAGAACCTTAAGAAATAAGCATCCCCCGACTTTATTGGAGCCGGGGGTTTTTATTTTTTTACCGGTTAGTATTTTTTTGATTAAACTTAAGTGCTGCTGCCATTGTTGACGCCGCTATCAGTCATAATTACCACCGATTTGAATAATTTTCGTTTCATGGAAGTTAGGAAAATAAACATCTCTTCAATTTTTAGGATCAACCCCAATGCCGTGTAACCGAGCAATCCCAGGATGCCGGCAATAAGCCCTTGGGAAAAGATGCCCCAGAATGTTTGCGTAGCCACATAATCATCAAAAAGCCGCAAAGAAAAATAAGCCGTTAAACCACCACCGATGGAGGCAATGGTAATGCGCCAAGCGGAATTGGCGATACGCCTGATATCCAATCGGCCGATTTTGTTGCGTAACAGGATCATGAGCAATAATAATTCAAAGATCGCCGACACGGACATGGCCGCCGGTAAAGCCAATACCCGCATATCAACATAACCCCACAAATCCGATAGTCGTAAAAGCGCGGCGGCGGCAAAAGAAAACCAGTTCTGAAAGGAAAAAACAAAACGGAAAACCAATAACGCCGTTACATTCACTATCATGGACAATAAGCCGGCATAAAAAGGCGTTTTGGTGTCATGTAAGGCGTAAAAACTGCGGATAATAAGCGGATAAGCGCCGGCGGCGAACAAACCGATGCAAAAAATAGCCAGGGAGGCGGCAGTCAGGCGGGTATCATACCAGTCAAACCGCCCGGCGCCCAAGAGCACGCGGACGATCTGCGCGCGCAAAACATAAAGTATAATGGCGATCGGCACGATTAAAAACAATGTTTGGCGGAAGGTGGTAGAGACAACCGTCACAAATTCTTGATTTTTTTTCTGCGCCGCCAGAGTAGATAATACCGGCAAAGCCGCTATACCCAAAGAGACGCCAAAGATTCCCAACGGGAAGTTTTGTAAATTATTGGCAAAAGTAAAGATGGATAATGATCCGGCGGCTAAGGTTGAGGCCACTACGGTTATGATCAAAAAGTTAAATTGGCTGACACCCAAAGAAATGGTGCGTGGCACCATCATTCTAAACACCTCCATAACATGCCTGTCGCGCCAATTGAAATCCAAACGGTATTTGAAATCAGAACCGAATAACGGCAAAAGCTGAATAATCATATGCAAAAATGCGCCAATGACCACGCCCCAAGCCAAACCCGCAACGCCAAAAGGCTTAACCAAAAACAAAGCGCCGAAAATAATGCCAAGATTATAAACGATCGGCGCTAAAGAATACAAAAAAAATTTGCGCTGTGATTGCAAAACGGAAGAAAAGATTGACGATAAACCAAGAAAAATCGGCGAGAGGAACATGATGCGGGACAGGGCGATGGCCAGTTCCATTTTTTCCAGCGTAAACCCCGGGGTGATTAGCGGCAGCAACAACGGAGCTAAGGCAAATAATGCGCCGCAAGCGATCAATAAGGCGACGGATAAAAGATTCAGGATACTGTTGATTAGTTTCCACGCCTCTTTTTCCTGATGTTTGGCTAAAAGCGAAGTGAAAATAGGAATCAAGCCGGCCGAGACCGCCCCTAAAATTAAAAGGTTATACACCAAATCAGGCAAGCGAAAGGCGGCATAATAAGCATCCAGAATGTCCCCGGCGCCAAACTGCGAGGCCAGCACCCTATCCCTGATTACGCCTAATATCCTGCTGGCGACGGATAAACCGCCAATAATAATAGCCGCCGAGGTAATGCTCTGCGACTCTTTGTTTATTTTGCTGATTAATTTTTTTATTTTTTTGAACATTGACAACATTAATAGGGTTTGTCACGCTGCGCCTCGCGGCCCGGTTTAATCGGGGTTTTTACTTTGCCATTCTGACATCAACTACCCTTACTCCCCTGCCCTTATCCAATACCATAACCGGATTAAAATCAATCTCTTTTAATTCCGGATACTTTGCCGCCAGATAAGAAAATCTTACCAATAAATCCGCCAAAGCGCCAGTATCAGCCGGTTTTTGGCCGCGCGCGCCGGCTAACAGCGGATAGATTTTTAATTCCCCAATCATTTTTCGCGCTTCATTTTTATCAATGGGCGCCACGCGAAAAACCACATCCTTAAACACTTCCGTATAAATTCCGCCCAAGCCGAGCATGATAACGGCGCCGAATTGAGGATCCCGTTTCAAACCGACAATCACTTGCTGACCATTAACCATCTCACCCAAAAGGTATCCCTTGATTTTGGCTCCCCTGACTTTCTGAACAATATCCGTGTTCATTTTTTTTATGGCGGCCAGCAATTCCGTTTCATCGTTAATGCCAATCCTCACTCCGCCGACATCGGATTTATGCATCACTTGGGGCGAGACGACTTTAAGCGCAATGGGGTAGCCGATTTTTTTCCCGGCCTTGGCGGCTAAGGAAATATCCGCAATAAACTCGGCGCGATGCACTGGAATATCATTTTCAATCAATAATTTCCGACAAACATCCTCGGTTAATTCGCCGGCTGATAATTTATTAGGCTTAACGGCGGCAATCTTGGCCGCCGGCTGTTTATGTTTGAGATATTGGTAATATTTGGCCATGGCGCTTAAAACACTGACGGCCTGTTCGGGAAAGTTGAATTGCGGCAATTTATTATCGGCAAAAGCTTGATAGTATTTGACGATTTCCAATTCGCCCAGAAAACATAGGATGATTGTCTTATTGGTGGTTTTTTTGATTCGGCCGATTGCTTCCGTTGTCTCTTTGATTTGCGTCATCCTTTGCGGAGTCAAAGCCACGATTATGGCGTCAACATTTTTATCTCTGGCTACTTCGCGCAAAGCGATCTCGTAACGGTCGGCTAAGGCATCACCTAAAACATCAACCGGATTATGGTTGCTGGCCGCCGCCGGCAAAATCTTTTTTAATTTGGCTTTAGTCGTTTCGGATAATTTGGCCAATTCTAAGCCGTGTTCAGGAAGCCAGTCGGTCAAAAGAATTCCCGGACCGCCGGCGTTAGTGACAATAGCCACTTGGTTGCCGCGAGGCAAATCCTGGTAGGCAAAACCCTCGGCTAAATTAAAGAAATCCATAACGTCCCGCGCTTCAATTACGCCGGATTGCTTGAAAGCGGCGCTATAAACTTGAGCGGCGCCGGCTAATGACCCGGTATGGGAAGAAACGGCTTGACTGCCGGCGGCAGTCTTGCCTGATTTTAAAACAATAATCGGTTTTTTGCCGGAAATCTTATCGGCCAAAGACAGGAATTTTTGACCGTCGGCAATACTTTCCAGATAAGCCATTATCACTTTGCTATTCTTATCCTGATAAAAATACTCTAAAAGATCCAATTCGTTGATGTCGCATTTGTTGCCCATTGATACAAAATAAGAAAAACCGAGCTTTTGAGCCTCGGCCGTATCTAAAATAGCCGTGCCCAAGGCGCCGGATTGGGAAAAAAAGGCTACATTGCCCGCCTTGGGGAAAGTAGCGGCAAAAGAAGCGTTTACTGACGGTTTGGTGTTGATGTAACCTAAGCAATTCGGTCCGAGTATGCGCAGTTTGTACTTATTTTTCAGTTGTAATAATTTTTCTTCCAATTTAGCTCCCTCGCCGCCGACTTCCTTAAAACCGGAAGAAATGATCAAAATGTTTTTTGTTCCTTTTTTGCCGCATTCCTCCGCTACGGTTAAAACAAATTGCGCCGGCACGACAATAATCGCCAAATCGGGGATTTGCGGCGTTTTTAAAATTGACGGGTATGCCGGCTGACCTTCTATCTGCGTCTCAGAGGGATTGACGGGGAAAATTTTGCCACGATAATCAGCTAAGAGGTTTTTCATCACATCATTACCGACTTTGCCGACATGGTTGGAGGCGCCGATTATCGCCACGCTTCGCGGATTAAAAAATGGTTTAAGGTTAATCATAGTAGCTGATTTATAATAATCTAATTTTACCATAAATATCCAATTCAGCCAAAATAAAAGAGCGGGCTGCTTTTAGCAACCCACTCACAAAGGACAATTGTTACTTAGCCGCGCTGGTTCTCCCAGGCGAAGCCAATGTTGAGATCAAGCCCGCCCAACGCATCCGATTCCACGTAGGGAAAATGAAAGAAATCGGAAAACCTGAAATTACCCCAATCAATGTCGCTGATGACGAGCGGCAAGTCGCAATAGACGTCATTGCCGTCACCGTCGACGATATACAAAACGCCACCGGCAAAATTCAAGGGTAAGCATACCTTGAAAACTATCCCGGACTTGCCCCAAGTCCAGGAGACATGGTAACTGATGCCATCCGGGGCAACCAACATTGCCTCTCCATAACCCCATTGGTCGGTTTGATACCAACCAGGGAGACCACCGAAGATCGAAAACTGGAACGGGTAGCCATAGACGAAGTCCATGACTAAGTTCTCGTTCCGATTTACCCCTCCCTCTACCAGAACGTCTTTCCAGCCCGACAAGAGTGTGTTGCTCTGCTCGTCCCGGAAAGAGACGGACAGGCTGTAGTTCCCTGGTCGGATTCCGCCGCAATGAGCGCGGAACTGGTGATCGACAATTGGGATATAGAATGAGTAGTAACCGGAGCCGCCGCCTTTTCCCATACCGCCATCATTGGGGTAAAGGTAGATGTCAATCCCCACGGCCTGCGCCTTGATGGAATTCCCAATTGCTTGGAGCTCCTCTTGGCTCAGACCCTCGATCCCGCCACCGCCACCGCCTTTTTCGAGGGCCTTGGCCACTTCGCCGACGAAATCGTCGTCGATCTTATCGACAACGGTCGAAAGATCGCCCTCGATATCGAACCCTCCGAGTTCGGCTTCATTGATGGGCGGGCAACCCGTCAGTGTCGTCACTGAGAGAGCCAGAAAGCCGATGACAATGAGTGATACGTGACGATGCATGATACTGTTCTCCTTTTTTGCGTTGCCTTGTAACGAACCACACATTAGTCCAACCTAGGACTAATTTATAAGTATATCACACTTTGACATATTTGTCAATAGTGTTATTTACAATACTAATCAAATAAACCATTAAATTACCTAATTTTAGATAAAATTAATTATAAAATAATTAAAAAAACCGGCAAAAAACCGGTTTTTTTATTGGAAGTCCCCTCAAATTCTCCGTCCGCTGGCGGCAGAGCCAGCTTCATCTAAAATAATAAATTATTTCCTATTTGTTATTATCTTTAATCGCTGCCTGGGCCGCAGCTAACCGAGCAATCGGTACGCGGAACGGCGAGCAGGACACGTAATTAAAGCCCTCCCGATGGCAGAAATTAACGGTTTTTGGTTCTCCGCCGTGTTCGCCGCAAATGCCGATTTTCAAGTCTTCTTTGACGCTTCTGCCTTTCTTAATGGCAATGCGAATAAGTTCGCCAATACCCTCTTGATCCAGCACCTCAAAGGGATCATATTCAAAAATGCCTTGCGCCACATATTCCTTCAAGAATTTACCGGCATCATCGCGGGATAAGCCCGCACCCATCTGAGTCAAATCATTGGTACCGAAGGAGAAGAATTCCGCTCCGGCTTCCACAATCTTGTCGGCAATCAAAGCCGCGCGAGGCACTTCAATCATCGTGCCTACTTTATATTTCAACTGACTGCCGGCGGCGGCTAACTTTTCATCAACTACTTTAACGATACGATCCTTAAGAATTGAAAATTCTTTGACCGAGGCCACGAGAGGAATCATGATTTCCGGTTCCACTTTAATCCCCTCTTTTTCTACGGCAATCGCCGCTTCAATCACGGCCGTGGCTTGCATGTCATTGATTTCCGGATAAGTGATGGCCAAACGGCAACCGCGATGGCCCAACATCGGATTGAATTCGTGCAAATCATCAATCTTAGCCTTCAGAACCTCAATCGGCACGTTCATTTCAGCGGATAGCTCGGCAATATCTTTTTCTTCTTTGGGCAAAAATTCATGCAATGGCGGATCCAAGAAACGGATGGTTACGGCCTGGCCGTCCATAGCTTTGAATAACCCGATAAAATCCTCTCTCTGATAAGGCAGGAGCTTAGCTAAGGCTTTTTCTCTACCGGCCACATCGGAAGCCAGAATCATTTCTCTGACAGCTTTGATTCTGTCGCCCTCAAAAAACATATGCTCGGTGCGGCACAAACCGATACCTTCGGCGCCAAATTTTCTGGCGACTGCGGCATCATGGGGCGTATCGGCATTAGTGCGGACTTTGAGTTTTCTGACCTCATCGGCCCAACCCATTAAAGTGCCAAAGTTGCCGGACAATTCCGGGTCTTTGGTGCCTAATTTGCCGTTATACACTTCACCGGTAGCGCCGTCCAAGGAAATCCATTCGCCTTCCTTCAAAATCAAGCCGCTATCTTTAATAGTTAAGGTCTTACCCTTCTCATCAATAATAATGTCAGCGCAACCGGCGACGCAACAAGTACCCATACCGCGAGCCACAACAGCCGCGTGCGAGGTCATACCGCCACGGGCAGTTAAAATGCCTTTGGCCGAATGCATGCCGTCAATGTCTTCAGGAGAGGTTTCCGTACGGACCAAAATAACAGCCAAACCGGCTTGAGTTTTTTCAAACGCTTCGGCGGCGGTAAAAACAATTTCGCCGACAGCGGCTCCGGGCGAGGCCGGCAGACCGCGAGCGATAACTTCGCCCTCAGTTTTAGCCAGGGGATCCAATTGTTTATGCAATAATTGATTCAATTGGTTGGGTTCCACACGCATAATCGCCTCGTCTTTGGAAATTGATCCTTCGCTGACGAGCTCTACAGCAATACGCACGGCGGCCGCGGCAGTCCGTTTGCCGTTTCTGGTTTGCAGAATGAATAATCTGCCCTGCTGGATAGTGAATTCCATGTCCTGCATGTCGCGATAGTGTTTTTCTACGGTATTGCAGGTATCAACCAATTCTTTGTAGATAGCGGGGTTTTGCTGTTCCAAAGTAGAGACGGCAAGCGGAGTGCGGATGCCGGCGACTACGTCTTCACCTTGCGCGTTCATCAAGTATTCGCCGTAAAATTTGGCTTCGCCGGTAGACGGATTGCGGGTAAAGCAAACGCCGGTGCCGGAATCTTCGCCCAAGTTGCCAAACACCATGGTTTGGATATTTACGGCCGTACCGATTAATCCTTTAATGTCATTAATCTGGCGATAGCGGACGGCGCGATAATTATTCCAAGAGTTAAACACGGCGTTAACAGCGGCATACAGCTGGTCAATCGGATCTTGAGGGAAATCAATGCCCTTGACTTCCTTGATCTTAGCTTTGTAACGGTTGACGACTTCCTGCAAATCTTCGGCCGTTAAGTCGGTATCAAATTTGGCGCCTTTGGTGTCTTTAATATTTTCTAAAATATGTTCAAATTCGGCATGTTCCACTTCCATAACCACATTGCCGAACATTTGGATCAAACGGCGATAAGAATCCCAAGCAAAACGGGCATTGCCGGTCTTAGTGGCTAAACCCAAAACGGATTGGTCATTAAGGCCCAAGTTCAAAATCGTGTCCATCATACCCGGCAAGGAAGCCGCGGCGCCGGAACGAACGGAAACCAGCAATGGGTCGCTGGCATCACCCAGGGTCTTGCCCATTTTTTCTTCCAACTGCTTCAATTTGGCGTTGGTTTGTTCTTTGACTTCGTCAGTAATGGTTTTTCCGGCCTGGTAATACAGGTCGCAAACCTCGGTGGTAATAGTGAATCCCGGCGGGACATTAATGCCCAAGCTGGACATTTCCGCCAGGTTGGCGCCCTTGCCGCCGAGAAGTTCTTTCATGTCTTTATTCCCCTCTTCAAAGGAATAAACATACTTTTTCACATCAGACATAATTTATATTGAGTTATTAATTATTAGTCAAAAGTCGCGAGTCTGTAAAATCTAAAGCAGTATTATATTATTATTTTTTTGTGATAAAATCTCCCAGAGAGTTTATTTTACTTTCATTAAAAAGGCGAAAACAAAATGACAGGTACGCCAGCTTGGCGCGCCTATCACCTGACGAAATAATATTTAGTTATTTCTCAATTTCTTTTTTCGTGAGTAGGCCTGTTTGCGCTCCGATGTGATTAACGACCGAGGCAGAATTTTTGATGCCCCAAGTGAGCGCTTCTTTTATGTTTTTATCATAAACCAAAGCCGAAGTCAAGGTCGAGCCAAAGGCGTCACCGACGCCCAGAGTATTAACCGGCTTGGATGATCTGGCCTTCATAAAATATTGTTTTTTGCCGTCTACGGCATAAGCGCCGTTAGCCCCATCGGTAATCACCGCCACTTTAGGCCCGAGGGATTTGAGGTGGGCCAACAAACCCTTTATGTCTTTAAGCTTCTTAAATTCCAAAGCCTCATCATGATTGACTATCAGTACTTCTATTTTGTTCAAATATCTCTTAATGGCCGGAATATCCTTAAGTTGCTCATTGCCGGGGTTCCAAGCGATCTTTTTTCCGGTAGCGACTAATTTATCCATGATTTTTTGCCAACCGACGGCCGGCAAGGATGTAACATAAAACCATTTGGCATTAACGGAAGACAGTAGAATATCCTTGTCATTTAAAACAGCATTGGCGCCGCGGTAAACAAAGGCGATATGTTCTTTGCTGGGATTGTCAACAGTTAAAATTACCGTAAAGGCCGTAGGATTTTTGCTGTCAAGCCCGACCAAACCGCTATCAACCTTATTGGCGGTTAAATTAGCCAAGACTCGCTTGCCGAAGTCATCTTTGCCTATGCGGCACAGAGCCGCAGTTTTTAGGCCTAAGCGCGCCGCCGACACAGCCGCATTGGAACAACCGCCCCCGAAAGTATTGAATACTCGGTCAGCGACGATTTTAGCGCCATATTCAAAAGCTAACAATTTCTGCTTTATGGCATTGCCGGTAGAGATTAACTCGCCTTCCTTGGAATAAAAGGAGATGTCAATGGTCGCTCCGCCGACGGTAATCAGATCAAATTGCTTTTTAGACATATGGTTGCGTTTTTATTCATGCGGTATTATGTAGTGTATTTTAACAAAATTACTCGGTTTTTACAATCAATTAAAATAATCTAATTAATCTTTTGCGGCATTCTTTTAATCTACGATAATAATTACAAGCTATCAACAGCTATCGCATCTTCCAACCGGTATTCCCCCACCCTGGTTCGCACCAAGCCGGACATGTAAGCGCCGCAACCCAGGGCCTGACCCAAATCGCGGGCCAGCGACCTAATATAAACTCCGGGACCGGTAACCACCCTGATTTTTAGATCGGGGTATTTATATTCAAGCAATTCAATATTCTTAATCAACACCGGCCTGGCCGCCAATTCCAATTTCTCGCCTCGGCGCGCTGTTTTATAAGCGGGACGGCCGGCAATTTTTATGGCGGAAAATTGCGGCGGCACCTGTTGGATTTCCCCGATAAATTCCTTGATCGCCTTTAATACTTCCTCTTGATCGGGCTGGCGATCGTTAATAATATCTTTTGTCCCCTCTTCATCGTCAGTACTGCTGGTCAGGCCCAGCTTGATATCCGCCACGTATTCCTTTTCTTTGGCCACCACCTCGGAAATTTTTTTGGTCGCTTCTCTGCCGATGGCCACGACTAAAACACCGGATGCCAACGGATCCAATGTTCCGGCATGGCCGACTTTTTTTACGCCCGTCCGTCGCCTGACTTGAGCGACAATAGCAAATGAAGTCGGACCTTTGGGTTTATTGATGGCAATAATGTTTTTCATGATATTAATCTAACAAAAAAGCGGACTTTATAAAAGTCCGCTTTAATTAAATAAAATTATAACCCCAAATCCTTGTCGGATAAGTTGGTCGCCTCAAAGCCGGTGGTTTTTACCGCATCCATAGTCGCATCCAAATCTTTTAAGGATTGATCAATGTCGGTTTCTGTTATTTCCGGTTCTTCTGCCGGTTGCGCCATTTGATTGTCAGCCGGGGGCAAGGCCTGCCCTTCTATTTGGCTATCTTGCAAGTTGCTTTCTGGCGGTGCGCCGCAACCGGCTAATAATCCGCCAACCACCAATACCACTGACGATAAAACGATTAATGATAGGTATTTCTTCATATGTTTATTACTGCGTTAAGGCATTAGTAGCGGTTGACTCGGTTTGATCTTGGCCGGGCAAGGCAGACTGAGGCGCGGCCGGAGAGGAGGTGGAAGCGCCGCCGGACATTGCCTTAATGGCGATTCTGATTTTGGCTATCTCGGCTTTAATCGCAGTGTTATAATAAGCCCTGATATCCAAAACGTCGGCATTGACCGTCTTTAAAGCGGTCTGCGCTTCTTTCAGTTTGGCTTTGAACTGTCCGGCTGATTGGCCGCAAACGGATTCCTGGCCTTGCTTTAGCAATGCGACATAGGCGGCGTAATCATCGCTGAATTTTTTTATTTTCGTATCCAAAACAGCCAAAGCCGCTTTAAGCGCCGTTACATCTACGCCCCGAGTGACTAAGCGATCAGACATGGCTGATAATTTGTCCTTGAGCGTCTGGTAGGCCTGCATGTGCCTGACTTTGCTGTTATCAAAACCGGATACCTTAATTTGAATTTTTGATTCAATTACCGGGCAACGAGCAATCGCTCCGGCGGCTACTTTTTTAACCAAGTTAATCGTGGAAGTCACTTGAGCGGCTGCTGTTTGCGCCTTGGGAATTTTTCCGAATTTTAAATCCGCCGGAGTCAAAGCGCCGGTAGAAGTTCCGACCGCCAGCGCGCTTTCAGCCAAAAGCAAAGACAAGGAGACGAGGATCAATAAAAAAATTTTCTTCTTCATATGGTTTTAAACTACTTCTTAATTTGTTGCAAGGATTGGTACAGCAGGACGATATAGGCCAAATACACCGGACCCAAAACCAATTGGGCTAAATCCAACAGAATCGTAGCGGCTTCTTGGCTGGCCAAACGCAATAAGCCGGCGACCAAAGAAACTAGAAACAGCACTGCCAACCATACTGCCAACCATAAAATCAATCGGCCGAAAATCGCCCACCAATAACCTCTGGTTAATTCTCGGCTTCGTTTAAGCGCGCCGATAATTGATGTGTCCTCAAAAACAAGGATCACTGAAGCCAGACAGAACATCACCGCCCAAAAAATTCCCGGTATTATAAATAAAAGCAAACCGCCAGTAATAATCAAGCCGAAAAGCAAACCAACGAGAAAATATTTGATCCAATATTTCACTGAATCCTTAACGGCTGTTTTTAAATCCAATTCTCCCTTTGATTTCAAGACTAATAATTGGCTAATTACCATTGATAAGGAGACTATAATCCCGATAATACACACGACGATCACCAGGATGATTTTACCCCACAGAGGCAAAGCATCAAAACCGCCGGCGGTAACAAAGAAGAATCCCAAAGAGGAAATAACCGGATCGGTGGCCTTAGTGACGGCAGCTTCATTCGCCGGCAAATAACGGATTATCCCCAACAGCCAGGCCAGCAAGGTGGCAATCCCCAGGATAATCATCGGAATCAAAGTCAGGATGACCAGCTTCTGCCAATTTTTTACGTACAATTCCCAAGCCGCTTTTAGCAGGGAGATCGGTTCCGTTAACATTGGTTTGACATTTAAGTTTTTGTCCATAGATTTTAAATTATGGCTGTATTATAGCACAAATCAATAATAGCGGTAAAGTTTAACGAATTTTCATTTTTTTCCGGCGGGCCGAATTGCTAAAACGGTGCGCTTCATCCCTGGCCTGTTTTAAGTCGGATAGCATATTAACGGCTAACTCCCTGACGTTTTTAGGAGTGCCGGCGGAATAAACCAGCTTATCCCCGCCAAACTTGGACAAACCCAAAAGCGGTTTGGTAATTTTTAAGCTTTTGAATAATTTACTGACTTGATTGATCTGCGGCCGGCCGCCGTCAATTAAGAATATGTCGGGCAGGGGCCACTCCGGATGATTAAGACGGCGACTAATCATTTCTTCAAGCGCCCGCAAATCATTATTGGTTGCGGTTTTAATATTGAATAAGCGATACTGCGATTTATCCGGCTGGCCGCCGACAAACACGGCCAGGGCGCCGACGGTTTCTTTGCCTGACAAATGCGAAATGTCGTAGGCCTCAATTCTTCCTGTGCCGCCGACGCCGGATATTTCATCCCGGCTGATCAGTGAGGCGTCGGAAATATGGCGGAAGGCCTTGGCTAATTCCGGGTTTTCTTTGGTTATTCTTTTTACCAATTGTTTTTTCTTGCCCTCAAACAGCCAGATGATATTCCTAATATTTTTTTTGTACTCCCGTGGCGTAATGGCTGAAACGCAAGCCCCCGGACATAAGCCGATTTGGTAATCAAAGCAGGGCTGACCGCTGCCGGGCTTACAAGTGGAATAAGGGAGTAACCGCCTAATGATGCGCAAAGCGTTTTTAATCAGAGTGGCATTAAGATACGGTCCGAAGATATGCGCTTGGCCGGGGGAATATTTCCCCAAATCCTTGCCACGGACGATTATCGGCTTGGGCCAATCGCTTTTGGCGATTACCACGTAAGCAAATGAACGGTCATCTTTGTCCTTGACATTATACTTGGGCCAGAATTTTTTTATCAGATTAGCTTCCAAGATGATCGCCTCTAAAACAGAATCGGTCTTCTCAAATTTTATGTCCTTGGCCAAGGATACCATCTCCCCTATCCGTGGTTCAATATCCGGACGAAAATATTGCAAAACTCGCCGGCGCAAACTGGTGGCGCGGCCTACATACAATATTTTGCCTTTGCCGTCCAACCAGCGGTAAACCCCCGGAGATAACGGCAATTTTTTAGCCTTCTCTTTTAAATTCATAATTTGTCAGAAGATACCGCAATAACAAACGTTATTTTACAGCCCTAACAAGATTAATCTTAACATATTGGGGCTTTAACGACAAAATCAACCGGACAGCCTTTAATTTGTTTTGTTACCGCAACGGATTTATCCGCTTAATTAACGGTTTTGGCTGATATTGTTGAACTGCTTGACAAATCAACCAAAATCGGCTAATATTAGATCAATCGTTAAAAAAACAAACTTTAAGCAAAATATACTATGTCCACAAAAAAAGCAGGCGGCAGTACAAGATTAGGCCGAGATTCCAATGCGCAACGCTTAGGCATTAAACTCTACGGAGGCGAAACCGCCCAGTCCGGCAATATTATCGTGCGCCAACGCGGTACCCGTTATCGCGCCGGCAACGGCACCAAACAAGCCAAAGATGACTCTATTTTTGCGATTCAATCCGGCAAGGTCAGCTTTAATAAAAAGAAAGTCAAGAAATTTACCGGTAAGTTAGAACACGCTCAAATCGTCTCTGTTCAATAAACCCTGTTCAAAAATTACAGCTTAGAAAGGCTTAAAAAGCCTGCATCATAAAACATCCGGTTGCGCCGGATGTTTTATTTTTAAACAAAAACGCCGCCTCGGTATAACACCAAGGCGGCAAGCAAAGTACAATTAGGATAGAGGGCTTGAGGAGCAGGATAATTCGGCCAGCATTGACCGTCCGGTTGGGGCAGTTTCTTTGGCGCGCAATTCAATCCGCTCCCGGACAACAGCATGAAACTTCTTGACTTTCTTTTCGTAATTCTTGGCGCCGCCGGAGTAACGCGCCAATGCCTTAGACCAATCGCCCTTCTCCTTGACTAAAAAACGATGCAGAACGAACGCGCCCATTCTGATGTTATGTTCCGGATCCTTCAGAATCTTGATAAGGTTTTCCCGGAATTTCTTCACCTGGTGGATTCTCTCGCGCGCTTCCTTTTCATTTTTGGCCGGTTTGCTGAACTTCGGCTCCGACCAAAGGCCGAAGCGTTTGGCCACTCCCTGGCCGGTGCCATATTGAACCTGCATTAAACCGTACGCCTCGGCGCACGATTTGGCATTCGGATCATGCCAAGACTCGGTATGGGCAATCGCCACCAAAACCCCTCGCGGGAAATTATAGCGGCTTTCCCATTGCTCAAAATCACGTGCCCATTTGTTGGCCTCCGCATCCGATACGCGAGGATTATCGCGTTGGATAAAGGCGGCATAGACATTGATGATTTCCTGCGGCGGCAACAGCTTCGAGTCAATTAGGGTTGAATCGGTCGCCTCAACCGATTGATTGAGCAGTACGAGTTCGCCTGAGCTGGCTGTTTGCTGTTGCAGAAAGATCTTCTCCTCTTGCAATAGTTCAGCATCCAATTCCCGCTCGTCAATAAAATCAATCGGCTCAATCCGGCTTGGCTCAACCCGCCTAATCCGATAGTCGGCCGCATCAATGCCGGCCGCTAAAACTTGACCTTCTCCCAACCAGGCGCCCAGCGCCATGACAGCGCAAAACGCTAAGAATGCCATGGCTAACGCCAGGTTGATGCGTCCGATAAAAAAATCAATACATCTCTGGATAATCATAGTATCGGCGGATTTACCTTCAAAAAACCTGTTCATTGTAAATGTTCCTTTTGATATTTTCCCTAATTTTAGGGATTTTTTTGACACAAGTTGGTCACAGCGACCAATGTTTATTATTATATCATACCTTTACTTTTTTGTCAATATGTTTATCCACAGGGATAATAATTTAAGATTTGCAGCGGTTAGGTTAATAGCTTACGATAAAAGACAATTTATTTTCTTGACTAATCAGTTAATATATGATAAAATATCAGGTCATAGGAATGACATCATAATCCGCTCAGAATCACAACGAAAAAGAAAGGGTTGGCCCATGAACAGACTCCGGGGCGCAGTTCGTCAGGCAATAATATTAATGAGTAACGAAAAACAGGATGTCTGCATCCACTGCGGAGAGGTAGGATATCAAATTCATTACCATGACGGCGTTTGCCATCGTTGTTGGAAATTGGGCAAGCCCGGAAGATCCGAGGTGAAGAGGCAAACCCCCAAAATATTACGGATATTGTATATTCTGGCCATCGGACTGTCAGCCATTGCCGCCGCTTACTTGATCTTTTAAAGCCAAAACCCGCCTCGGACTAAACCGGACGGGTTTTAAAATTGTCTAATTATTTTTTTAATCCGGCCTTAATCAGGCCGAAAAACAAAGGATGCGGCTTAAGCGGCCGGGATTTGAATTCCGGATGGAATTGCACGCCCACGAAAAACGGGTGCTGGTCTTTGGGTAGTTCAATGATTTCCGTCAACTGGCCGTCCGGACTCAAACCGGAAAAAACCAGGCCATGCTCCTCCATCTTTTGCCTGTACGCCAGATTGAATTCATAACGATGGCGATGGCGTTCGGATATTTCCGCCGTCTGATATAAATCCCTAACCAGACTCCCCTCCTGCAAGACGCAGGGGTAAGCGCCCAAGCGCATAGTATTGCCATATTGCTTATTGGCCATTTTTTCCTCTTGCTCGGGAATAATATGAATGACTGGATTCAAGGTGTGCGGGTTGATTTCAGTGGTATGGGCGTCAGCCAGGCCGCAAACATTGCGGGCGAATTCAATTGTTGCCAGTTGCATGCCATAACACAAACCCAGGTAGGGTATTTTATTTTCCCGCGCAAAACGGATAGCCTTAATTTTTCCTTCAATGCCGCGGCTGCCGAATCCCCCCGGCACCACCAAGCAGTCATAGTCTTGCAATTCGTCTAATTTATTCGGTTCCCTTTCATACAAATCGGAATTAATCCATTCAATCTCCGGCTTGCGATTATTGTGCCAGGCCGCGAATCTTAAGCTTTCAATTACGGAAATATAAGCGTCAGACAAGACAAAATCGCCGCTCTCAAAATATTTGCCGACAATGCCTATTTTAATTTTTTCTGTGGCGGCATTTATTTTATCCACAAAAACCCGCCATTCCGCCAAATCCTGCTGCCGCGGTTCCAGGTTCAAAATCTTTAAAATCTTATCGCCCAGATTTTCCCGCTCAAAATTAACGGGAATATCATAAACACTCTCCACATCCGGAGCGGAAATGACGTTTCCCGGCTGGACATTGCAAAACAATGCCAGTTTTTCCCGTCGCGGAGCATCAACCGGATAGCTGGAACGGCACAGCAAAAAATCAGGCTGGATGCCGACCTCGTTAATGGCGCGCACCGCCATCTGCGTCGGCTTGGTTTTCATTTCACCGATTTTGGACGGCACCGGCAGATAACTGACCATGACAAAAGCCACGTCGCCGGGATTTTTAAACTTGAGCATTCTGGCCGCTTCCAGATATAAGACATTTTGAAATTCGCCGACCGTACCGCCGATCTCAATAATGCCGATTTCCGCCTCGGCTTTTTCCATGGCGCGATTAATGCGATCAATCACTTCATAAGGGATGTGCGGCACCGCCTCCACGCACTTGCCGCCGTATTCCAAGTTACGTTCGCGATTAATGACTGATTGGTAAACTCTGCCCGAAGTCATGTAATTGTCACGGTAAATATTTTGGTCTAAAAACCTTTCATAATTGCCGATATCCTGATCAGTCTCATCGCCGTCCTCGGTTACAAACACTTCGCCGTGTTCCACCGGATTCATGGTGCCGGCATCAACATTAAGATAGGGATCTATCTTAATCGCCGTAACCTTAAAGCCCTTGGAAGACAGGATTTTACCGATAGAGGCCGCGGCGATGCCTTTGCCGACTCCCGACATTACTCCGCCCATGACAAAAATGTACTTGGACATAATTTATCTTAATTATTAGTTATTTTAAATTCAGCCGTTTTTAATCGGAAAAATAAAACTCTTTCCTGTCACCCTTTAATGTTAACTGTACATGCCCTTGACAAAATATTACGGATATGCTACAATGAGATATTCTGATGATTTTACTCGGAAAGTACTGTAAAACAACAAATCTATTAACGGACAAACAAAAGCCAAAAAAGGAAAGGGAAAGCCATGCAATCAATCAGTTATCCAAGGCAATGGAAACTCACTTGGCGGTGGTCTTTGATCGCCGCCGCAGCAACCGGTTTTTTCTGGCTCGTTTGGTATCAAGTCAATGGATCGGTGCCGGTATCAGATAAGATTATCTGGTTGGCTAACGATCAGGATCATGCCAAAGATATTTTTCTTCAACTGCCGCTATCGCTATCGCGATGGTGGGATGTCCCCTTTTCAATATTCTGGTCAACTGCCATTATTGAATTGATTGGCTTAATTTCAAGAAGATTTTCAAATAAGGATTTAATCGCCGGTCTGATCGTCGGTCTGATCGTCGGTCTGAGCACGGATCTGAGCGCCGGTCTAGGCGTCGGTCTGATCATCGGTCTGACCGCTATTCTGGGTGGCAGTCTGACCGCCGGTCTATGTGTCAGTCTGACCGCCGGTCTAGGCGTCGTTATAGGCGCTGGTCTGGGCATCGGTCTAGGCATCGGTCTGGTCGTTGGTCTGATCGTCAGTCTGGTCGTTGGTCTGGTCGTTGGTCTGATCGTCAGTCTGGTCGTTGGTCTGATCGTCAGTCTGGTCGTTGGTCTGGTCGTTGGTCTGGTCGTTGGTCTGAAATATCTGGCCAAAATGTTCCTGCCAGCTTGCCACGCTATCGGCCGCTGGCTAATAGCCAAATAAATAGCAATGCACCTTATGCGCCCGCCGGATTTTCTGGCGGGTGTTTTTATTGGAAGGCTGCTCGGACACCCTGTCGGCTTGGCTTCGGGCTCAATTTTATTTCAGATATTTTTTAACGGTTTCCGCCGTTTTATGGAATTTCTCTTCCAAAGCCCAAGTGCTGGGAATCACCTGCCAATGAGGATGGCTCTGCCAAACTTCCTTGATCAATAAATCGTGCCTTATCGCCTCCTCCAAAGATGTATAACGATTTTCATTGTTATGCTTGCCGTATTTTTCCGGCTGGGATAGGGCGATTGTTTCCAAGTGGATGACCGAATCATAATCCAATAGTTCTTTTTCAAAATCAACCCCGTATTTGAGAATGAACTCTTTGATGCCTCCCGGCATATAAGCCGCGCCCGAAGGCAAGCCGTTATCGCATAATAAAACTTTGGAATTTTTCCGTTCCGCCATAAGCAAATAGGCATTTTCCAACGACTTCTGCAGATGCAACACGCTTTGTTGGAAATAATATTGCCAGTCATCGCACCAATTCAAGTGCTTGCCGGGCATAGGAAATCCGCCGGCCAAAAGCAGGGTCGCCGCCTCCGGCACAGTAATGATAGTGTCGCCGAATTCTTCTTTTAACAGATTAATGATAGAGGTTTTGCCGGCGCACGGCCCGCCGGTAATGACGATTTTTTTGATGCGGTTTTCCATAATTTTGCTTAATCAAACGCTAAAAAATAGAGGGGATGAATCCTCTATTTAATGATGAAAAATAAAAATCTCCTCATACGCGAACTAAAATTATTATTTCAGACACTAAATCGTGTCCAAAGTCAACTTTAACCTTAAACTCGCCGGCTTCTTTCAGATGGCTTGGAAAAATCACTTTGCCCTTACCAATGTCAAGGCCTAGTTTTTTTAGCGCGATCTTAACTTCCTGTTCGGTTATAGACGCATACAACTTGCCGCTTTCATTGGCCTTGCCTTTGATTTCCACCTTGCGCCCCCTAATCCTTTCCGCTATGAGCTTGTATTGATTGATGGCGCTTTCTTGAGTTTTGGCCTTCTTTTCAGTTTCTTGTTTGATTTTAGCCAGATTTTCCGCTGTGGCCGGCGCTGCCACGCCTTGCGGGATCAAAAAATTGCGCGCGTAACCCTCGGCCACATCCTTAATGTCGCCTCGCTTGTGGGCTTTGGAATTTTCCAAGTAAACAATCTTCATAATGTCTTATGCCATTGCGACCAGCAAAGATGTTTCTCCGCTATGATTGGAATGGCAAGAATAGATAATAAGAATAGATAATACCGCTGATTGATAAATTCACGGTTATTTTAACAGTTCTAGCGCTTTAACCAATTGGGGATCGCGGTCGTTATTATAGTCTTCTTCAGTTAAATCCACTTTGACATCCGGCTCAATCCCCTGTTCGTCAATGGATATGCCATTGGGAGTAAACCACTTGGCAATAGTCAGCTTGATTTGGCTGCCGTCGGGCAAATCAGTCAAATCCTGCACCGAACCCTTGCCGAAAGTTTTCATTCCGACTAATGTGGCCTTGCCCCAGTCTTTTAGGGCGCCGGAAACTATTTCTGAAGCGGAAGCGCTGCCGCCGTCAACCAAAACAATGGTTTTATAATCAGTTAAGCGCGGCTGAGCATAAGCGCGATGATCCGTCTTAACGCCATCGCGATTTTTTTCCGAGACCACAATCCCGTCACCGTTCCATTCGCCGGCCATCTCTACGGCCGATTCCAAATAACCCCCGGGATTGTTGCGCAAATCCAAAATAATTCCCTTAAGACCGGGCCTGGATAAAATATTGGAAATAGCGCTGTCAAAAAGCGGCATAGTATCGCCATTAAACTGTCTAACCTTAATATGGGCAATGGCGCCGCCGGCCAAATATTCCAAAGTCAAGCTTTTAACCACAATGGGCGCCCGAGTGATTTCAATTACCTGCGCTTCGGTCCAGCCCTCGCGATAAATCGTCAAATTGACTTTAGTTCCGGCTTTACCGCGGATTAAATTGACGGCTTGCTGGGAACTCATGCCTTCGGTGGAAGTGCCATTAATTTTTAAAATCCAATCCTTGGGCTTCAAGCCGGCTTTCATGGCCGGCGAATCATCCAAAGGAGAAACAATGATGAGCTGGCTGTTCTTAACGGCGATTTCCGCGCCAATGCCTTCAAAGGTGCCATTAAGGTCCTCTTGGAACTGCTGAGCATCGGAGGGAGTAAGAAAAACGGAATAAGGATCGCCCAAAGCTGCCACCATGCCCTGCAACGAACCGTAAAACAATTTGGTATCGGGAATATCTTGAGCATAATACTTGCCATGGATAATTCCTAAAGTATCCCAGTATAATTGGAAATCAACATCTTTCTTAAGGTAAGCGGGCAACGTTGACGTAGCGGTATTGCCCGCAGTAAGGCCGGCCGATTCCGCAGCTTTCGCTTCAGCCATCATCAATTGAGTGTCCGCCCCCTTGATCACTTTAGTATCGGATACGATATTGCCTCGACCGCCAACCGCCGCGCCGATGATGAAACTGATAAAAATCAAAACAACCGCCAGCCATAAAGCCAAAGGTTGACGCAAAAAAGACCAGCGCGAGGGCTTGTCTGCCGTTTGATTATCGTTGATCAAGGGGTCCATAAGTTTTTGGTCATTATTCTAATAAAATCACCTCCGTCTATCGGCGATAAAAAGAAACAACTTTTGACATCATTATAGCATAAATTTTTATCCCGGCAAAACCCGCTCAATAATAGCCGATTAAACCATAAAAAAATAAAACCCGGATAGAAATCCGGGGTAAAAAGTGCCAAACATCTCCAATAATTTGCCATCAATTTTCAATTTTCCAAAATCAGACCGGTGATTAAGGCCTGAGCCGTTGCTATTCGTTGCATTCTATTGATCGGGGAGTGGAAGAATCCGAAGTTAAAAGGCAATTGAACGCCACCTTCCCATAGGCCCCATTTGGAAACCTTGGCGCCGCCGGAACCGAAACGGGAACGTATGAATTCATCAAGCGGCGTGCCGAAATCAGTACCTCGGGCAGAAACCATGATTTGGCTGTCATCAACCGTCGCCCAGACCACGGCCAGAGAAAATCCCTTGATTCTAATAAAAAAATCCGCCACCCGAGCAATAACCGTAGCTTCCTTGGAGCTTACTTCTCCGGCATAAGCCACTATCTTCATTCCCCGGACAGACATGGAGTTTAAAGCGCATTTAAGCGCTTCCATGTAGGTTTGGGAAATCTGATAATTAATGAAGAACTGCAAGTCCGCCTCTTTGGCCAGGCCGGCGACTTCGGCAAAAGCTTCGCGATCCTTACTGCCGGCGCTGATCAAACCCTTGGTATCCATGTAGATACCCAGTGAAAGCAATAAGGGCAAATCCTTAAAATCGCCGTTGAACTTAGCGGTACTCAATAAGCCCAGACCGGCAATGAGTTCGCACATCATGGTGGCGCAGGCGCCGAAATTTTCCAGCCAAATAAAGTCATCATCCGTTTCTTTGATTTTGTCATTGCGATGATGATCAATAACCATTGTAAGTTTCAACTTATCTTTAGCGTGTTTAAGCCGGCTGTCGGAAGGCGAATTGGCATCCACCATAACATAGTTGTTACCAGCCGGAAAATCAACCCAACTGTCAATCGGCTGCATTCGCCGATCCAAAGCCAACTTATTGATAATGGCCTCGTTTTGCTCATCGGTGGACTCGTCGCAATAAAGAACGGTAATCTGCTCAATGCCAACCGACTTGGCAATAAATCTCATGGCTTCGGCGGAGGCCATGGAATCGGGATCAAGATGGGTTAGAATCACAACTAATGGGTTTTCCTTCATTTGCTCCAAAACATGCTTGAATTTTTCTAATCTGTCAGCTTCCATGGTTGTTCTCCCTGCCGTTTCTGTTGAATCGGCCGTTGTACTATTACTTTTTATTTTAACGTGCTTTCTAAGCGCTTATTCTACTTGATTTTTGACTTGTTGTCAAGAGCTTCCATTTTATAAGTTGCCCTTTTTGATTTGTCGCCTGATGCCCTCCATTAATCGCAAATAAAAATCAAGATTATTGAGGGTGGCTAAACGCATAGCTAAGGGTTCGCCGGTTTTGAACAGATGATGCAGATAGGCCTTGGAATATTTTTTCAGGTTACTGCCGTTTATCGGTGAAAAGTCATGCTTGTATTTGGAATTGGTAATGTTGATGGTTTGATACCATTCGTCATTGCGAGCGAAGCGAAGCGAAGCGAAGCAATCTTGAAGGCCGCGCTGATATTTTTTAAGAGATTGCTTCGTCGGATGATTACATCCTTCTCGCAATGACATGTCGGGCCAAACATACAGCCGGCCATGCCGGGCTTCGCGGGTCGGAATAACGCAATCAAACATGTCTATTCCTTTTTTGACCGCTTCAATAATGTTTTCCGGCGTACCCACGCCCATTAAATATCTCGGCTTGCCGGCCGGCAATTGCGGCGCCAAATAATCCAATACCTCATACATTTCTTTGTTGGTTTCACCCACGGCCAAGCCGCCGACCGCATAACCGTCAAAATCCAATTTAACCAAGTCTTGCAATGATTGCTCGCGCAAATCCCTATAGACACCACCCTGGACGATAGCAAAGTATAATTGCTTGTCCTGGTTTTTGCTTCTGGACTTTCGGCTTTTAATCGTTCTGGCCGCCTCCTTGGCCCATTTGGTTGTAATTTCAACCGCTTCCTTGATCTCTTGGTGTTTGGCGGTTGACGGCGGACAGACATCCAAAATCATGGCAATGTCCGAACCGATAGTTTTCTGAATATCCAAGACTGATTTAGGCGTTAAGATGTGCTTGCTGCCGTCCAAGTGCGAACGGAACTCCACGCCCTGAGGCAGGATTTTCCTGATTTTAGACAGTGAGAATACTTGGAAACCGCCGGAGTCGGTCAGGATGGCTCCGCGCCAATCCATAAATTTATGCAAACCGCCGGCGGCAGACAGTACTTCCCTGCCCGGCGTCAAATACAAATGATAGGTGTTGGATAATAATATGGGCGAACCAAGATCCTTAACATCAGCGGCGGTTAGATTCTTGACCGCTCCCTTAGTGGCAATCGGCATAAAAAACGGCGTCTTAATGATGCCGTGGGCGGTTTTTAATTTTCCTAATCGCGCTTGGGATTTCTTAGATTTTTTAAGCAGTTTAAAGGCCATCTTAACGGAATTTAAGTTATTTGATATTAGGTTATTTGATATAATAATAAGTCACGAATGCAGAGGCGCTTATTTATATCTGTTGCCTATTGAGAAAAAATTAGAAATATATTATTTCGTCCCTGATTTCATCACTGATTGTAACGATGATTTTTGCAATCAGTCCGATGGCGGGGTTATTCCACTATGCCTGATAAATTACCCATGATGGGGTCGGAGAAGGCGGTGGTAACCGCTCTAATCGTTTTGGAGATATCCGAGCCGGTTTCCAGGTCTTTAGCCGTCAATTTGAATTCGGGAATCAAAATCAACACTCGGCCGATGTCATCAGTCGTCGGCTTGATTGATACATTAAAATCAATGGCGGCGTCTTTGACTGATTTGGGCAACTTAGAAATACGCCAAGATAATTTTTTGGTTTTAGAGTTATATAAAAAGTCACCAGTGTTGTGATTTTCCTTATCATCCCAATTGACAAACTTGGGCAAAATGGCGCTGACTTCAATATTGCCGATATCGTGCAAGTTATTGGTTAAGGATAAACGGATATTGTAAGAAGAAGTCTCATCGGCTTGCGGAGTGATCGGGCCGGAGCCAAGAGGCAGATTGTCTTCATTGTAATAACGCGCCGCGGCAATTAAACTCAAATCGGAATTAATGGAATTAGTAATGATTTTTGAATTAATGGCATTAACGCCGTCAGCATTTTTAATTTTGGCTTGAGCCGAGCTTTCCACACTGAACTTAGACACATCCAGGGAGCTGATAGCCGCCAAATCCTTGACTCTTAACTGAAAAGTTACGGCGCCCTCTTCGCCCGGACGCAAATTCAACAGGCTGGGCAGCTCCTTGCCGGTCCAAACAATTATGCCTTCGTTAACTTTGCCCTCGTGATCACTGCTTAAAGTCGCCCAATCCAAAATCTGGGAGTCCACTTTGGCCGTTAATTCCACATTTTTCAAATCTTCGGTGCCGGTGTTTTTAAAGTTAATCGTATATACCAATAAATCGCCGAAAGACACCGGCTGATCCTCGCCCGAACCGTTGACTATCACGCTCAAACTTAATTGATCCTTGACCACGGCGGTAACGGCCGACTGTTCGCTTTGCAAGATATACTCGCTTTGATTTTTCAGATTGACTTTGACTTTAAATTCCTGATTGCCCGAATCAACGATGCCCGAATAATTGCCGCCGATGATTATTTTCTGATCGCTGCTGGTAGCCATATCGGTGGAAGTGGCCAGCTTGGCTACGCTCCAAACATTATTAGTGCCATCCTTGGCGGCGGGCGTAGTGGAGGAGAGGACAAACCCTGGCGGATATTCGGCTACCACCTCCAAATCATTTAAGACTTCAGTGCCGACATTGCGCAAATCAACGGTGTAGGAAATGCCCTGGTTAGCCAGCGTTTTATCCGGCCCGGAGACAGTCAGGATAATCGTAGAGGCATTGACACCCATATCTAAATTGAATTTCTGACTGAATTCGGCGTTTAGATTGGCCGGCTTGAAGGTCATGGCACCGGTAACGGTTTGCACGGAATCCAAGGGAGCGATGATTTTTCCGCGCAATTCTATTTTTTGCGTTTCGCCGATTTTTAAAACGGAAATATTCCAGATATTTCTCTTGTCGCCGGTTGCCACCGGAGAGGAAGAAACCAATTGAAAGGTGTCGGGATATTTCAATTCAATATCCAAATCATAAAGATTCACCCGTTCGCGATTAGCGATGATTATCGTGTAAGTCCCCTCTTGCCCGGAAACAATGGAGATTGGCGGTTCTAATTTAAAAGTTATGCGTTCGTTGGTAAAGGTATCGCTGTTAAGATTGGCGAGAATCAAATAAATAACGGCGGCGCCAACCAGCAATACCGCCAGAACCGCAATCAAGGTATAAACTATAGTCTGCCACAGAGGCCGTTCATTGGACTCCAATCGAGTCAAATCCGGTATGACCCCGTCGTCATCAGTATAGACTTCCGCCAAATCGCGAGAAATTTCTTTTTGCCTGCCCGCACTGCCGCGCCTCAAATGGAACAATCCGCGTTTAGCTGATTTGGCCGGCGGCTGATTTTTATTTTCAATCGCTGTAACCATATCATTTGGCCCGGTGCCGCTATTATTTTCGTTATTTTCCATTTCCGATAATTCCTGATTGGCGGTTATTTCTCCGACTTTGGTTTTGGGGGTTTGTTCTGGCATAAGCCGATAAATAAATTATTTTATAAAAGCGATGCTTAGATAACGATCCTGATCAGTCAACGCTTGGGAGTAAACATTATTGTTTTCTGTGGTGGCGGATTTGGGATAAATCAGTTTCGGCGATAAATTATCGCTATAAGTAACGACGCTCTGAATCTGATCATTGCTACGGCCGGACTGTTTCTGAAAAACAAAATTATAAGGAGCTATTTCCGGAGTGAAAAAATTAGCCGCTGACATAATTAATCCTTTTGGCTTAAAGTCCTTGCCAACCTTAAACGGCAGACGGTAAACCAGTACCGCTTCTTGACTTTCTCCCGGACCGATTACCGTCCAATTGGCAAACACCGTATAATTGTTTTCCTGATAAACCTTGGTCCCCCCTACGCTGTCAACGGCTCCCGTTTCTCCCGCTAACAAACCACTTTCAATCGCGCCCTGATCCAAATCTTTATAAGCGGAACTGGCAAAATCCTTAAAGCCGTAAGCGCCCAAAAGCTCGCTGCCCGCAGGCACATAAACCCGCAAGTAAGTATTATTGGCCGCTTTTCTTAGCGGATCCTCAATGGAAGAAGCGTTATAACGGCTGATAACCACCCGATCTATCACCGAGCCGTCAGCTTTGATTTCCGCTTGATGGTATATCTTTTGGCGCACCAAGTCATCGGTTTTGCCGCCGCCGATGTTGGTGGCGATGACATTCAAATAATCAGTGTGGGGGGCGGGCGTCGCCAAAGCCCCGGCCCAATCGTTTCGGAGGGCGAATTTTTGCAAATCATTATTGCTGAAATACAACTGGATAGCGCGGGATTTGAGCGCGCCGGCGATGACTTCGGCCAGACGCAGATTGTCTTTGGGCGGCAAATTAAAAACCTTGTCTAAGATTTTCGGCGCCAATTCCGACAGGATCTTCTTGGGCTTGGATTTATCCGCCGCCTGCAATTCAATACTGCGCTGCAATTCGTCTTCAAAATTATCGGCGGTAATCGTTTTGCCGTATTGCGGCAAAGCGATCGGCCCGGTTACCTGAAGCAGATCCTTGAGCCAGCCGGAGTTAATGGCAATCACGCCGTCCACGGTCGGCCCGCCGGACTTTTCATAAAACCATTTGACGTTAGTCGCCGAGGTGGGCCAATCGGGCCACCAATTGGCATCCTGGAATTCCCAGCGGCTGCCAACCAAGCGCAAGGGTTCGGGCGGAATCAGTATCTTATTGAAGCCGGCTCTGACGTCATAAGTGCCACCTTGCGGAATAGTGATTTTTTCTATCTTGCCATCCTTAAAATCAACCAGGGCGTAACTGCCCATAAATCCTCCGGTGGCGCGCAACTCATTGTCATTCTGGAAAACCAGCAAATAACGGCGCAATTCGTTATCGCCCAAAACAGCGACGGAAAAATCCAAAGTTTCTTGAAGCTGGCTTAAGGCGCTGACGGCTTGAGGCAAAGCGTCTTTGAGTTTTATAAACTGCTCCTTGCCGCCCTCGGGCAAATGCGCCGGGTTGATTGATTTGGCGTTAGAAGCGGCGGCGGCTAATTCGGCTACAGCCGGCTTGACCGCCGAAGAAAAACTTTTGACCCGACTGGATAAAGACAGATCGGTGGAAGAAGAAATATCATTAATGCCGGACAGCAACCCGAAAGCGGCGGCAGACAGATGATCCCCCATTTCCAGCGTGTTCTTGCCGCTTTTATAAATATTGCCGGCTGGAGTTATGTCGGCCAAAACAGTTACAAATGACTTGAGCCGCTCCAATTGCGATCGCGCCGATTGGAAATCTTGTTGCGCCGATTGGAAATCTTGTTGCGCCGAAGCGAAATCCAAGGCTTTCAGTTTATCGCCGGCATTAGACATATTGCCCACCGCTTGTTCGGCCACGCCCATCACCTCTCCCTTAACGCTTAAAGCGCTATCCCAATAAGTGATGGCTTTAATCGAGCCGAACAGGGCCAAAAGTATGCCGCAAAAAACAGCGACCGGCCGAAGCAGGGATCGATGAAATTCAAAATTAGAAAAAGATAAATCCAACTGGCGCTTCGGCCAACCGACTGACGGCGGCTGAGGATTCAGAACTACGCCTCGGCGCAGGAAGGGATTGGTTTCCAGATATTTCTCCCGGATTTCTTTGGCTGAAGGCGCTGTCGGCAACGGCCGAATTTTGGTTTGCGGCGAATACTCCTTGATCAATTCTGCGATTGTCGGCGCTTCATTGACTTGAATCAAGCCGTCAATCACCGCGGCCTTCTGCGGCTCAACGCCGGGCTTGGGCAAATAAATCACCTGATCGCGGCGAGACCGGGCTTTCCGAGCAAACAAATATATCAGCCAGAAAAATTTATACAGCGCCAGATAAACGCGATAAAATTGGTTGGCGATAAATAAAAATAAATTAACAAAAGATATTTCCGCCAGCCGATCAATCGCTTTGTTTCCGCCGACCGCCTTAGCTCCGGCCGGAGCGGGTAATTTTGATTCCAATTTGGCGCGAGAAAATAAGATAAGGAAAAAAGTCTTGACAATCTGAGCGATTCTTAATAAATACAGATAAATTTCACTCTGTGAAAAATCAAAAAATTCCAAAATCCTAAACCGGGATAATATTTTTCCGGCCGGCATATCCTTGACCGGCCAATCTCTGTGCTGTTCCGGCTTATTTTTTTCTATCCGGCCGGCCTTGGACAAATTTAATAAATGAGGAGAGCGATAAACATCCAGCTGATTCTCGGCAATATGCAGATTGAAAGTTTTGGGTGGCGATTGATTGACGATTATCTCGGTTTTAGCGGCTGATTTTTCGGCCGTATCATTTTGGGCAAACAAAATATCAGCCGTTTTGCGGCTGGAAACGCGCGGTTTTCGAACTGCCTTACTGGATTTATTCTCCAAATCAAAAACCCTGGGCTCAAGTCCTTCTTTGTTTAAAGATTTTTTCTTTGCCACCTTGATAAATTTTGTTTACGTTTAAGTATATTATAACACAAACACCCGAAGTCAAACAACTCCGGGTGTGGATAACCTTAGCGACCGATAATTACTGCCGGTGTTTTAATAAATAACTTATCTATCCGATTATTGAATTATACAAACCAATAACCTCCTTCGCCATCTTTTCCCAAGAAAAACGTTTGCTGTTTTCTTGGCCTTTGTCAGCCAATTGCTTGCGCCGGTCAGCGTCAGTCAAAACCGAGACGATCTTATCCGCCATGTCTTGAGAATTTTTAGGATCAAAATAAACCGCCGAATCAGCCAAGATTTCCGGCAGGCAACTGGAGTTTGCTGAAACCACGGGCAAGCCGTAACTCTGGGCTTCCAGCGGCGGCAGGCCGAATCCTTCCATTAACGACGGAAAAACATACAGGCGCGCCTTAGCGTATAAACAGACTAATTCTTCATCCGTCAAATAGCCGGGCAAGATTACCTTGCCTTTCAACTCTTTTTTTATTCCCTCGCTTAAACGTTCATAGAAAAAACTCTCTTTGCCGGCCAAAACCAATTGCCAATCGGCTTGTTGCCTTAAAACAATTTCAAACGCTTCAATCAGTTTTTCTAAATTCTTATGCGGATAGGCCGAACCGACATACAGCAAAAAATTCTGCTTGATGCCCAGTCTCTCAAATAATAACGGACAAGAAACCGGCGACAAACGCGGTAAGTCCGTTCCCTCGTAAATCACCGCGATTTTTTCCGGCCGAATTTTCAGCAGTCTCACAAGATCATCTTTGGTGTAGCGGGAAACGGCGATAATTTTTCCGGCGCGTTTCGCCGCCCGGGAAATCACCAATTGATACGCTAAGAGTTTGAAATTATACATCAGCGGATGAAGCGTGGTAGCTCGGCTGGACGGGTAATGGCTGACAATCAAATCATGGATAGTCACGATATAACGGCCGAAGAAAAACAACGGCACGTTAAAATGGGGAAAATGAACCAAATCCGGCCGGTGGGAATAAATCAAAAACGGCAGAAGAATCTGTTCAAAAAAACCGTAGACTTTAAAATCGGCGCGATATTTTTTGAAGTTGGGATTCTGCGGCTGATATTCATCGTAATTCTGCCGTTGCAATAGGATGACATATTGATTTTCCTTATCCGCGGTTTCTAAATTCTTGATCAACTCTTGAGTATAACGGCCGATACCGGCATGTTTGGTGCCATAAAGGCGGGCGTCTATTAATATTTTCATATTGTTATTAAGTTGTTGTATTGGCTATTATATTTTACCTAATTTTAGACATTTTGTATATAATAAACCATGCTTGTGGATAAAGTACTTGACAAAATATTTTAGGTGTGCTATAATTATATAATGTAGTTTTTGTAATTTTTTGGAGATAGGCGTGGACATTAACAACTTAAGGAGTATGTAATGCCTTTAGAAACCAAGGAAAGCTGGTGGGATCTTTGGTGCGAACTTATGGCGGCTCCGCCAGAAGTGCCGGATCTGGGGCACCAGAAACCGCCAAGGCGGAAACGGCTTACGATTCGTCTGCCCGGCGGTCGTCGCAAAATCCTGAAAGGCAAACGTGACGGCGAAAACGTACCCTCGCATAGGCATTTTGACCTTGGTGATTACGGAAAATTTTCGACGCGCTTGAAACGTCAAAAGGTTCGCCATGATCTGCGCGAAGCAATCAACGAGGCTGTGGAAGAAATCCCTTCCTTACAACAGCCTCGACACGAGATTGTTTTCGCTTCCTATGGCGAAGACGCGAGCGATACCAGAAACGATGCCAGAAACAGAGAGGAAAACAAGAGATGCAAGAGATGCATGATAAACCAAATTGGAATGCTATTTGTCTTTGCCTTGCGCTGATTGTGAGCGCCGTCATCCTGAGCTGCTACCTCACAGGGGGGCAGTACAACGACGAAGAAAAAGCCAAGCATATTCTTCGGGGATACGGCTTTATTTCCCCGGAAATTGAGGACCAAGGATGGCAGGCAGATGACCGGGGGTTCGCCTGCTACGCATTCAGTTGCCGAGCATTCAATGCAGGTGGCAACCCCGCCAAAGTTGATGTCTACTCGTATCCGCCGAGAGACATCTGGAAAATCCGCGTTCAGGGTGATACGCCGAATCGGCGCTAACACCGGCACCCGTAAAAACAGTACTTTACTCCCCGCCTGGGCCTTCTGCTCGGGCGGGTGTTTTTATTTTATATATTTGCGTGAGGCGATCGGTTAAACATTAAGCAACGATGTTTTTTAATGTCTCTTCCGCTGTTTTATCCCAATTAAACATCTTGGCTCGCTCGCGACCGCGACTGGAAAATTCTGCGCCCAATCCATTATCCCGCCACAATTCCGACATGGCTTCGGCGATGCTGTTTAGATCATAAGGATCAACCAGTAGGCCGCAATCAGCCAAAACCTCGCCCTGTGATGAGTTATTGCCGGCAATGACCGGACAACCTGAGGCCATGGCCTCCAAAATAGGCAAGCCGAATCCTTCATAAAATGACGGGTAAACCAAGGCGCGCGCCAGCCGGTATAAGGCCGGCTTATCCGCTTCCGGCACATAACCGATCATTTTTATCCTTTCATTGCTTTTAATCGCCTTTAGTTCTTGCTGATTTTTCCAGCCGCCGGCGCCGGCAATAACCAATCGGCTTTCGGGCAATTTATCTAAACCCCTTAAAACACCAGCCAAATTCTTCCGCGGTTCCAGCGAAGAAACAAACAGCAAAAATTTATCCGGTAAATTATATTTTTCTTTTATCGCCTTTAATTCCTCAGCCGGAATTTCTTGTCGGTACTCCTCCCCCGCCCCCAAATAAACGGTTTTAATCTTTTCGGCCGGCACAGCCAACAGATCAATCAAATCCTGCTTGGTATTTTCGCTATCGGCTATAATGGCATCGGCGCGATTCAATACTCCTGAAGCCAGAATCAGCTTATGCCACCATTGCTGTCGTAACGTAAAAAACTCCGGATAAACCAAAAAAGACAAATCGTGGACGGCGACAATCAATCGGCAGGAAGCGGAAACGGAAATAAAATTAAGATTCGGAGCAAAGAACGCTTCCGCTCCGCCGCACAGCTTATCCAATTGCGGCTGACCGGTAAAACCCAAAGACAGATTCAATAATTTATTGGGGTAATGAAAAATCTTTGTCTGATAACCCAAATCCGACAAGTCCGCCGGCTTGGCTGAATTGGCAAATAACAGCCAATTGTGGCGATTACCCGCCGAGCGCAAACGTTGCGACAAATTATGGGCATACCAGGAAACACCGGAATATTTCGCGTCCAACAGGCAACGGCCGTCAAAGATTATCTTCATAAATCATGGGTCTTAAATTCTTTGTCCGTTACGGCGCTGATTAATTCCCCCATCTGCTTTTTGAATCTTTCGGTAGAAAAACGCTCGGCATGGCGACGGATAGCCAAGGGGTCGTATTTCTCCGGCTGAAAACGGATTACCATATCGGCCAGATCCTCCCAAATCTGTTCGTCAAAGAATTCTCCGCTCAAACCGGGCTCAATAGTTTCGGTGGCGCCGCCCCGATTATAGGCAATGACCGGCCGACCCGAAGCCATGGCTTCAATCGCCGTAATGCCAAAATCCTCTTCTTGCGGATTAAGATAAGCTAAACAATTGGCATACAGCTCGCCCTTGGCTTCATCATTTACTTTGCCTAAAAATTCCACATTCGGCTTAGCTAACGATTTTAAGCGCCTCAACTCCGGTCCCAAGCCAAAAATTTTAAGCGGTATGCCCAGGCGAGAAAAAGCCAACACCGCCAAATCAAATCTTTTGTAAGGCACCAAGCGTCCGCCGGCCAAAAAATATTTTTTCGGTCTGTCGGAGATCGCGAACTGCGCCATATCCACTGGCGGATAAATCACCTGGCTGTTGCGCTGATAATATTTTTTGATTCTGCCGGCCACGGTTTGTGAATTGGCGATGAAATAATCCACGCGATTAACGGCCAAACGATCCCAAGTACGCAACTGACGCAAGGTCAAAGGCAAGAATTTCTTAATCGGCGCAATGACTTTAAGTTCATCCAGATAATTCTGGGTGTCATGCCACAAATAGCGCGTCGGCGTATGGCAATAACAGATATGGGTCGTGCCCGGATGCGTAATAACTCCCTTGGCAAAGGATGAGGCCGAGGAGATCACCAGATCATAACCGCGCAGATCATGGCTTTCAATGGCGGCGGGCATAAATGGCAGATACCACTGGTATTTTTTCACGCCCCAAGGAAACGATTGCAAAAAGGAAGTCTTTATTTCCTTATTTGCAAAATAACCGTTAGTCTTGGTTTTGTCCGCGACAATAGTGAATATCGGCGCTTCAGGAAACATTTCCTTAAGCACCTTCAATACTTGCTCAGCGCCCCCGTCCTGCACCAAATGATCGTGGATTAAAGCGATTTTGGGCATATTTTTAATGTCTTCATTTTACATCAAACATGCAAGAAAATACAAATGATTATTGGCTTTGCCGTTTGACATTATCCCCAATCAATGCTATAATCAATTATCAACAAGTTCTTTTTATCCGGTTTAAACAACTAAGGAGAAAAAAATGAGCCTTTCACTGATTGCCGCGGTCCTTTGCTTGGTTTTTCATGTTTCTGCGCCGACCATCCCTTCTGTCTCCTCGGCAGTTTCGGCCAGCCAGCCGAAAATTAAATTGATCGCTTTGACTTTTGATGACGGGCCTAACGCCAAAATAACGCCGCTGATACTGGCAACCCTCAAACAATACCAGATTCGGGCGACTTTTTTTGTCATCGGTTTGGAAGCCCGAAAACACGAAGAGCTGATCAAGCAGGAAATTGAGGCTGGTCACGAGATCGGCAACCATACGCTATCTCATCGCCGGCTAACTTCCCTTGGCGACGAGAAAGTGCTGGGACAGATGGCCGGAGCGCAAAAAATTATCGGCGATAAAACGGCAGTGCGATTCATCAGGCCTCCTTATGGCAGCCATAATGCGCGAATTGACCGGCTGGCGAAACGGCTGGGGTTACAGATGATTACTTGGACATTGGCTTCAAATGATTGGCGCGGTTATCCCGCCTCCAGGCTGACGCAACAAATCGTAACCTTGGCCAGACCGAACGATATCATACTGTTTCATGACATCCATAGCAACGCCGCCGAAGCCCTGCCGAAAATAATTCAGGGCTTGAAAGAACGCGGATTCACTTTTGCCACCGTCAACGAACTGTTGCAACCGGGAGTGAAACTGCCTTGCGGCATTGAAGTACATTAAGAAAAACTCCAACTGTTTCCGGTTGGAGTTTTAAAATACGCATTTTGGCTGTCCGCTACAAGCGAACACAGATTTTCTTCCCGACGAAATCCAATCCTGATAGGGCTATCTTTTGAAAAATTTATTGGGTTTGGCGGCAAATTCTTTTAACTTTTGAAAATTTAAGAAAAAGAAAAGCCCCGCATGATAGCGATAGTTTTCATGGCTTTTCCCTTTCCTTGGTTGTTGTGTCAAAGATCAATAACAAAAAAACATCCGCTTTGTGAGGGCGAATGTTAAAGGTCGGAAATAACTACTTGAGAAAAACTAAATCCATCGGCGACAATCTTATAGTTCGGAACTAAGATTTTATGGGCCTGCAAAGGCGCCTGCGATAAATCCTTAGCATAATCATCGCCGATTACCAATAATTCCTCATCTTTAATGCCAAAAAATCGCAAAATCTGTTGGTAAACCTTGGGGTACATGGCAAGCCTGAAAAAACCGTCAAATATTTCTAAACCAAAAGGTGCTACGCCGTTAAAGGTGGCGGCTAAATCCAATTGCATGTTAGTCAAATCGGAATCAGAGCTGGTAACGGTTTTAATTCTCAAATCCTTAGCATGCAAAATGAATTCCGTAAAACCCGACCGTGGCGGCAAAATATTTTCATGGTCATCAGAACAGAGAATGGTTCCGTAAACATCAAAAGCTATCACCTTAATTTGAGCCATGACCATCTCCTTTTATTGTAAAGAATGACTATTCCTTTCTGGTGCTGTATCTTAAAGATAGCTCGAACGCATTTTGGCTGTCCGCCAACGGCGGACGCAGATTTTCCTCCCGACGAAACCCAATCCTAATTCTGATTTACGGCAATTTCCAGTTTTTCAATGAGTTAATCATAACTCATTTCAGTAAATTTTTCAAGAGCTGATTTATTGAAAAATTTACTGGATTTGGCGGCAAATTTTTTTAGCTCTTTGAAAAATTAATAAAAAAGAAAAGTGGTGTCATGCGAGGCACAACACCACTAAATAAAAACACTTCCCGTTACGGTCGCAACATGAAACTACGCTGGACGCCAGGATGCCTATTCATGTCGTTTTCAAACTGTGGCACCCATTCATACAGCAACCGACGGATATCTTCGGGGTTCTGATGATCGCAGAGTTTTGTGCACTGTTGCCAGAAAACCATGCGGGCCTTCTCCAAATCAGGGCAATCCGTATTCCCAAAACTTGGTTCATACTGACACAAAACCGCCCAATCCGGAGAACCAGGAGCAAGCACATTCACCCAGCCGTCGACGATAATGAGAGAATCCCCATATTCTGCGGCCAATCGCTGACTGAATTTGGACCATTTCTCAATATCATGCCAATCCTGATTTCGTTGACCGAGAACAAAGCCAATGCTTGCTCGTAGGCCGTGCTTACGGCAATTCTCCAGAGTCCGAACAAGTGGATGTCTTACCGACCACTCGTTCGTAAACCCCCTTTTCCCATCGCCACCGAGATAAATCCATCGAACACCAATGTCGTATAGCATTCTTGCTTGGTCTTCTCCAAGAACATGCCAAGCATATACACGATGACCGAGAGGAACCTCGTTAGCCCATGGTGGTCGCGATTCCCAAATTGATTTAATGAGAGGGATATCGCTACCCATATCATCTCCAATTTGATAGCAACGAACTCCCTGATCTCCAGACCAAGATATACTCTCGACATAGTCATACATTTCTTGAGTAATACGCCAAAAACTCTGACCTGAGGACGCGTGGCAGGGGCTAGTCAATGTGCAGTAAGAGCATGCTTCCTTTCCTTGGCTCAACCTCACTCGGCGATAAGTGCACCCCTCCACAATCTTGGCTCCGACGATTGTACGTCCAATTGGAACGTTACCAATTAAGTCCTTTCCGCTGGCATGGACATCACTCTTTGATAGCGAGCCCCAATAAGCACGGGGATCGAACGACTCCAGTGGCAAATTTGGGTATGCTTGCGTACCAAGGGTATTTTCTTGCCGTGGCGTGACAATGAGCTGACCCGCCTCTACATAACAGAGATTTGGAACTGAAGCGAGCTTGCGATGATTAGGATTAAAGAGGTGTTCAACAAATCCGACTGCTGTTGATTCCCCGTCAGCATAGCAGACAAACACTTCTCGCTCTGTGGCTAGACGGGCGATTACTCCAGGATAAACTTGATTCCCATGGTAATCGACGTCTGGAATATTAAAGTGGTACCCTCCAGTCAACACTGGAATGGCATGCTCTTTTGCCCAATTGTAAATGTCCAGTGCTGAATAATAATAACCAGTTACCGGAACACTCACAAAAAGAACATTCGGAGTAAACACACTCAATAGCTCTTTGAGCTGATCGTGACCAAACAAAACTTCGTCGAAAACACGTATCTGGACTTTATCTCCAAAAACCCGCTGAACAGCGGCTGCCACTGTAACAATGGCGTTTGGAGCAAAGGCGAGGTTATGCCCATGCCCTTGCAAACCAACGGAAATCGCTGCAATACGCATAAAACTCTCCTTTCGTTTGAGTTATGCTGATAGCACTAGGCATTTCAAAGAACATCCCTCACATTGGGAATACCAAATTTTAGCAAATATCAACCAAAATGTCAATCATATGCACCAAAATAGAACAAAAAAACAGAAATCATGATAATTTCTGCAGTCAAATAAACATAAAAATTTTCTTTTACCTGAATTAATATTCAGACAAAACCGCCAATTGCATTTTGATTATGAAATTCCGTATGATTTGGTCGCCGAAATCGGCGACGGGAAGCGGAAAAATTTGACTATTCCTTTCTGGTGCGCCCAGCTGGACTCGAACCAGCGACCATCAGCTTAAAAGGCTGTTGCTCTACCGACTGAGCTATAGGCGCGTAATATTTGACATTCAATTGTTTTGCTTGTCCCAAACGCAAATTAAGACATTTTATGAAACTATTTAATATTATACAGTAAAATTTTTCTTTTGGCAAGTACCCATAGAGAAATAAATCAAAGTAAACATTGCTCTTGACAAAACAATAAACCCTGCGCCAATGAAGCCCCAAGTCCGAACGCCGTACGGGGTTTACCGGCATACAAAAAAAACAAGCCCCCAATCCGATAAAGTTATACCCTTTGGCGTGTGCATAAACTGTCCAAAACTCTCTAAAACCGGTGGTTTGCCAAGGCGGGACAATTAAGGTAAAATGTAAGGGACTTGAATACCCTAAAAGGTGACGAATATGTCAGACAATTCCTTGCGCAAACTGCCGCCGCAAAACCTGGAAGCCGAACAATCGCTTCTGGGCGCTTTATTGATTGACAAGGATGCCATCATCAAAATCGCCGACATCATCACCGCCGAGGATTTTTATCAGACGGCGCACGGCATTATTTATTCGGTTATCCTGGAATTGTTTGAGCGTAAAGATCCGATTGACATCTTGGGCTTAAGCTCCCGGCTGAACGAATTGGGAAAAATCGATCTGGTCGGCGGACGCAGTTATCTGGTTACCCTGACCAACCAAGTGCCTTCAGCGGCGCATGTCGTATCTTATGCGCAGATTATCCAGAAAAAAGCCACCCTGCGCCGATTGATTGCCGCCGCTTCCAATATTTTGGATTTGGGCTATCAGGAAGACAAGGAAGTCAATGAAATCCTGGATAAATCCGAGCAATCGGTTTTTGCGGTATCGCAAAAATTCTTAAAAGAAAAATTCACTCACATCAAGGACGTTCTGACCGGCGCCTTTGATCGCATTGACGAATTGCATCGCGAGAAAGGCAAACTGCGCGGCTTGCCCACCGGCTTTACTGAAATGGATAATGTCCTGGGAGGGTTGCAGAGATCCGATTTAGTCATCTTGGCCGCCCGCCCCTCAGTCGGCAAAACCGCTTTAGCCCTGGATATCGCCCGCAACGCCGCCATCCGCCACAAAAAATCCGTAGGCATCTTCTCGCTGGAAATGTCCAAGGAACAATTAGTTGATCGTTTGATTTCTGGTGAGGCGGGAGTGGATATGTGGAAAATGCGCACCGGACGCCTGTCCGAAGCCGGCGAAGATTTTCCCCGCATCGGCCACGCCATGAGCGAGCTGTCGGAAAGCAATATTTTTATTGACGACTTTGCCAACACCAATGTCATGGAACTCCGCACCAAGGCGCGACGCCTGCAGATTGAACACGGACTGGACTTGATTATTTTGGATTATTTGCAACTAATGGAAGGTTCGGGCAGCCGCCAATCATCGGAAAGCCGCGTACAGGAAATCGCCGAAATCTCCCGCGCCCTTAAAGGTTTGGCGCGCGAACTTAACATTCCCGTCCTGGCGCTCTCCCAGCTGTCCCGCGCTGTGGAAATGAACAAGCCGGCCATCCCCAAGCTGTCCCACCTGCGCGAATCCGGTTCCATTGAGCAGGATGCCGATGTGGTTATGTTTATTTACCGCAAGGCCTCCGACAGGAATTTTGATGTTAATTCCTTAACCGAAGAAGAAAAGCATTCGGCGGAAATCCATGTCGCCAAACACAGAAACGGCCCCACCGGTCTGGTGCACCTTTATTTTGAAGGCAATACCGTATCATTTAAAAATTTAGACAGAAGCTATAATTAATAACCGGCCAGAAAGCCTGCAAAGTCAAAGGCCTGTTCCGACAGGCGGATCCGATAAATTTAAAACCCTTGACTTTAATGGCTTTTGACTCTTAATCAAAACTATATGTTCTCAAAAATCAAAGCGATTCAAGATTTAAAGAATCAAGCCAATACCATTAAAAAAGCCTTGGCCGAAGAAACGATTGAAGGCCAAGGTGGCTGGGGCAAAGTGAAAATTTCCATGGATGGCAATCAGGAAGTCAAAGCTGTCGTTATTGACCAGGAAATCGTCGGCGACAAAGCCAAGTTAGAATCAGCCGTCAAAGAAGCGGTTAATGATGCCGTCAAAAAAGTCCAGCGCGTCATGGCCAATAAGATGTCGCAAATGGGCGGACTCAATATCCCGGGCCTGGGCAAATAAACAGAAAAACAACGCAGCAAATCAAATAAAAAACGCTTCACGGCTTGCCCGAGAGGCGTTTTAATGTACAACATATCGGATAATAATTATCCCTACAAGTCCAACAACTCTTTCTCCCGTGGTGTTAGTTTACATTTAAGGTAATCATGCTTCATTAGATGATCGCGCAATCGCGATATCTTTTCCTCTGAATAAATTTCTATCAAGGCGGGACAACTGCAGAAAACAGGACTCTTCCTATGGAACCACACAAGGTTTGCAGTATTCGGAATAAAGCCCTTCCGGTCATCTTGAGTCAAAACAAGGACCTCCCTGACAACCCCATCGCCGCCCCACCAGCCGATGCCATAACTGGCGATTGAAGCCAAAATCGGATCATTATAAAATCCCCGAGAATCAAAATCGCATGCCAAGCATGATGAAGGTTCGCCAATATTGCCAAGGACTTCATAACATCTGACTAAATGCCAACCAGAAAGATCCTGCAAATCCATCAAATCAAAAATGGTTTGTTTAGGTATTACTTGTTTTTCAGGCATTATTTGCCTCCTTGAGCTTAGCCCGGTCTTTTTACATCGTTTATGTTAATTGGTTTTAATGGACGGCTGACTGACAGCTCATATTACCATACTGAAAATATTTTGTCAACAGCGGTAAACTCCGATAAACTTTCGCTTTAAACTGCAGGGTATTATGGCAATTCGCATAGCTTTTATAACGCATTCAAATAATCCCGCATATTATTCTTCAAACTCGCATCCGCCACCAGATTAGGCTGCTTCAGAAATTCAGAAATTTTTAACTTGAGCTTTTCCTTTATCGGGCTTAAATCCATACTTAAACTGTCCCCAATTGCTTCAGGGTCCTCAGCCAAACAGCTTAACGCCAGCCGGAACAAATACTGTTGCCCCCTAGTAATGCGAATTTCAATATCAATCATATAGGGGTGTTTTTCTTCTTCTTTGCCCACACGCCCATAGACGTATTGTTTGGCCGGAAAAACATCCCAAAATAATTCTTGATCAGAAGATAGGCAGTCAAAATAATAATCAATTAATCCCGACCATGTTTCTATCAAGTCTTGCCTTAAAGTTTCCGCTTCTATAGGGGAAAGGTCCTCCTTGCTCAAGGAATCCAGGTTAATGCCTTCCGCTTTTTTAGCGATAACATAAGCGGCCAATTTACCCTCACTGTCTTTGCCGATTGCAAACTTAAACGGAATAATCCTGATATGGTAATCATCCCTTAATTGTTGGAAAACCTTCTGAGCTTCGCTAAGATTGTCCTTGAGATCTGCCAATTCAAAATAATTATCCCGATCCCTATCCCAACCAGGCAAAAGCCTCACGACTGAATCAGAATCGGGTTCATCTTCCGGTATCGTGCCAAAACCTCTTTCATTAAAAATATTCAGTTTCGGGTTAAACGGCATCTCTGAACTTTCCAGTTTAATAAAATCAATTGGTGCACGTGTTAAATTCCTCATAATTTTCTATTAGCCGTATTATTCCGGCGCTTTGCATGCGTCTGAATTATTTCAACCAACTGTCATCCTGCCGGACCAATAATTCTTTAGCCAAAGACAAGTCAGCTAAGATTATCTTGACCGCTTTTTCCATACGCATGCCTTGCGAGCCCTTAATCAAGACCAAATCGCCGGCATTAAGTTCTTTTAACAGATACTCGCCCGCTTCTTCGCTGTCAACAAACCTGACCACATGTTTTTTATCAAATCCGGCTTCCACCGCCGCCTCAGCGATGATTTTGGCGCGATCGCCCACCGCAACCAACAGATCAATCCCCTCTTGCGCCACAGTCCGGCCGACTAAGCGATGGCCTTTGTCTTCAAAATCACCCAACTCCAGCATATCGCCCAGTACCGCGATTTTTCTTCCGTTAGCCGGCAACTTGCTAAGCACCTGGACCGCCGCAACCGTCGGTTCGGGGCTGGCGTTATAAGTATCGTCAATAATAAGCGAATCCCTAACGCCCTCAATCAGCCGCATCCGTCCGGACGGCGCCCGAAAGCCTTGCAATGCCTCGGTTATTTCCACCAGGTTCAAATTCATGATTATGCCTACCGAGACGGCGGCCAAAGCGCCATAAATCAAATGTTCGCCCAAAACCTCGGGCAAAAACACCGGCACCACCTTGCCATCGTAAGACAGTTTGAAGCTAACGCCCTGCAAATCATTTTTTTGGCTTAACAGGGTAACATCATGGGCCCGTACTGACGCTTCAGAGTTGAAACCGTAGGTCAAAAATCTGCCTTTGACATTGTTTTTCAATTTGGCCGTGTACTCGTTATCGGCATTCAAAACCCCCCAACCTCCGGCGCGCAACCGCTCCACCAATATCCCCTTTTCCTGCGCGATATTTTCTATGGTTTTAAAATACTCCAAATGCACCGGACCGATATTGGTAATGACGCCGATATCCGGTTTTGCCAGCTTGACCAAATAAGCCATATCGCCGGGCCGATCAACTCCCATTTCCAAAATCAATACCTCGGGGTAGGTTTTATCGTCAATCACCCATAATTTTACAGCATTGAAAAACAGCTTTAACCAGCCCGACAAACTGCCGCCCGGCGACAATTCGCCCAAAATCGTCAGCGGCAAACCGATTTCATTATTATAATTCTTGATATTTTGCCGGACGCGGAATTTGTCTTTGAGCACGGTAAAAATCGCTTCTTTGGTTGAAGACTTGCCGATGGAACCGGTTACGCCGATAACTTTCGGCTCGTATTTGTTCAAAACGGCTTGCGCCAAAACAAATAATATTTTTTGTAAAATTTTTTTCAAAAATGATTTCATAATTTAAGCAGTAGCTGTAACTTAGCTTTGAATCAACACTTATTAGGGGCTGCGGGCGAGGCTTCAGGGCCTACTTGTCGTGTGGTACATTATAATACTCCAGAGCGAATTTGGCAACCTCCGTGAAAACCGGCGCCGCCACCGTCTCGCCCAGCCGGCCTTCAATCGGCTCGTCCACGCGGACAAAAACAGCCAGGCGCGGATTTTCAAACGGCGCAAAGCCGACAAACGAACCGATAATGCTGTCATCCGATTTATACCCGCCGCGCATATCCGGCACTTGCGCCGTACCGGTTTTTCCGCCTACGCGCCAACCGGGAATCTGCGCTTTCTTGGCGTGGCCGTTTTCCACCACCGACACCAGCATGCCCTTCATCAGAAGCGAGGTTTTGGGCGAAATCACTTGTTTGATTTCTTGCGGTTGGATTTGTTTGATTTGGCCGTCAATGATTATCTGATCCACCACATACGGCTTCATCAGCTTGCCGCCGTTTATGATGGCTGAAAAAGCGGTAAGCATCTGAATGGGCGTCACGCTGATGCCTTGGCCGAAAGTGGCCGTGGCCGTATTGATTTCCCCCTTGCGGCTCAAGTTGGAAATGTTGCCGGTAGTTTCTTTAAACAGATCAATGCCGGTAAAATCGCCGAAACCGAAAGTTTTGACATATTGGGTGAAAACCTTGGTTGTCATCTGACGCATGGCGAAGATCACGCCGGTATTGATGGAATACTCCAAAACGTTAGTCATGGTGGACAGGCCGTATGATTTATTTTCAAAATTCCTGATTTTGTAATCGGTATAATCCACTACGCCCGTGTCCGTATAGGTTGTTGACGGCAGAACGGCGCCGGAATCAATGGCTGCGGCCATGGTAACGGCCTTAAAAATAGAGCCGGGTTCGTAAGCGTCGTTGATTGCTTTAACGTTATACACCGAGGCGTCTTCAACTTTATTGTATTCATTCGGATCATAATCGGGAAAACTGCACATGGCTAAAATCTTTCCGCTGGACGGCTCCATCACGATAACCGAGCCACTTTTTGATTTATGCTGATCCAAAGATTTTTTCAATGACTGGCAAGCTTGGTATTGCAGAGGGCGGTTAATGGTCAAAACCAGATTGGCGCCATCCACCTTTTCCTTTAGATAATTCTTGCCCAAAGCGATGACATTGCCCAGAACGTCCTGTTCGGAAAAAATTTCACCGGCTCGGCCGGCCAGCAACTGATCATAATATCCTTCTAAACCGTATTTGCCGCTGCGATCGTTTCCGTCATAACCCAAGAAGCCGAATAACTGCCCGCCCAGGGATTTTTCCGTATAAAAACGATAGCTCTTATCATTGAAACCGACACCCTTAAGCTGTAGTCCCTTCAATATTTCAAAGGCGCTGTCTTCCAAACGCTCTCGCACCAAAAAATACGATTTCTCTTTTTGGTTAAAAACATTAATCAGTTCGCTCTTGGTCGCATCCCTGATCGTTTGCCCGGCATACTTGTCCAGCTCCAAAAAATCAGTGGAGGTGGCGTTGCCGCGCAGGCGTTCGGCCAAATCTTCGGCTGCTTGCCGATCTTCTTCGCTCAAACCCAAGACTTCAAGCAACTTTTCCGCCGTCGTGGTGGCATCAACTATTTCTTTGGGTATGGCGTAAACGACATGCATCGTACGATTAGTGACTAAGGGATAGGAAACGGTCTTATCGCCGGCTTTTTCTTGCACCAAAATGGAACCGCGTTCGGGAAATAATTTTTTATAAATTTCATGCTGATCGGCGGCGAGCGCGGCATAAAAAGCACCGCGCAGGATTTGCACATCAAACAACCTGCCGATCAGTATGGCGCCGATAATTAAAAAAACAACCGACAGTACGGTAATACGTCCGCGGTTGTCAGAAACTTTGGTTTTGGGTCGTTGATAAACTGTCATATCCGTCGGATACCGTAACGGGCTAACGCTTAGCTATCTGGTTAGAAGTTCTTATCATGACGATTTCCGGACTGCCGGCCGGAATCAGATTGAGATCGGCGGCGGAAGCGGTGATCTGATCCATGGACTGCAATTTCAGATAATTAATGGTCAAGCGGCCGTTTTCCGATTGCAGTTTGGCGATGCCGTTTTCCAAATCCTTAATTTGATAACCGATGGTGGCGGTCAGATTGGTTTGGGTCAGATAAACAATACCCAAAACGGCGACTACGATGCCTATTCCTATTAATGAGCGTCTTTTGGTCAGACCGTTCCAAACCTGCAAACGCCAGCTAATTTTGGTTTTAAGCTCCTGGAAATGATGATTGCATTTTTCTTTTTTCCAAAATTTGCACATAGGATTATATTTTATAATTAATTTTTTTCTATGACTCTTAGTTTGGCGGAACGGCTGCGCGGATTGGCGGCCGTTTCTTCGGCTCCGGCTTCTACCGGCTTCTTGGTGATGAGTTTTATCCGAGGCGCTTCGCTGCCGGCCATGTCCTTAAAGAATCTTTTGACTAACCGATCTTCGCCGGAGTGGAAAGAGATAACCGCCAATCGTCCGCCCGGCGCTAACAGATCAATGGCTTGAGGCAGGGTGGTGGCGATATTGCCGAATTCATCATTGACCGCTATGCGCAAGGCCTGAAAAACTCTCGTAGCCGGATGCTTCCTGGACGGCGTCTTGAACTTCTTCTGATAAATATCGGAGACTATTTCAGCCAATTCCTCCGCCGTTTCTATTTTCCGGCCCTGCTGACGCGCGGCGATTATCGCGCGCGCAATCGGCTTGGCCAGCGGTTCTTCGCCGTAATCGGTAAAAATCTTGATCAGCTCCGCTTCGTTTGAAGCATTAATCAGCTCGGCGGCGCTTTGGCCGGTTGCTTGGTTAAAGCGCAAGTCCAGCGCGCCCGTTGACTGGAAGCTGAAACCGCGTTCGTCAGCGGCCAGCTGATCGGAAGAAAGGCCCAAATCCAGCAAGATGCCGTTAATCGGCCCGAAATCCGGAAGTCCGCCGATTATCTTTTTTAAGTTGCGGTAATTATCGTTAACCAGGATAAGATTATTGTTGGCGCTGTCTTGAATCGCTTCAGCATCCCAGTCAATCCCCAGCACCTTGCCCTCAGGCTTGACCAGTTCCAAAATCGCCAGGGAGTGCCCGCCGCCGCCGAAGGTGCAATCAATGAAATTGTCGCCCGGTTGAGGATTAAGATAGCGCAAGACTTCCTTAAGCAAGACCGGTTCATGAATGGAGGGCATGGCTGTTACTTTTAAAGTCTATAAAGTCAAAGTTGAAAATAAATTATGGCTTAAGATCGTGCAAGGCCTCGGCGATTTCGTTGTAATTCTTTTCCGTTTCGGCCTGGTAACCGTTCCACTTGGCTTCATCCCAGATTTCCAAACGGTTATACAAACCGGCGATAACGACATTCTTGCTCAAGCCGGCAAAACGGCGCAGATAGTCAGGCAAAATTATCCTGCCCTGCTTATCAAACTCCACTTCCACCGCGCCGGCCAGCATGGAACGGGAAAAAGCGCGGTTGCCGGATTTATCTATGGGCAAATCAGCAATGCCTTCGGCCATCTTCTGCCATTCCTTCTGCGGATACAAGAATAAACAGCTGTCCAAGCCCTTGGTTACCACGGCTTTCTTGAGTTCGGGACGAAACTTCGCGGGCACGGCAACGCGCCCCTTATCATCCAAGTTATGATTGTATTGGCCGATAAACATAAATAAGGATTCTCTCAAGGTTGTGGCTTTTGCGGCTTATATTTCACCACATTTCACCACTCTGATATAATTATACACCACTTAGCACCACCAAGCAACCATAATTCAACATTTTTATATAATAAAAAAATAGCCAATTTTGGCTATTTTTAACTAAGATTTTTTAATATTTTTCAAACGGTGGATAACTTTTTTGCTTAATGAAAATCAACCGAAAAACTTATCCACAATCGGCTGATTATTTTATCTTCGCCTTGGTTATATTGGGCTCGCGATCATAATACGGCAACACGATTTGCGACGGTTTAACCCCCTTAAGCCGTTCCTGTATCTTAGCCACCAGCTCCCCCGCCGAAGCAAACTCGTCAGCCTTAATGCCGGCAATGGGCAGATTGCGACCGAAGGCCAAAGCGTTGGCCACGGCCACGCCGATGCGCACCGACGTAAACCCGCCGGGCCCGACGACTACGCCGATGCCCCGCAATTTATCCCAGGCAAGCTTGTTGGCCGTTAAATATGAAGCGATAGCCGGCACCAATTTTTCCGAATGATGGAATTTGCCCGTCACTTTTTTGCGCTTGAAGTCATCGCGGTTGCGCGCCAATAATAATTCAAAATGATCGGCCGGAGTTGTATTGATAATAAGCAACATAATTGATTTTATTATGAATGATCTTGTTTCTTTCTTCGGCGCCAATTAATCAGAAACAGGATCCCCACCAAAAACGCCACTCCGGAAATCTCTGCCAGCCAGGCCAGCATATACCACTCAAAAGGATTGTTGAGCACCATGGCAATATACGCCAGCCCGAACAAAACAAAAACAATCCCGCCGACTATCTCGTATTTCCAAGAAACGATAATGATCGCCAAAAGGATCAAGGCGGGAATGTTATGCATTAGCAGGCCGAGCGCCGTTTGCCAAAAACCCAAACCCAGGGAAAAAACGTCAAGAGAAAACAGGGCCAGAAAACCGACAAACACCAGCCCCAAAACCCTGGGCGCCCAATAAATCAACTGGTTAATTAGTTTGCTTTTTTCTAACGACATATGGTTCTAGTAATTTTAACTTTTAATAAAAGCATAAACCACAACGGGACCGCCTGTCGCGCCGATTATTTTAATGGGCGAGGTTTGCAAGCTGAAATTCAATCTATGTTCTTGAGGGATTTCATTAAGATGAACCAACGATTCAACGATCATTACGCGTTTTAATTCTTGGTGGGCCACATGACTTTTGGCAGGGTCTACAGATAACGAATCTATTCCTACGACTTTGATGTTGGGAAAAGAGGCAATGAATTCGGCAGCTTCCTTACTTAAATAAGGCAGATTTTCCGGCTGGTGAGGGTTATTCGCTTCCAGCCACTTATCATAGCCAGTTCTTATTAAAACAGCGCTTTTTTGCGAAAATAATTCTACAAAAGGTTTAAGGTGTTTTTTCTTTACTTCTAACAGATAATTTATGCTTCTGACGGTTTGGCTTTCCGATGAAGTGGATAAATCCATTAAAAACGCATCATTAAAACAAAAATCAATACCAAAAGTTTCCACTCCCTGGCTTTTCAGTTGAGGATTTTGGTGATTCGGCCCGTCAACATGCGGCTGGAAAACATGATCCCCGATAACATGAATATAATGATGCCACCCGGTTTTGTCTATATCGCTAAACAGTCTCCGCTCCGGTTTTGGATCGCCGGGATAAACCTCGGCGTTTAAGGGCAGCGGTTGGGTTAAATCCACCACCAGATACTCATTATCGCCTAATTTTATTTTATCAATAGACATAATTATTATGTTTGTCTTAACGCTTTGCAGATCTGCGACAAATGCGTCATATCTCAGTTTCCGAAATTTTTCACGATACTCAAAAATTTTATCAATAAATTACATTGAACCAATTCCTATTTTATAAAAATTAATTTTATTCCTGACAAGGCTGCGGTATATGCGGAGTGGCGATAAGCCCGCAAGGGGTTAGCGACATTATGTATATACCGATCTCTGCGATATCACGTCTGCCGGCAGGCAGGTAGCGGCAAGCAGAACGAGGCGAAGCCGCAGCCCGTTCTGTAAAAACTCTGCCAAACACCTTATCAAATCTAAGGTTTTGTGAGACAAATTCAGGTGGGGTGCTCCAAACCGCATATTCAGTATTATAAGATTTAATTAATTTTTTTTAGCTTTACTTCCTTTCGTATATTTTAAATACACGGGATCATCAGGCAGTAATCTTTGCACAGTGTCTCTAATGCCCATGGTATTGGTAACAAATTCAATGGGTCTGTGGCCATGTCTAACTCTTTCAATGATTTTTCTAAGCATAGGCGCGTCGTAGGATTTTATAGAACCGTGAATTTCTCCTTGAGCTTCTATAAAATCATACAATTCTTCAAAAGATATGATATTTTCTGTCTCGGGAGACGCGGGTCGTTCAAATTGTTGCGAGTTTTCTTTAAACATATAATAAGCAAACATTAGCTATTTTACGAACTATTATTCTTCGCCTAATAAATAATCACCGGTGTGCCGATGTCCACCCAATCATAAATAATCTTGGCTTCGGGCGTTTTCATATTGACACAGCCATGGCTCATGGGATGGCCGAAATTATTATGCCAATAGGTGCCGTGAATGGTATAAGGCCCCTTAAACGACGCAACCCAAGGCACGTTGGGCAAGAAGTAATTCCAGGGATTAGCCGGCCCATAATACCAGCTCATAGTAACTTTGGGGCGCTTCAAATAGATGTTATACTCCCCCGTCGGAGTCGGCGTGCTGGCTTTGCCCGTAGACACCAGAAAATCGCCCAGCCATTTGCCGTCCTGCCAATAAGTCAACAACTGATCAGCCAAATTGACAGTAATGAATTTGTAAGAACGGCTCTTGAGTTCACCAATGCGTTCCGGCACAGTGATAATTTCCGCCAAGCCGTCGTTGTTGGTGTCGGTCATGGCCACTTTCACTCCCCGATCAAACCCGTCCCAGCCGTAAGCCATAAAATCACTCAGACGCTTGCCGGAAGAATCATAAACACTCACCCAATCGCTGCCGCTAAAACTTAATCCCACAACCAATTCGTCTCGGCCGTCGCCGTTAACATCGCCGGCCGCCAAATTAAACCCGCCATGGTAATTGGCGTCGCCGATAGTGATAGTGGAAATTATTTTATTATCCTGGCCCAGAATATACACCTCGGCCGGGTTGCCCGAACCGCCGGCTACGGCAATCTCTTTAACGCCGTCGCCGTTAAAATCGCCCACCACGGCGTTAAGTCCGGAAAAATAATCAGTCAGCCAATCGGGTTTGAAACTTTTGATCTGATGGCCGTCATTGCCCAAAAACAGCAACTCAGCCGGAGAATTATAATTGCTGAAAGCCAATATTTCCGATTGGTTGTCATGCCCCAAATCGGCCGCCAGCACTTTGACACCCTTGCGATCTTTGCTGTCAAAAGGGAAAAAAGAATACAGCGGCTGATCGCCTCGCCACACCCGGACATGGGGACCGCCGGTATAGCCGGCGCCGGTAACGACTTCTATTTGGCCGTCGGCATCCAAGTCCGCGGCCGACACATAGACTCCGCCGCGGAATGTTTCGGCATAAGCCAAAAACTCATAGCGCTTGATGCCGTCAACCCCGTATTCCTCCACTAACGGCTGATTGCCGCCGCCGGCTGACACGATGATAATCGGCTCTTCCTTGCCGCCTTTGGCCGCCGCCAAATCAATGCTGCTGGCGTAACCGTCGCCAAATACCGTAAAGCTTTTCTGCAAGGTTCCGCGCCAATTAAAAATCCTGACCTCGGGCTTAACCGGATCAGCGGCCGCGGCCGCCACCGGCAAAACCGAAAAAGCCAGGAAAATCAAAAAAGCGGTTGGCAAAATGAAAAATAATTTTCTAAGCATAAAAATTATTTATAATTGGCATTTCAACTGGACTCTGCCATTTTCGCCCTATTCCCCCTTATGAAAATGGTCAATTAGAATGATGTTTTTGTTTTCCAGTAAATCAAACAGAAAACGATCAGCTAAAGCGCGCCGATAAGCATAATCGCTTTTGCTCAATACGGTGTAATTAATGGTACGGCCAACTTCGCGCTCAAACGCCGCCACCAGCCGAGCCAGCTTGGCGCGGTTGGCGCCGCCGACAATCAGCATATCGGCCGGAGCGTCATCACGGCCGACAAACAATCCGGATAATAAGAATAAATCTATGTTTCCCAATTTCTCCACTTTGCCTATTAACGCCCGCTCCATCAATAAGTGCGATTTGACCAGCACGGAACGCAATTCTTCAATAAACGGAAAATCCGGATTGAGCTGGTAATATTTGCGATTGTCATTGGCCTGACCTTCCACCTTCTCCGCCTTATCAAAACAATTAATAATCTGCAAATCCTGCAAGTTCTCCAACTCGCGCCGAATAGCATTAAGATGGGAATCCAAATTACGCGCCAACTCGCGGACAAAATACGGTTGGTTGGGATTATTCAGGAAAAGCTTGAGCAGGAGGACCCTGGTTTTGGAACCGAATAGTTTTTCTAACATAAAACTGGTCTCATAGCTTGATATTAAGATACATATATTGTATAATATTACTATCATAATGTAAAGGGCTAAAATTAAGAAAATTCTGAATTTTCTCGCCTAAATGGAAGGAAAAAACCTAACAACGGCCCGATTGGCTATGGAAGCCGATGCTAACATCATCGGCAGCGCTTTTGTTGTCAAGCCGGAGAAAACCCTGATTAACCGGCTGGGCGTGATTTTTGGTATTGTGGAAATTTACAATTTAAACGATATTTTCATTGACCGGGTGCTGGACGCCATCGGCGACCTTAAAACCGAATATTACCTGCCCCCTTTTGACGATAAAAAACCGGAACGGCGCTTTGAAGAGGCCTTAACCAGGGCCAACCGCCGCATCAGTACGGCCGTGAGCGAATCAATCTACCCGATTGATTTGAGGAATTTGCGGCTTGTCATGGGCTTGTCCCTGGGCAATAAGATTTTCCTTAGCCATACCGGCCGTTCCCAAGCGCTATTTTTCCGCCAAAAGAAAAACGGCGGTTTATTGATTATAAACATCTTGGACACGGGCGAAGAACGGCCCAAACCGGAACCGGAAAAGGTTTTCTCCAATATCATCTCCGGTGAAATCACGGAACGCGATACGCTCATGGTGTGCAACAATGAATTCCTGTCGCTCCTGTCGCAAAACGACCTGGGTGAAATGCTGGCTTTGGCGCCGGCCGAGGAAGGCCTAAAGAAATTAGAGGCGACTCTTCATTCCCAACCGTTAAAATCCAATTACTACTCGGTTCTGCTTAAATCCGCCGACTTCCAACCGATCTCGCCCGTTAGCGCCGTCACAACCGAAGCGGGAGCAACGGCAACCGAAACTGCGGCCACAACTCCGGCAAAACAGCCTTATCAGTTTGACAGAATGCGGGTTGACAACCCCCGGCCGGCCGGACCGGGACAAACATCTCCGGCGGAAGGCAAAACCCAATCATCGCTGGATCGCCTGCTTATCACCCAGGTGCGAACCGAACAATACTTGACGCCGTCGCTGATGCCGGCCTGGCAGAAATTTTTCGTTTTGCTTTTCAAGTATCTTAAAATCAGCCTGGTCTGGCTGGGACGCGGGCTCAATGTTACCCTGGTCTGGCTGGGAAGAAAGCTTCATGCCGGCTATAACTTATTAGCCAATAAAATCATCGCCGGACGCGCCGCCAAGGCCAAGCGCATCATCAATAATATAGAATCAAAACGGCCGACCCAAGAAGAAATACTGAACGAAGAATTGACGACTGACGAATTCATGTCGGCGCCGGAACCGATGCAAAGCGAAGTGGCGCAAGACGCGATAGAGCAACCGCGTCCCAAATCATTGCTTAACTGGCAAGAAAGATTCAGTTCGGGCTGGTTGGCGCAAAAAATCAACGGGCGAATCAACGACTTGATCAAAAACTTCCTTAGTTTGAATATCTGGCAAAAAGGATCGCTTATCGCCGCCCTGGTCTTATTATTAATTTTCAGCCAAAGCGTAGTCTGGATTGGCAGATCCTCGGAATTAAACTCGCCTCAAACTTCGCCGATCGGCAAAATCGGCAATCAAATACAGGGCTTGGTGGATAACGCCGAGGCGCAAAATATCTTTAATGACGAAAAAGGCGCCTACGCCTCCCTGGCTCAAGCTGAAGAACTGCTGAAAACAATCCCCGTCAAACGGTCAAACCAAGCCACGATAAATGACCTAAAACAAAAAATTGACGACGTCCGACGCGCCTTAGGAAAAGAAACCAATCTGACCGACTTAAAACCGGTAATTGATTTAAAACTCAGCAATTCTTCGGCTGATATTGCCGGCTTGGCCAAAACCGGCAAATACTTTTGGGTATTCAACAATAGCGACGCCAAATTTTATCGTTTGGACTCCGCCACCTGGCAATGGACCACGGCCACTTCCACTATTTCTAACGCCAAGAAGCTGACGGCGATTGATGATAAAACCCTGGCTGTCGTTAACGGCGATAATTCAATTTACAAGCTGACATTATCCAACATGTCAGCCGTAAAATTCAAGCCAAGCAAAGATTACTTTAATATTAAGCTGGATTTGAAATCCTTGACCCTGGAGCCGCCCATCGCCTCCTCCACCATCAGCCAGTCAGCCAAAGATGGCGCTTGGCAATATTTATTGGATGCGACCGTCGGACGATTAGTAATCTTAGACGATAAAAACATTTTAAAACGCCAGTATACCGGACCGTTCATCACGACCGGCGCCTCCTTTGTCGGTTCAGCCAAAGACAAAAAATTCTGGGTGTTGTTTGACGGCAAAATTTACCAGATTGATTGGGACTTCTAAATCCTATGTTCCTGAGCCAAAAACGACAAAAAATATACGCAAACAAAAAACACACTCATTTGACTGAGTGTGTTTTTTAACAAGAGATTCTTATTTCAAAGTAACGGTAGCGCCGGCTTCTTCCAATTCTTTCTTAATCTTTTCGGCTTCTTCCTTTTTTGCGCCTTCCTTAACCATCTTCGGAGCGCCGTCAACCAAGTCCTTGGCCTCTTTCAAGCCCAAGCTGGTGATAGTGCGAACAACCTTGATAACGTTGATCTTCTGAACGCCGGCGGCGGTCAATTCAACATCAAAGCTGTCTTTCTCCTCGGCGGCGGGAGCGGCACCGGCGGCGGCCATCATGACCGGAGCGGCAGCGGAAACGCCGAACTTCTCTTCTAAAACTTTGACTAATTCGGCCAAGTCAATAACGGATAACTTTTCAATCTGTTCAACGAGGGTTTTGAACTTCTCGGGAACGACGATGTTTTTTTCTTCAGACATATGATTTATATTAGTTTATTATTGACAATTAAACAGCTTCTTTTTCTTTGCTCTCCTTAATGGCGTTCAAAACGCGGGCGATGCCGGACAGCGGATTAGCGATACAGCCGACAAGCTTGCCCAATAAAACCTGACGGGAAGGAATCAGAGACAGCTCCCTAACCTTAACGGCGTCAATATACTGGCCCTCAAAAATACCACCGGCAAACTGGATTTTATCCTGATCTTTGGCAAAAGCGGCCAAGATTCTAGCCGGCGCAACCTCATCCTCGTAGGAGAATAAAGTAGCGATCTCGCCCGAGAAATCTTTTTCTGCCACTTCTTTTAATTTTTGTTCATTTAAAGCCTTTTTCAATAAGGTTTTCTTGGCTACCAAGTAATCAATGCCTTCCTCGCGGCATTTTTCGCGTAACTTGTTAAGTTCCTTGACTTCAATGCCGGAAAAGTTAAACATAACGGCGGCTTTCATTTTGGCCAACTTGTCTTCCAAGTTCTGCAAAATAACCGCTTTTTGTGATTTGGTTTTTGGCATATATATAAATAATAATCAATAATCAAGACACAATAATCAAATAAAACAACAAAAAAACTGCGTTTCCGCAGCAACAAACAGCCAAAATAGGCCAAGCTCCTCGGCAGGACTTAGTGGGGTTTTGTATCTCCCCCGCCCACTTTCTGCGGAATATGTTCTAATTATAGCAAATAGACGAAAAATGTCAAGGGGGTAGTTAAAAACCGCTATACCCAATTAAATTCAATCTAATTTTACCAAAATAAAAGAGGCCGGGGAAAGTTCCCAGGCCTCGCGAAAGTACTGTTTGCTATTCAAGCGGCTTTAGCAAGCCGGCCAAACCGGTGCCAAAGGCGCTTGGAGCCGACGACTGCGCCGACACACCATACCGCGAACGATTTGCGGTTAACTCAACCGTCGATCTGCTGCGCAACTTAATCTTACTCAGAATTTCCTGAGGCAGCCCTTTGGCTTCCCCTGGTTCAGTAATTCTCCGAGCAACAGAGTAGCAGATCTCTTCAAATTCGGCCTCGGTCACATCGCCCGAACCGACCAGCGCCTTGAGCTCGTCAAAACCCATATACTCTTTGTTGTCAGGCAGCTCGAAATGAGCGCCTTCCAAGCTCAAGGACAGCGAGCATGACAAGCTTTCCTCGGACGAACACCACCGCCAATCGTAACGCCGGAGAACGGCACAGTGCGGAGCGTGCCGCACAACGATTCTGGGATCCAGAACCGACGTCGCCATCGTCAGGAGTTTTAGCACTTTGGAAAAGCCGTATCTCCCTTTGATGGTAATGTCAATCGGTTCCCCGATCACTAACTGGCCGGGCAACAAATTTGAGACAACCGAACGGTTGCTCAGCTGTCGCTGTTCAAATCCGTAAGAAAGCGATGCGTCTTTCCGGCCATCGCTGACCTTGGAGCCGCCGAGGCCATAACCGGAAATCATATGGAGTCTGTCCAACATGCCGCTCACTACAAGTTCGGCCATCAGTTCATCGTTAATGGCGGAGGCTTCGTTCTGCCCCCTATCGTCGGACAGGTATTGCAGTTTGCGCTCTATCTCTTGAGCGCGCCGGTAGTGCTTTAAGGATAAGCCATTTTCCTCAAACACCTCCGGATTCTTCGGCAATTTGGCGGCCAATTGATAACAATAATACTGGGCGACCGCATCGGAACTTCCGATGTAGGGAGGCAGTTTCATCCAGCCGTCTTTAATCCGCGACTGGATTCCACCTACCTCCAAGCAGGCAACGATGCGACGCATAGCCGGCAATTGGCGGACTTCCTTGGCCAAAACCAGGGTCTTGGCGTAGTTCACCGAGACCGGCCACCGGGATATTAATTTACCCAGCGACGTCGCCTCGCCCTCAAGCGTTACCGCGCCCAAGATCCGCAAGGTCCGATAGGATTCGGCCATGGCCGCCCTATCGGGCTGATGGAAGAACTCCAATTCCATGACCTTAATGCCATGGCAGGCCAATCGGAGAATGAGCTGGTCCAGACGAACCCGCTCAATTTCCGCTTTGGGGAAATCTTCCTGACCTTCCCAGCCGCCGTAGCAATTGATGTAGGTTCCCTCCTTACAACGGCCGGCTCGTCCCATGCGTTGCTTGGCTTGTGCCTTGGAAATCCGACACACATAAAGCCCTTCTACGCCATCCTTGGTTTCAACACGCTTTTCCAGTTGCGTGTCAATCACCAAGTCAATATCCGGAACCGTAACCGAGGTCTCAGCCACGTTGGTCGCCACGATAATCTTGGGCAGATCATAGTCCCTAAATACTAAATCTTGTTCTTCCGGCGAGAGATCGCCGTGGAGCGGTAAAATCACCGCCTCCGCTTGCATCGCCTTCAACCGATCAATGCAATCAACAATCTCCTTTTTCCCGGGTTGAAACACCAGAATATTACGGCCCTTGGCGACTGCCTGGGCCACTTCATCTTCAACTGATCCGGTACTCATGGATCTTTCTTCCACAGAAAACAACCTGCCCTCAACACTTATCACCGGCGCATTGTCAAAATACTGCGACAAACGCTCGGCTTCCAGTGTCGCCGACATGACGATCAAGCGGAAGCTCGCTCCTTCCTTCAGGCGCTTTTTGGCCCAGGCCACCAAGGCCTCGGTCTCCACGCCCCATTCATGGACTTCGTCAATAATCAAAATTTCGGGTTGCCAGTCCGAGACAATCTCCCGAACCAGCTCAGTGCCGTCGGTGGTGTACAGCAACCGAGTTTCGGCAGAAAAATTTCGTTCAAAGCCGGTGCGATAACCGATTGGTCCGCCGAAGATGCACCCCTCCTGTTGCGCTGTATGGCTCGCAATAGAGCGAGCGGCTAAACGTCTTGGCTGAGTGCATGCCACCCTGAATCCGGCCCGCCAAAACATTGGCGGCACTAAGGTGGTCTTACCCGACCCGGTCTCGGCCGTGATGATAGTCACCTGATTGCCCATAACCGAATCAATAATTCGCTCTTCATGGGCGGACACCGGCAGGGTTGATGGATTGACTAAAGAAACCAATATACTATCCTCCATTAATCATGAGGGAACTTGAGTTCTCTCCGACAATGGAGAGAACGACCGTTTGGTCGTCAAGTTTTCCTCTCCGGAAAATATTCAATTTTTAGGTACGCCGCTAACTTTCAGTTGAGCGGTTGACTCTGGCCTTAACCGGCTTAATTCAACCATTTAAAACCCGGTTAAAAACAGTCAAAAACCGTTCAAATTAAACATAAATTCAATATATAATTATATCATACATTAATTATTTTGTCAATGCATTTATCCACAGAAATATCAGCTGAACAATAAATAACATCTAAATTTAAACAAAAAAAATAAAAGATTAAACTGCAATATTTGCTTTAAACGCTTAATAATGGTATATTTAAACCAATAAACACTTAATTTTATGGAAAGATATATTATTGAAGGCGGGCATAAACTGTCCGGCGAAATTAGCGTCACCGGCGCCAAAAATCAAGTAGGTAAAATCTTGGCGGCCAGCATTCTCTCTTCCGAGCCCTGCGAGATCAGCAATGTGCCGGCGATTGAAGACGTATCGCACATGCTGGAACTTCTTGAAGATATCGGCGCCAAGGTTGAACGAAGCGAGGGACGCGTATTGATTGATCCGTCAGACGTCAATAAATCAGAACCGTCAGCCGAACTGGTCAAACGCCTCAGATCCTCAGTGATGTTGGCCGGACCGCTTTTGGCGCGTTTCGGCCAAGTTACCATGGCTCATCCCGGGGGCTGTGTCATCGGCAAACGTCCGATTGATATGTTTTTGGCGGGCTTCAAAGCGCTGGGAGCAAAGATTGAGGAGAATGAAAACCACTATACCTTACACGCCAAAAAATTAATCGGCGCTAAAATCGTCATGCCTTGGGTGGCCGTTACCGCTACGGAATCCCTAATGATGACCGCGACCTTAGCCGAAGGCGCTACGCAAATAATCAATGCGGCCATGGAACCGGAGATTCCGGCTTTGGCCGATTATCTTAATTCCTGTGGCGCCAAAATCACCGGCGCCGGCACGCCCGTCATTACAATTGAAGGCGTAGAAAAATTAAGCGGCGGCAAATGCCGATTAATCCCCGATCGCATTGAAGCGGGAACTTTCATCATTATGGGGCTTTTAACCGGCAGTGAAATTACCGTCGCCGATTGCGAACCCAAACACTTGGAAGTGGTTTTGGCCATACTGAAAAAAGCCGGGGCCAAATTGGAAGTTGGAGAAAACTATGTCAAAACGAAACGCAACAAATTAAAAGCGATAGAATTACGCACTCATGAATACCCCGGTTTTCCCACTGATCTGCAAGCGCCCTTTACCGTCTTAATGACCCAGGCCGAGGGTTTGGCTTTAATCCATGAGATTATTTATGAAGGCCGGCTGTTTTATACCGACAAGCTTAATGCCATGGGAGCCAATATCATTATGTGCGATCCGCACCGAGTGATCGTTTCCGGGCCGACGACTTTGCATGGCAAAAAACTGGAATCGCCGGATTTGCGCGCCGGCATGGCCTTGGTGTTGGCCGGTTTGGCCGCCCAAGGCAAGACTACGATTGACAACATCTACCAAATTGAACGAGGATATCAAAACCCCATCGGACGCTTGCGGGCCTTGGGAGCCAAAATTGAAAAAGTTAAAGAGTAGTATGACCTTATTATACCGTCGCCTAACCTACATTTCCTTCATCATAATTTTCCTGGTTGTTACACCACTGATTATCGCTTATACGGCCGGTTATCGTTATAATTTCAGCAAGGGCCGAGTACAGAAAACTGGCATCCTGCGCATCACCTCTGTCCCTCGTGGCGCCGGCATCTACCTTAACGGCCAAGCGCAAAGCAGGCAAACGCCGGCCAAAATCCAATATTTGATGCCCGGCGATTATGAAATAAAACTGGCTAAAGAGGGTTATTTGGATTGGCAGAAAAAACTGCCGATTACGGAAAACAATACCACTTTCGCCGAAAAAATAATCCTCTGGAAAAAGTCCGTGGCGGAAAAATTAAACACCACCACCAGCGCTTCTTCCTGGCTCATTTCACCCGATAAAAATATTGCCGCCTTCAGCCAAATGGACGGATCAATCGGCATTATTGACGTCAATTCGGGATTGTTCGGAGAATTGTCCGGCGGCTCACTGGAGATAATCGCCCAAATCACCGACTACAATGAAGTTAAATTAACCAGTTACTCCCCGACCGGGCGTTATCTGATCGCCGAAGGCGTAAAAAGCAACGCTAAGACCTATTTCCTTATAGACGCTTTTTTAAAAAAATACGATAAATTGCCGATAAAAAGTTATTCGGCCGTTAAATGGGACAAAAATTCCGATACGCTTTATGCCAACGACAAAGCTGGTTTATGGCAAATTGACGTTTCCAATTTAACCGCCAAACAAATATTAAAAAACATTACTGCCGATTTCTACTTTGACGGGCAGAATCTTTATACCTTCAGAAATTCCGTTCTAAGCCGAGGCACCCCGGTTAACGCCGACACCAACGTCATAACAACTATAAATTGCGACGCCTGCCGAATTGAGACGATCAAAGGCAATCGCTTATATCTTTTCAACCGGCTCAGTGGCGAGTTGCGAGTAATTGATTTGGCCGGTAAAGCCAAAACCGCCAGCCTGAAAGCCAAATCCTTTGATTTCCTGGCCGATGATTCCGCCCTGATCTATAACGATTTTGAATTAGCCATTTATAACAGCGCCAAGGACGAGCCCGAACTGATTACCCGGCTGGGCCAGCCCGTTACCGCCGCCGCTTGGCATCCGACCGGACGTTACATTTTTTTCGCCACCGAAGGACAATTAAAGGTCATTGAACTGGATAACCGCGAATTGCGCAATATTATCACAATAGCTGAGGCTCCCGCTAATTTTATCCAACTTGATCGCGCCGGCAACAATCTTTATTTCAGTAGCCCGGCCGACGAACAGGCAGGCATTTATAAACTGGCCATCCAATAGTAAGTCTAATAAAAATCCATAAAAACATAGAATAAACCGCCACTCTTGACAAACGGCGGTTTTTGAGTTATCATAGGATGATCAAGGAACCTTAAAACAGCAAAAAACTGATCAAAAGGGAGAAACACAGATGTTGCAATCAGCGGGGTTAGAAGAGCGGAAAAGAAAAATGTCTGAAACGGGAATTGATTTTATCATGGATACCATGTATTTATGCGCGGCTAACAGCAATGACCCGAATACGCATATCGGGGCAGTCATACTCCAGCCTGATTTTAATTTTAGCAGATGTCTTTTTCCGGCTGATATTAAAAAAAGGATAGTTTCTGTCGGTTGCAATCTTTTTCCTCGCGGTGTAAATATTACTCCGGCCATGCTGGAACGCCCGGAAAAATACCTTTGGATTATTCATGCTGAAGTTAACGCTATTTGCACCGCCGCCCGCCTCGGCCGATCTTTGCGGGGTTGCCATCTTTTTACCAACGGCCTGCCCTGTTCCGAATGCGCCAAAGTGATTGTCGGAAGCGGCATCGCTGCAATTTATATTGATCAGGACTGGGACTCGCTCGGCGACCCCGGCTATCAGGCGACTTGGGCGGAAAAGCACCGCGTCAGTAAGATTATGCTTGAAGCGGCCGGCATACCGATCATCCCCCTTCCCTACGACCGTAGAATTCCACGCTTCAAAAGAGGCCAATCGTTTTAAAACAGGTCAATGATCTTAAACCGATAAGGGAAAACACTATGAACAGGTTGCTTTTGATAGAATTTGACAATGAAGCCCGATCGGCGCTGAAGCGAGAGCTTAATGATGCCGGTTACATCGTACACGCCAGCGATATGTCCCGAACCGAACTGGAAAAAGCCGGAGAGATATTAGCCAGGGATGGCTTTGATGCCATCGTTATTGAACCCGAAATGCCATTAGATGAACTGAGCAATGGCCCGGGAGCCTTGAGCGGTTTGAAACTCCTGGCAAAATGGCGGGAACAAGGCCTGACCCTGCCGCCGGTAATCGCCCTGACTTGGCGCAATTACAGTTACTTTTTTGACGATGAGCAGCTATACCAATACGGCATTGTCTGCGTAGTTGACAAAATCAACGGCTCATCGTCGTTGCTCAATGCGCTGGAATGCCTGCAGGAAACCCAGACCGAAACCGAAGAGCCAAAATAAAGAACAACTAAACACCGTCCCGAATAGGATGGTGTTTTTCTTTTCTATTTGTCATCCCGGAAATTTGTAATCAAATTATCCTGGATCTCTGTTATTTTTGTCATTCCTGGCTTGACCAGGAATCCAGGTTATAATCTAATACTTTTCTTTCTGCCACTTTTCTAGAAAAATGGCGTAAAAGTCGCGACCGCTGAAAATCATGGCCACATTTTTTATTCCGCTCGTGAAAATTATCTGACGCTCTGCTTTGGAAAGGAGGAGATGACTGGTATCGTAGCGCCTACTTCGGGCTAAGAATTAACGGCGAAAGATTTCTTAAGGTAGACACTAACAATCCATTTCGCGGTATGGTTGTCAACCTTAATGTCGGAGAGTATAATGGCAAAGAAGTATGGTTTGCTGGCGTAAAAGCATAAACAATAACCCGCACAATTTCTACAGTAAATCCTGTACGACATTGTGCGGGCTTTCTTTTTTTAACTCAAAAGACGGAAATTAATCCGTCTTTTTTCTTTTGTCTTAACTTATTTGCGTTTTAATTTTTTCCGCTAATTCCTGTTGCCGGCCCGGCTCATCTTCCCGGCCCGGCCAAAGTTTCAAGCCGTCGCCTTCAAACCGAGGCACGATATGAAAATGCGCATGACCGACAACTTGGCCCGACGCCGGACCGTTATTAAGCATCAAATTGAAGGCCTTGGTTCCGGTCGCCGACAAAACCGCCGGCGCAATCTTTTGCACTAAGCCCAAAAGCCGACAAGCATCAGCGGCCGGCAGGTCCAGCAATGTTTCGCGGTGGGTCTTGGGAATAATCAAAGTATGTCCCGGATTGACCGGGGCGATATCCAGAAAAGCCAAAAAATTATCGTCCTCGTAAACTTTGGCCGAGGGAATTTCTCCGGCAATGATTTTACAAAAGATGCAGTCCATATGATTTGATTATGAATTAAAAGTAACAAACTGATGATTTATTTGTCGCAAATAATATTATTTGTTGTTTCTTGGAATTCCTTGGCGGAAACAGCCTCTAAGGCCAAGATTACCGGCAAAGGCTCTTTAACACACGGCTTTTCCGGCAAGGATTTTATTTCTTGCCAGACGGCCTGAGCTTTCTGCCAATCGGCATCAGTTACCGTCAGATCCATAACGGGGCCGGAATAATAATTGGCAACGATCAGCAAAGCCAAAACAACTACGGCCAATTCCGCTTGACGCCTTTTTCTAATAACCGAGCTAAGCAACTGGCAAAATAATAAAAGAATGGGGAAAACCGCAAAAAGCGTTAAACGGCGCGCCAATAAATGTTCACCGGTCAGGAATCCCCAGCTAATGAAATAAGCGCCTAGGACAACCAAGGAAAAATAAGAAATCAAACGCCAGGCCGGATCATTGCGTTGCCAGGCAACAACCAGGGAAATCAAATAAATAAAAATAAAAACGGCGGCCACAAGCAAATCAAAAATCTTAGGCGCCAGGCCCCACTGCGGCCACAGTCTTAAGCCGGAATTGAAGTACCACAAATTGCCGGCGGTCCAAGCTTGGTATAAATTACCCAACTGAAAACTGATTTGCCGGCTGGAAACAAAATCCAAGGCCACCAGTCCTGCCAGCGCCAACAAGGCCACAACCGGCAACCAACCGCGTTTTTGGGCGGCCAAGGACAAAGCACCGAAAATTAACAGCAAAATAAAGGCCAAAGAATAATTAAAATAATTAAGCGCCGTAAAAATCATGGCCAGAAGGGGCGTTTTGCCGTTTGGACGCCTCAAGTAAGCCAGCCAAAACATGGCGCCGAAAGCGAAGTTAAGCAAGCCCCAAGTCGCCGGCAAGCCCTGCCCGCCGTAATATTGCCATAAATAAAAACCGGAACTTAAAACGGCGGACAGCAAAGCGAATTGCCGATTGGGATATAGCAATAAAGCGCTGACAAAAATAATCAACGGCAAAAATAAAGACCAAAAAAGCGGCAAAAGAAAGCGATTGAGTTGGAACACGTCAATTGAAGTTATTTTGGAGACAACGACTTCCAGCGACCACTGAGCGCCATAAGACAACTTGGCCGGATCAACCAAAGCCTGGGGAATTTTTATTCCGCCGACGTTGACATACCACACATCCCTGGCCAATAGCGTTGGCTGATATTCCAATCCCGACAATAAGCGGTATTCCGACCCGAGATGGCGAAAACGATCGCCGCCGAAACCATTGGGATAAACCAGCAAATAAGAATGGATCAACAAGGAAAAGACCAGGACGGAAAATAACGCCGCCGCCAAAGGCAGACGGCTCTGCGATAAATACAGGACGGCCAAAGAACAAACAAAAACGACAGCCAAAAACAACGGATTAATAACCTGCCAGGGGCTCGTTAAGGCGCCACCGCTAATGCCGGCAGAAACAAAATAACCGCCAATGATAGCCAAAACGAATAAAATAGCGGCGTAGCTGAAATAAGAGGGCAAAAACGGTTCACCGCCCGCTCGCATAGCGGTGTCCAATACGGGCAGTCTAGCATAATAAAGATATAAGCCGACCAACAAAAGCAAAGAAACAGCAAAAGCGCTGATAATAAAAATATCGGCTAAGGCCAGCCAAGCCGTAAAAATATTAGCGATCAGCGACAAAACGGCTAAACTGAAAAAAATTCCCAATATCGTAGCCAATTGCCGGTTAACGGGAAGGATTCGCAAAATAATTCTACCGGCAAAATAGGTTGAAATAAGCAGCCAAGCAAGCGATAGGATTAAATAAATAATCATAAACGTCAAATGCCGAATAATTTTTTGGCGTTTCGGGTCGTGGCTTCGGCCACCTCGCCATACGGCAAATCTTTAAGTTGCGCGACTTTTTTAGCTACAAATTCCACGTACTGCGGAATATTCCTGGCTCCGCGATACGGCTCCGGCGACAAAAAGGGCGCATCGGTTTCAACCAAAATCCTCTCAAGCGGGGTCTCCCGGACGATTTGTTGCGCTTCCTCGGATTTTTTTTTGAATGTTATGATACCGGTAAAACCCAAATATAAACCCAGTTGCAGGAATTCCTTGGCTTGTTCACTATTGCCGCCGAAACAATGCACCACCCCCTGAACCTTTCTGCCGGAACCGATTTCATCTCGCAGAATACGCAAAATATCATCGTAAGCGTCAGTCGGATCGGCAACCGATCCCCGAGTATGGATAACTAACGGCAGATTAAACTCTTCAGCCAAGGCGATAAAGCCGCGAAAGGCCTGCTCCTGCTTTATTTTTAATGACGCGATTTCTGCCGTGGAAAATTTACCGAAATAAAAATAATCCAATCCGGTTTCGCCGAAAGCCACAATCTTCTTGGAAGACCGGGCTAACTGGCGATACTTATCAGCATCAAAATCTTCTAGCGCAGTCTTAAAAGTCTGCGGTTTGCCGTCAATAATAACAGTTTCTTCTCCCGCCTCCATTAAATGAAGCGGATGCAAGCCGATTACGGCATAAACCCCGCGCGGGAATTTTTCTGCCAGCTTGATCGCCCGTTCGGAAGTGGAATATTGCGCCCCTACGTTCAACAAGGCGTAATTGGATGACAAAAAATCAGCCGCCACCGCGGTGGCGTCATCTCTAAAAGAAATAAAATTCAAATGGCAATGGGAATCTACCAACATACCTTAAAATATTGACTGGATTCTATTAAACGCTTCAGGCAGAAGCTTAGTCAGCCAAGTAGCCGACAAAACCAGCCAGTACGCTACTTGCGAGTTAGCCAGAGAGTCCTTAATCAAAGAAATATCGGGAGCAATTTTGGCTAAAACGAAGATGATAATGCCGGAAGTCAAAACGCCTTCAACCAACCCCAAAAGCGCGCCGCCGAGACGATTCAATGACCCCAAAAAGGGAATGATGGAAATCAACTTGAAGCCGCGATCAATCAGGTAAAACAGTAAAACTGTTAAGCGATTCACTGCGGCAAAAACAAACAAAAAAGCGATAATCTTGGCGGCAATGGCATGGCCCATCAATACCGGCGTCAGCCAATCGGCTACCGGCATAAAATAACGGCCGGCCACCCAAGTGCCAAAAATCATGCCGACTAAAGCGCCAATCGTGCGTATCAGGCCCATGACAAAGCCCCACATCACGAAAATCAAAATAATAATGATTAAAATGACATCGGCAAGCGTGAAAATCATAAGAATAGCTTATGGCTTATGGCATATAGCTTATGGAAACAGTGAGTGGAATAATAAGCAAACAGCCAAAAGCTTATAGTTAAATATTATTGGATGCGAGGAAACAAGCCGGCGATTTTTTCCACTTTGCTTTGAGGTTCCAGTAGTCCCCACACGGTCAAGGTTTTATAATCTTGGCCGAAGAAATCGCCTTGTCCCAAAGCTGCCAATATCTTTTCCGCCGTTTCCGGCATAATCGGCCAGAGCAGGACTCCGACATGGCGCAATAATTCCAACAAATTATAAATCACTTCTTCTAATCTTTTAATATCAGTCTTGGCCAATTCCCAGGGCTTGTTTTTTTCTACGTAAGCGTCGCCCAGGGCCACCAGGGCCTTGACCGCTTCAATGCCGTTATCGGGCAAAAAATCGCTCATGGCTTGATTATACTGCCCGATAATATTTTCCGTTGCCGCCTTTAATTCACTGTCACGGCCGAGCACTAAGCCGGTAAAATACTTTTCCGCCATTGCCGTGACGCGAGAGGCGAAATTGCCTATGCCGTTGGCTAAATCGGAATTATATTGAGTAACGAACTTGTCCGCTTTGATATCGCCATCCTGCCCAAACGGGAATTGAGACAACAACAAATATCTGACGGCATCGGCGCCAAAGCCTTTAATCAGCTCTAACGGATCAATAATATTACCCAGGGATTTACCCATTTTCTGCCCGTCAACCGTAAAAAATCCATGGGCAAAAACAACCTGAGGCGGTTGGATTTCGGCGGCCAAAAGCATTGCCGGCCAGAAAATGCAATGAAACTTAATAATATCCTTGCCGATGACATGAACATCAACCGGCCAAAACTTGTCTAACTTGGACTCGTCGCTGGAGCCGTATCCCAGGGCGTTAATATAATTGCTTAAGGCGTCAGCCCAAACATAAGCAACCTGCGTCGGATCCCAAGGCAGAGGTATGCCCCACTTGAGATTCTGGCGGGAAATGGAAAAGTCGGATAATTCCTGCTTAAACAGGCCCAGCACTTCTTTCTTTTTGCTGGCAGGCAGAATCCTGATTTGATCAGTATCAATCAACCGTTCCACTGCCGGCAAGTATTTCCTTAAATTAAAAAAATAATTCTTTTCTTCAATCAGTTCCGGCTTGCTTTGATGCACCGGACAATTGCCGTCAACCAAGTCCTTTTCCGTCACAAAAGCCTCGCAACCCTTGCAATAATAACCCTCATATTTCCCTTCGTAAATCGCCTCGGCCTCCCTTAATTTTAATAACAATTTGCTAACCCCGTCTTTGTGGCGATCGGAAGTGGTCCGGATAAAATCATCATTGGAAATATCAAGCGCATCCCAGGCGAATTGCCATTTAGCCGCCATAGCATCGCAAAATTCCTGAGGCGATTTGTTTGCGGCCGCGGCCGAATCGGACATTTTCTGGCCGTGCTCGTCTACGCCAGTCAGATAATAAACTTCTTCGCCGCGCAAACGGTGATAGCGAGCCAAAACATCGGCGGCAACCGTCGGATAAGCCGAACCGATATGCGGTTCAGCGTTGGAATAATAGATTGGCGTTGTGATATAAAACTTGGACATATTATTTTTTTCCCTCCACCACTGCGACGAACTCGCCTTTAGCGGTATCGGATCTCAATTGATCTAAAATTTGTTTAATATTGCCGCGATAAACGGTTTCAAATTTTTTCGTCAGCTCCCGGCCTACGACGATTCGCCTGTCGCTTTCCCCTCCCAACGCCATCAGCTCATTTAATTTCTCCAGGGATTTGATAATGCGGTGGGTTGATTCGTAAAAAATGACAGTTTCCTCGCTATTGATTATTTTTTTTAATGCTGTTTCTTTGCCTTTTTTATGGGGCAAAAAACCTAAAAATACAAATCGGTCGGTCGGCAGCCCGGAGATGGATAGAAGGGCAATAATAGCCGACGGACCGGGAATGGGAATGATGCGGCACTTGTCGCCGAATCTCTTGACCGCCGCTTCCACTAACAAATTGCCGGGATCGGAAATGCCCGGCGTGCCGGCGTCGGTAATAACCGCCATCTCCCCCGCTTCAGCCAACTTATCCAACAAAAAATCAACCTTGCCGGCCGAACTGTGCTGATGATAGGAAATGGTCTTGGTTTTAATATCGTAAGCCGCCAAAAGCTTGCCGGAAACGCGAGTGTCTTCGCAGGCAATCAAAGGTACGGACTTAAGTGTCTCTAAAGCCCGCAGAGTAATATCTTTTAAGTTGCCCAGTGGCGTGGCGACAATATATAAATTCATAATCAGATGATTAAAATATAACACTTTAGCCAAAAAAAATCAACCCTGCCGAGGCAGGGTTGAAAACTTTTTTAACTATTTGGTAGTTGCCGTGATTGGAGCGGCAGCCGAGCCGGAAGCCTTAGTGGCATCCGCTTTAATTTCCTTGCCCGTGGTCAGATCCTTATAATCACCCATCAAGTCAAGATTGGTAAAAATGTAAGTGCCATCATCAGCAACAATTCCCACATCGGCCCAAGCTTGGGTAAACACCAGGTACTCGCTGACTTCCCCGCTGATTAAAATGGTCGGGACTTTGGTGATCTTATACTTATCAACCAAGGCCTTGCCGGCAGACGAAGAAACATCCACGGTTTTTGATCGGCTGGTCGGCACGCCAAGATTCTCCAAAGCCGTTACATGGGTTTTGACATCATAGCAGGTTTTGCAAGATTCATCAGTCAAATAAGTAACCAAAATCTCTCCCTTAAGCTTATTGAGAGCCAAATCATAGTAAGGCGCCAAGATCTTAGTCAAAACAAATTGATTATCAACAGTATTACCCAGAGTGCTGCTGAAAAAAGCCGCTAAATCAGGATTCTTGCTGAAATCAGTTTCCACCACCACGGTCGGAACTTTGGTTACTTGCAATTTTTTGGCTAAAGCCTTGCCTTTGCTCCAGGGCCACCAACCATCAACCTTAAGGGTTTCTACGTCGGTAATCTTGATGCTTCGGCTCTTTAAAGCGTCAATAAACAAACTGGTATCCCAGCACTTGTTGCCGCAATGCGTGGAAGTCAAAACGATTACCTTGGCCTCAGCAATAGGATTAGCCGGTTGGGAATCGTCTTTTCCTCCGCCCCACACGCCGGATAGCCATAAAACTAACGCCAAAATAATGACAATAACCAAAGCAACGGCCAAACCGATTATCAAACCGCGCTTGAAATTGCTTTGCCCCTCGCGTTTGGCGCAAACATTCTTGCACCAATCGGAAATTTTAGAAATAATTTTCTTCATATTGTTTACCCTGTTAAATAAAAATTAATTAAAATTGAGTTAAGAAGTAATTTTATTGAGATTTCACCCGTATCCCATCTGCTTATTATAACAATAGATTTTTAATTCGCCTAGGCGAATTATTTAACAGGGTGAATTTATTTATCTATTTTAACAGCAAAATAATTCATCCGGCGCGACGCCCTCTGAAACTTCGCCGAAAGGGTTGCCATATTGCCTTAAATTCTTAAGCATTTTGGCATTAACTGCGCTAATCTTGCCTTCGGCGGTAAATTTCTCACGATAAATCCTGGTAATATTCTGCCAATCTATCCTGGCCGGGCAATTAAGGGTGCAATTCTGACACAGAGTGCAAGTAAAATTGGTCTGATCACTGCTGACTTTAGGCATGGTCAAGGTCAGATTCCAGGACGGGCAAAGATTATAACAAGCTCCGCAATGTATACAGTATAGCATACTCTCCAACTCCGTGCCAATTTTTTGATAGGATTGTCCTTCAATTAAAATCAGGATTAACTTCTGCGCTCCCTGCACTCCAGTAACCAACTCATTCTCAATATCTGCGGTTTGCGACGGTCCGCCGATAAAAGACACGTAAGACGTCCAACTCTGGCCGGTCCCCCAAACGGCGGCGGCCTTGGCGATTTTAATCGCATCCTCGTAAGAAGCAACGACTTTTTCCACCTTGGCGACGGCAATATGCAACCCGGGTAAACGAGTGACCAATGAAATATTGCCTTCGTTCTCCAGCAGCATGATTTGCCCGTCGGCGGTAACGGCGTTAGCGCCGGTCAATCCGACTTCAGCGGATAAAATCTTTTCCTTAATGATTTTTTTTAATTTATCCACCAATTCCTTGGGCTTGGCCGGCAGATCAATTCCCCGTTCTTTGAATTTGGCAACGATTTCTTCGGCTGACAAATCAATGGCCGGCAAAACCGGGTGATCCGAGTCGCCGCCGATTTGGCTGACGATATAGGCGCCCAAATCCGTTTCAGTCAATTTATCCCCTAAAATTCCTTTTAATCCCAATTTATCCAAGGTGTTGGATTTGCTTTTAACCGCCAAACTGGAACCGGCTAATTCTTTAATCAGCTCCGTGGCGGCGGCATTATCTTTGACTACATAAACTTTGGCGCCGGCTTGCTCCAATTTATTTTTAGCCTTTTCCACCAACTCGGGTAACCTGGCTGCCGCCTTTTTTTTCAATTCAAAAATCTCATCGCGCAGCTTTTCCTGATCTTCGCGGTTTAAGGCGGCAACTCGCTTGCTAAGATAATTGTAAACAAAATCACGATTCATAATTATATTTTACCCAATAGCGCTTCCGAAAATTCCACGACTTTAATCTTATCGCCCGTACCATTGCGCAAATTATAAGCGCACATGGGACAAGGCGTTACCAGGTATTCGGCGGTCGTAGCCACGGCTTGGCTCACCCTCTCGGTGGCGATCTTTTCCGCCAACTCCTTATGATTGGATTGCACCCCCCCGCCCGCGCCGCAACAGAAAGCATATTCGCGGTTCAACGCCATTTCTTGCAAGTCTACGCCTATGGCCCTGAGCAACTCTCGCGGTTCCTCATAAATCCGGCTATGCCGGCCCAAATGGCAGGGATCGTGATAGGCGGCTTTGATTTTAACTTCTGGCAATTTAAGTTTGCCGGACTTTAACTTTTCCAGCAGATAGGTGGTCATGTGTTCCACCTCAATACCCCAAGAATCTGATAGAATTTTGGGATATTCATGGCTGAACACGCGATAGCAGGCCGGACAGCCGGTAATGATTTTTTTGATATTATACTGTTTGAATAATTCTAGATTTTTCCCGACTAAAGATTTGGCCTCAGCCTTAAAGCCGGCATTAATGGCCGGCGAACCGCAACAAACTTCCTTGTCCGGCAAAATGATAAAATCCTCGCCGCACATTTCCAGCAGTTTTTTGTAATTATCAAAAATATCCTTGGCTACGTATTTGGTCAGACAGCCGGGATAGTATAAGGTATTGCCGGAGGATTTTAGAATTTTATCCAAAAAAGACATAAGATTCTGCGCATAAATTATACTGGTATCCTAACAAAAATCAGCTAATTTAGCAATCTTTTTTTGCAATCCATAAGCATTGCCATGACTTAGCAGGCCGATATACGAATTAACCGCTTCTGACCTAAAATTATCCCGCAATCTCCTAAACATCCTCCTTTTAGTTTTTGTCCGTAAAACACGATGACGGGGAAAATTAATCCAGCCCAAGAAATCAATGCTTGAACTAAGAGTGCGAATGGAAATTTTATCATCATGAAGCTCCAATTTCAGTTCTTGTTTCAAATAATTGCTAATCAACTCCAATAATCGAATTAGATCTCCTTTGTCATTAGATATTATCACGAAATCATCAGCATAGCGGATATAATACTTGACTTGTAATTTATGCTTAACAAATTGATCGAATCTATTCATGTAAATATTAACTAAAAGTTGCGAAGTCAGATTGCCTAATGGCAGACCTCTACTACCACTGACATCCTCATCCTTCCCCTTGTCATTCCTGCGAAAGCAGGAATCCAGGTTATCATTAACACAGTGAAAGCTGTCAATCACTTCATCCAATAACCCCAAAATCTTTTTATCTAGAATATACTCGGCCAAAATCTCTTTCAATATCCCATGATTAATGTTGGCAAAAAACTTCCTGATATCGCCCTTCAAAACCCAGCAAGTGCGGGTATTGTTCCGACTGGCGGAGTAAGCGAATTCACTGAACCGAGCCAAGGCCCTATGCGTGCCCTTGCCCAGCCGGCAGGAATAAGAATCGGCGATGAAAGTCCGATCAAAGAACGGATACAAAATCCGATAAATCGCATGATGGACTAATCTGTCCCGAACCGACGCCTTATGGATTTGCCGCGATTTGGGATCACAAATCTTAAAGGCCTGATAGCCGCCATGGCAATAATCGCCGCTTGCCAAATTCCAATGAAGCACTGTAAGATTATCCATCAGTTGCCACTGGAATTCTTGCACGTCTTTCTTGTCTCTTTTGCCACGGACGAATTCCCGCCAGGCCGCCAATAAATTATCAAGACAAATAATCTCGTCAAAACTATGACTCAATCTGATCTTATTTCTCATAATTCATCCTTTAAATCCCCCCCCCCGACGGGAAATTTACTGGTTCTGGGCAAAACCATCGCTGCCTACAAACTTTGGCATGATTGGTTAAAAAATTTTCCCAAAACATCTCGCTTTACCTTGGGCATCCGCCTGGATCAGATATTTCTGGAACTATTGGAAATACTGGCCACCGCCCAATATCTGCCGAAAGACAAAAAATTAAAACCGGCAATAAAATCAATAAAAAAAATCGATCTGCTGAAATTTTATTTGCGGCTGTGCTGGGAAATGAAGCTATTTAATGATAATAAATTCCGCGATTTGGCGCTTAAAATTGAGGAAATCGGACGGTTGGCCTATGCGTGGAAAATCGGTTTGGAAAAAACATCCCCGCCAACAGCGAGGACGGAAAACAAAATTGATAGCGGACAACCGCAAAGCGCCAATTGTCGTTGAAGTCATTCTCAAGATAGTTCAGGTTCAGGTTGCGCTTCGCATCATTCCTGTTGAGGTAAGCGAAGTTGCGGTTGCCGGCATGGTGCCAAAATTCGTCTGACGCCATCTGTAGCCACTGCCGGTTGAACAGCCAGGCCGTATCTTCCGGCTGTATTTTATTCGGGGTCTTTAAACCCGCCAACATCAGACGCCGAGCAATCTTGTTTATTTTGCGGGTATCCCGAAACCGTGGCCGCGGGAGTATTAACCCTTGGCTCTATTATAGTAAAAAATTAGATAAAATAAAAGCCGCGCGATAACTATGGTCATCGCGCGGAAAATTCAAGGGGTCAAGGTTCAAGGAATCAAGGTAACATGCCTGCCTACCGGCAGGCATGCTCGCGGACAACCGCAAAGCGCCAACGGTCGCTGAAGTCACGCTCAAGATAGTCCAGGAACAGGTTGCGCTCCGCATCATGCCTGTCGAGGAAAGCGAAGTCGCGGTCGCCGGCAGGGTGCCAAATTGAGCCCAGAGCGGCAATGGGAAATTGCCGTTGCAGATCGGGTCGGACCGCGCCTAAGGCCAGGAGTTCTTCAATCTGAGTAAAACGATAGCCGGGTTTAGTTTTTTTCAGCTCGGCAATCACTTCATCGCCGTTATTAAAATACCTGTTGGGATGCCAGAGTTCAATGCTGACCACCTTCTTACCCTTCCTGCTGATCGGGAAGTTGTTGGCGTTGATGTTCGAGTTCACCCAGTCATACTTGCCGGCGTCGATCATATCGCCGAGCGACATGGTGCAGTCAACAATGACTTGAATGATCTTTTTGGACAGTTCGATAATGGTCGTGGCCAATTGTTTGAGCAATTCATCATTTCTGACAATCGCAGTCAAGTCCTTGGCTTTTCCGCCTTGGCAGATTATCGCGCCAGTGATGGCGGAGATAGTTCCAGTTCTGACTTTTTTGTTTCCGGTTTTACTTACAGTTCTCATGATGTCCTCCTTTTTCCGATTTTGGTGTCAAGGTTCAAGGAATCAAGGTAACATGCCTGCCTACCGGCAGGCATGCTCGCGGACAACAGCGAACCGCCAAGGGCCGCCGAAGTCAAACTCAAGACAGCGCAGGCGCAGGTCGCGCTCCGCACCAAACCCGTAGAGGTAAGCGAAGTCGCGGAGGCCGGCACGGTGCCAAATTGAGCCCAGAGCGGCAATGGGAAATTGCCGTTGCAGACCGGGTTGGACCACGCCCAAAGCCAAAAACTCTTCAATGCGAGAGAAACGATAGCGATAGTTCGCTCCTTGCTGGGCCAGCCACTTATTGACTTCTTTCAGTTTGGCAATCACTTCATCGCCATTTTTGAAATACTGATTGAAGTGAAGCAACTCGACTCGGACCTTCCGCTTACCCGCTCCATTAAGAGGAAAATGCTCGGCGGTAATGTCGGAGTTGGTCCAGTCATACTTGCCGGCGGCAATCATCTGCCCGAGATCCTGACTGAAGTCAATGACGAGGTCATGGACAGACGTCAGATACGGCGAGACGATTTGCTTGGCGGCGTCTTTGATGTCACGCGCTTTAGCCATTACCAATTCGGCCATTTGCCTTCGCAGATCATTATTCGCCTTAATAAGGCAAATCGCCTCGTCATCGCCGCCTAAAGACAAAATTTCGTCCGTCAGCGATTTCCAAATCTCCCACATAACACCCAGGGCACTCAAGAACTCACTCTTCTTTTTCATGGTCTTTCTCCCATGTTGCGGCTTACCTCCTACCGGAGAACTATTCTCCGGCCTAAGGCCTGCCAGATGTAACGTACTGCATAGATTATCTCACGATATTAATATTTTGTCAAGGGGTTTATCCACAATCAATAAATAATACCTAATTTTAAACAAAATAAACCCACCTTAACCAATACTAAGGTGGGCAATATTTATCAAAAAGAATTTTAAAATAGAAATATCAAACTCAAACCCAACACAACTAACACTAATCCCATCAACAGCCGTAGCCATTTGCGTTTGGCCGTACGCCAATTCTCCAACTGTTGCGGCGATACGCCTTTATACACAATGGCTAAAATAATAAATAACGGCGCCACAAAAACAATATTATAAAACAGCAAATAAGCCACCCCGCTCCAATAAGTCATTTCTTGAGCCAACAAGGCCAGAATAGCCAAATAAAATCCGCCGGTGCAAGGCAGTTCAAACAGGGCGACTAAAAACCCCAAAACAATTGCCGCCGGCAGTGAGGCGTGCTTGATATATTTTTCCAATAGCGGCTTCTTATCTTCGGGAATAGCCAGAGTAATCCCCTGGCCATACCAAAAAAAGTCTTTAATGTTAATTAGTCCGGCAATAATCGCCAGTCCGGCCGCCAGCCATAAAATATATTTGCTAATGACGCTAAGCCATTGAAAGGTTGCCAGCAAACCCAATCCGGCCGCCAAGTAAACGATATAGACAGTAATAATATAAGTGATGCCGATCTTAAGCATTCTCTTCTTAGCGCCGATAGCCAAAAGCGACAACATTAGGAAAATCATAACCGAGAAGGCGCAAGGGTTGATGGAATCGGCCAAAGCCGCCACGGTTACCGCCCCGATCGTCAAGCCGTTATCTGTCTTGCCTGTTGCCGGACCGCCGTTCGGCGGCTGGCTTTCCTCCATCAGTCCCAATTTAGCTTTAAAAAAATCAATGATCGGCTGATCGCCGGACAGGCACTGACCCTCAAAATGCAAGTAAGGTACGCCAATATCCTCGGGCGGCACGCTCTTAGCCACGCATAAATCATAAAACTCCTTGGCGTTTTTGGGATTCTGCGACACCTCTTTCTCTATGATGTTATATTTTTTTAAAATATCATACTGATCAAAAAATTCGTGGACATTAAGACAATGCGGGCAAGTGGCGGAATAATAATAAATATTCTGATTATCGCCGACAGGCGAATACTGAGCTAATGCCAAAGCCGGCCAAAACGCTGACAGAAAAACGATTAGATATATGATTTTTTTCATAATTTCCAGATAATATTTTAACGCTAACCCTGCCGACAGGCGGAAAGAAATAATTAACAGCTAATCTATTCAAACCACACTTTCATAAAATACATGAAAACTAAAGCCGAAACAAACAAAATATAAGATAAAACAGCGCGGGTCAAATTCCTATCCTTATGCAATTCGGGAATCAAATCCGAGGAAGCGATATAAATAAAACCGCCGGCGGCAAAAGGCAGAAGTAAAGCGGAAACCAGTTCGCTTTGTTGATAAAACATCCAACCTAGCAACACGCCGACAAAGGCCATGCAGGCGGAAAACAAATTATAAAATAAAGCCTTCTTTTTGGTAAATCCGGAATATAGTAAAACCCCGAAATCTCCCAATTCCTGCGGAATTTCATGAAGGATTATGGATAAAGTAACCGGTATGCCCAAAACCGGACCGCCCAAAAAGGAGGCAAAGATGACCATGCCGTCAATCGCATTGTGAAAACCGTCGCCGATCAAATTCAGCCAGCCCAAATGATTATGAGTTTCGCATTTCCCATTATGGCAATGATGCCAACGCAAGAATCTTTCCAAGACGAAGAAAAGCGAGAAACCGACTAAAACGGCGATAAAAACCTCTAATGAAGGAATTGTTTCTAAGGCTTCGGGCAATAAATGGAAAAAGGACGCGCCGATCATGGAACCGGCCGCGAAGGAGACAAAATAAATCAAAGCTTTGTTCAGCCACTTTTCGTTAAGAAACAAGCTGAGCGCTCCGGAGAACGACAGCAGGCTGACAACAGCTACGGCCGAAATTGACCATAAAATATTTGGCATAATCATAAGATATATTGGTGGAGGATAATGGACATAGCTCGAACGCATTTTCGGGCCGTCGCAGACGGCACTGATTTTCCCCCAAAAATTAAGCCCGAATTCTGAACTTTGACAATTTCCAGTTTTTCAATGATTTTTTACTAAAAATCATCTCAATAAATTTTCAAATAATTCAGAGTTTGAAAATTTATTGATTTGGCGGCAAATTCTTTTAATTCTTAATCAGAATATTATTTTTTCAATAAGAATGAGGAAATAATTGAATCAATTGTTGTTTGATCAAAATGCTGTATTGTCATAACAAACATTGTTCGGCCGTCTTTACTCAAGAAAAAGTAACGCGCACCAGCATCAGTTTCTGGTAAAACCAGGATATAAGCAGTTTGACCGGATATTTTTACCGAACCTTGCTTAATCCATTTTGATTGAGAAATTATTTCATTAGTCCAATCAGTTAAAGTTAATCCGCCTTGATTGACCATTTGTTCAATTGAAAGCAGAGAACCGTAATTGCTTTGAGGTGCAGTACCCTGAAAAGATACTATCGAAGTTACTGGCGATTTAACTTCATCTTCTTTGGCTTTTTGCGATAAATAAGTAGGATACTTTATACTAAAACTGCTACTATTGTATGATTTCCAGTCAGCCATCGGATTTGTAGGTGGAGTGGGATTTACCACTGGCTGGTTTGTATTCACGGCCACTGCTGGCTCATTAACATTCTGATTCTGTTCGGCTGTTGGTAAATTTTGATTGTTGTCCACCAAAGGAACATTAATGTTTTCATTTTGATCACTTAACTGTTCAGCTTTTTTACCAAAAGCAAAATAGGCTACAGCCACAACTAAAATAACGATGACGATTCCAAAAATAATGTTTAAAGTTTTTTGGTTCATATTATTTATGAGTTAATTAATTATGTTAATAATGAATTTAAAAATTTTCTTTTACCCAAAATGCGGTTCGACCCGATATTTTTTCTGGCTCATTGGCAGTCTTGAAAGTTCAGAATTCGGGCTTAATTTTTGGGGGAAAATCAGTGCCGTCTGCGACGGCCCGAAAATGCGTTCGAGCTATGTCCATTATCCTCCACCAGTTCGGAAATGTCAAATTTTGTTGGTTATTTTGGCCGCCTTGGGCGACCAAATCATACGGAATTTTAAAGTCCAAAAGCAATTGGCGGTTTTGAATTAGGGTAAAAGAAAATTTTTAAATTCTAAATTATTAATCATTAATTAATCTCATCATGAAGTACTTTATTTACGCTCGCAAGAGTACTGAGGAAGAAGATAGGCAGATACTGTCTATAGAAGCCCAATTAGTTGAATTAAAAGAATTTGCCGCCAAAGAAAAACTGGAAATTGTCGCTTCCTTTCAGGAAGCCAAGACTGCCAAAGAGCCAGGCCGAATAATATTCGGCGAAATGCTAGCCAGAATCGAAAAAGGCGAAGCAAGTGGTATTATTTCGTGGCACCCCGATAGATTGGCGAGAAACAGCGTTGATGGTGGCAAGATAATCCATATGATTGATAAGGGAGCGATAAAAGCCCTCAAATTCCCCACCTTTTGGTTTGAGCCCACTCCGCAAGGATTATTCATGCTTAGTATCGCTTTTGGCCAAAGCAAATACTATATCGACAACTTGCGAGAAAATGTAAAACGAGGCATGAGGCAAAAGATTAGAAATGGCGTTTGGCCTTCGCTTGCCCCGATTGGCTATTTGAATAATCCCAAAACGAGAGGTATAGATGTCGACCCTATTAAAGGCCCGCTAATTAGACAGATATTTGACCTCTACGCCACTGAGGATTATTCATTGGGCGATTTAGAGAGGTTCTGCGAAGAACACCATTTGACGGGCTTTCACGGCAAAAGAGTTAGGACAAGTTATTTCTTCACGCTTTTGCAAAACATTTTCTATACTGGGCTAATGAAATATGACGGAGAAGTATTTGAGGGCACTCACGAGCCGTTGATTTCTAAGAAACTTTTTGAAGAAGTAAAAAATGTCATGCGACAAAGAGGCAAGAAGCGAGGCAGGATTAAAAAGCATGATTTTCCCTTTGTTGGACTACTGAAATGTTCTTGCGGTTGCAGTATTACGGCCGAGACACAGAAAGGCCATAATTATTATCGTTGTACCAAGAAAAAGCAGAATTGCCTCGAAAAACATTTTTTACGCGAAGAAGAATTGGAAAATCAGATAAAAAATTATCTTCAAAAAGTTTCTATTTCGACTCAAGAAACCGAGAAAATATTGTTTGAGATAGACAAAGAGGAAAAACAGGCTAAGGGCGAGGCAATCATTACTGTTCAAAATCTTAAAAGCGAATTGGAAAATATTAACCAGCGATTAGAAAAACTGCTTGATGTCTATTTAAGCGAGACAATCACGACTGAAGAATATACCAGTAGAAAACAAAAAATCCTAACTCGAAAGTTAGAACTTAATGAGAAAATCCAAGATTTTGAACAGAATGGCGTTTCTTGGGTCGAACCGGCTCGTGAGTTTATTTTATCGCTCAACCAAGCCAATATCCTAATGCAGAGCCCAGAGAAAAAGGAACTGGCTGCATTTCTAAAAAATATCGGGTCGAACCGCATTTTACAAAACCGCCAATTGCTTTTGGACTTTAAAATTCCGTATGATTTGGTCGCCCAAGGCGGCCAAAATAACCAACAAAATTTGACATTTCCGAACTGGTGGACATTACAGGATTCGAACCTGTGACCTTTCGAATGTGAATCGAACGCTCTAACCAACTGAGCTAAATGTCCATATGTGGACCTAGGCGGAATCGAACCGCCGCCTCTACAATGCGAATGTAGCGTCGTACCACTAGACTATAGGCCCTTATTTGTTATTCCGAATTATAGAGTAATGAAGCGAAGGGCGCTCGGTTCCGTTAAAACCGCCAAACCCTTCGCTTCACTCAAATATGGCAATAAAATATCTTAATTCTTATTTTAATTTGTAATTTACATTCATCTCCACCACAATCTCATAACTGCCGGTCGGAATTGTAGCGCTCACGCTACCGCCGCCGCCCAAACCACCCTTATCGGCGTAATAAGAAACGCCTTGGCCCGGACCCTGCACGTAATTCTCCCACCAACCGGTAATCCGCCCCAACTTCACCTCAGCCGCCGAAGCCATCTTGATTGCCTTATTATTAGCATCGCTCAAAGCCTCAATTCTGGCCTGTTGTTTAAGATCATCTAAATTGGAAACATCAAAGGAAATTCCCAAGACCTGATTAATGCCGGCCTTGCTGGCCTCGGCTAACACCCTGCTAACCTTATCCGGACTGACTTTGATGTCCCGCACTTTGACAGTAACCTGCTGATTGGCGTTATAGCCGGACAGATTGCTGGCATTATTGATATAATCGTATTGCGGGTATAACGAATAACTCTGCGTAACAATATCCTCCGGCGCAATGCCTAAAGCCTTGACCGCCGCAACAATTTTAGCAATCCGATCATTTAATTGATTCAGCGCCTCATCCGGTTTGGCCACCTTATCAATTTGTACGCCCAAAGTAACAATAGCGATGTCCGGCTGGTAAATCACTTTGCCTTGCCCGGTGACAGACACCGAGTTCTGCGGATAATTAACAATACGATCGCGCACGATGGAAATGATAGCCACAGAGGCCAGAGCCAAAATTAAAACGATATAAACGGCGATCCTGCCGCCGCCCATCCTCTTAATCGGCTGTGTAATTTGGTCCATATTTTTCCCCTTCCTTATCACCGCATTGTTATTAAATGCAGTGAATTTTGTGTTTTTAATTATAATGTAAAATTAAGAAAAAATCAAGTCCTTTACCAAAAAACAATCAGCCGAACCAATAAAAAATAAACTTCCAGGAGCGGGTTTGCCACCCAGGCTAACAGCTTGTTTTCCACCTCTTGATTGGTGATCGGGCCGACAAACAAACTCAAAATCTCCCGATCGGACACTCGCCGTAAATCTTGAATTTTACGGCGCTCGCCCATAATATAACCAAAATTACTCAACAACCATGACCAGCCCTTGAGTTTTTCTTTAAACCAGTCATTTTTTATGGAAAAAGCCGTAATGCCAAGCTCCATTACCAGCAGCATTGGAGCCAAGACAATAATAGTCGCTAAGCGGTAATTCTTCAATAAAACAATCCAACGATTGCGATCCATGTAATAGAATTTATACTTGGCCTTGGAATAATTGTATTTATGATAGACGACGGAAAGCGGATCAAGAACCGCGCGATAGCCCAGCAAACGCAAACGCCAACCCAAATCAACATCCTCGTGATACATAAATAGCTTCTCATCAAACAAGCCGATTTCCTGAAGCGCCGACAGCTTTAGAAGCACAGCCGCGCCCGAGGCGTAAGGCAAATCAAATAAAGCGGTCGTGGCATGGCTGTCCGGCTCGCGATAATGATCGCAAAAAGCAAAACCCAAAAATTGGATGGAATTGCCCAAACTGTTAATCAGATTCTTCTCCGGATAAAGTAATAATTTAGATTGCGCGGCGGCAATCGTCTCATCGCCGGAAGCGGCGTTGGCCAATCGGATCAGCCAATTCGGCTCAACAATCGTATCGTCATTAAGCAAAACCAAATAATCGGCTTGGTCTTTGGCCCAAGCGTAAATCTGATTATTGGCCGTGGCAAAACCGAGATTTTCATCATTAGCGATGACCGTTACTTGCGGCCAGGCTTCGGCCAAGTATTCCTTGGTTGAATCATGGCTGTTATTATCCACCACCACCACTTGCACCAATTCGCGCTGATAGTTCTGCCGGTTGACGCTATTAAGGCAATCAACGATTTTGTGGCGGGAGTTATAAGTAACAATGCCGATGACGATTTTTTTATTCGCTTGAATCATCTTTTTCTTTTAGGGCCTCGGCCCGGACGACTTTGGTCAGGTTTTTTTCCAATTTCTCAATGCGTAAAAATAAACGGGAGATAATGTAAAATAAAAACACCAAAGCCAGATAAACCACCAGGTCGGAACCGCGGCCTACACCTACGCGATTGGCGATATCCACCGTCAACTGAGGCCAAATTACAACCACGGCGGCCAACAGCCACAAAATCAGCCAGCCGGCGAACTGTTTGCCGGGCATTTCCTTGGCGCGGTATTTAACAACCAAACGTAAAATAATGACGGCAATGATAATCAGCAAAATGATTTGAATTAGCATAGAAAATTAATTAAAAAAATATAACCTTGATAAATTCAAAAAGTATAAGTGCTGAAAAGGGTAATATAATAATCAAACTTACTTTTTGTTGTACAGTTAAATATTTTTTATAATCGATTTTACCATTTTTTATATACTCATCAAGTAAGTTTTCTATTTGTTTAGTAGTCAATACTCCGTCATTAAAAAAATTAGGTAACCATGATTCTGGCTTAGGATAAACTTTCTTACTATTTACTCTTATTTCATTTTCACGAGATGTGCTCTCTATTTCAAAACCGCCAAAAGATAAATTTACTTTTTCGATAATTTCAAAACTTTTACCATTACGATTGCCAGTAATATTAATATCATTTGCGTTAAAAGCATAGCAACCTTTAAATTTTTCATCTTTACTACTTCTAAAAGTATAACCATTATTTTCTGCCCATTTTTTTAATCTCTTTTCGCGAAAAAACATAAAAAATATTATTTAATCAATAAATCCCACAAGATTCCAAACGCGTTCCAGATGCTTTGTCCCTTTTTAATGGAATAATCGGTGTAATGAATGGTTACCGGCACTTCGCAATATTTGAGCTTCAAGCGTTTGATTTCATGCAGTACCTCGCTGGCATAGGCCTGCCGATCCTGCCCCAAATTCAGTTGCTGCAAAGACTTGGCAGTCCAGGCCTGAAAGCCGTTATGCGTATCGGTTAACTTTAAGCCGGTAGTAAGACGGGTAAAATACAGAGCTAATTTTTTGGTTATTTTCTTAGTTAGCGGCATATTCAGAGCGCGACCCAAATTCCTGGAACCCAGCACCGCGTCATACCCCTCGGCCAGCCTATCAATCAATAATTTAATATCCGACGGTTCCATCTGCCCGTCCGCATCAAAAAAAACAGCCGCGTCAACCTGGCGGCGGAAAGCATAATCAATGCCGGTTTTGAGCGCCGCTCCCTGGCCGCGGTTGATTTTGTGTCTCAACACTTCCGCTCCGGCGGAAACAGCCAGTTCAGCCGTCGCATCGACAGAACCGTCATCAACGACCACAATCAAAGATTCGGGCTGAGCGGCCCTAACTCCGAAAACCACCGAGCTTATTTTTTCCGCTTCGTTATAAGCCGGAATAATTATCGCCAATTTCATAAGCTAAATCGCCCGGCCGGAACCGAGGGTTGTTTCCGGACGCCTAATCCCCTTTTGCGCGCTTAAATAATCAATGGTCTTTTGCAAGCCTTCATCCATTAAAATTATCGGGAACCAACCCAATTTTTCTTTAGCCAAAGAAATATTAGCCAGGGGCTGGGCTTCAAAATGAGCCGGACGATCCTTAAACTCAATCACTGATTTAGAATTAGTCAAGGCAATGATTTTTTTGGCGATTTCGGTTACGCCCATCTTCCATTCCGATGCCATATTGACCGGACCGCTTTCCCCGCTTTCCATCAATTTCATCAATCCGCGGATTAAATCGGTAATATAAAAGTAAGAAGCAAACTCGCTTTCCTGGCCATAAACAGTGATTGCCGTTCCGCTGTAAGCGGCAGAAATCATTTCTGGAATCATTCGGCCGTCGGTTAAGCTCAAACGCGGACCATAGCAATTGAAAATCCTGGCTATCTTGGTGTTTACCTTATGAGTCAAACGATAATTGTTAACTAAAGCCTCGCCAAAACGCTTGGCCTCAGCATAACAGGCGCGCGGTCCGAACTGATCAACCGGACCGACATAATCCTCTTTGATCGGCATGGGACCGGTGCCGGCGCCATAAACCGCCGGCGCCGAAGCGAATAAAATAGATGATTCGTACTTAACCGCCAAATCCAAAGCGTGTCGTAAGCCGACTGAATTGACTAACAATGTTTCTATCGGATGTGCCACATAAGCCTTGGGCGATGTCGGCGAAGCCAAGAAATAAATTTCCTGCACCCCCTGAAAAGCAACTTTAAACTCGGCTAATTCCGGACGACTTTCCAATTCAATCGGATTTATAATATCATGATTTATAAACTTGAAATCAGGATTGGCTAACAGATGGGCGATATTGGACTGATCGCCGGTAATAAAATTATCAAGACAGATAACTTTGGCGGTCTTGACCAGTTCATCGCAAAGATTGGAACCGACAAATCCGGCTCCTCCGACGACCAAAATATTTTTTTTATCAAATATCGCCTTCTTAACTGGCATAGGCTTGATGGTTAAAATTTCTAAAGTCTAAAACTTAACACTTAAATTATAACATAATTCCTTATTGCCAAACAAGCTATTGGCGACGAAAGGTCCAAAAACGGTTTAGGCTGAAATTAAAAATAGCCACGATAAGAGCGGAAAGGGTCTTGGCCCACAAATCGGGGACATGCGCTAATTCAATTAATAAGCTTAAAAGGCTCAAGTTCAATGATAAGCTTACGATATTGGCAATAAAAAATTTAACGTACTGTCGCTTTAGATTATTGTTATGATGGCGGAAAGTCCATTTACGGTTAAATTCAAAACTCCAAGTAACGGCTACGGAAAAAGAAATAACCGAAGCAATAAGATAATGAAGGCCGAACAAACGAGTCATCAGCCAATATACGCCCAAATCAACAAAGAAATTGGATGTGCCAACCAAGCAGAACTTAATGAATTGCCTGAATAATGATCGCTTGAATAACGGCAACAGGTAAATTTTTTCCTTTAACGTCTTTAACATAAAAAGCGGGCATTTGACCCTGTTTCATTATAACACAAATTAAATTAAGATAAAACTTGTTTTTTCTTCCTAAATATGGTATAAATAGTTCGTTAATTGATTAATCCTATGACTGGTTTTATACTAAAAACCAAAAAATTCTTCTTGTTTTTGGGCGACATTGGCTGCCTTTATCTGGCGCTTTATTTAACATTGGTCTTGCGTTACTGGGGCAATACCACATCAGAAAACTGGCCGACCCATGCTGGAGCGTTTTTATTTATCTTTATGGCTTGGCTATTGGTTTTTTATATCAGTGATTTTTACGAACTTAAAATCAGTTACAATAATTTTTCGCTTTTGACTAATTACGGCCGAGCCATAATCATCAACGGCATTATCGCTGTCCTTTTATTTTATTTCCTCGCACCACTTTTCCCCTCAATTAAACCGCAGAGGGTCTTGATAATTGATTTGGTTGTAACTTTTATTCTCTTATTTGGTTGGCGTAAAATATTCTACGGTTTAATCAAATCGCCGCAAATCGCCAACCACGTATTGATTATCGGCAATAATCCGTTATCCGCCGAACTGCTGGAAGAAATAAAAAAACGGCCTCAGTTGGGCTATGTCGCGCAAGTAAGCAGCCAGATACCTGAAGATCTAAAAAAATATTGCATAGATAATAATATTGATATTTTAACTGCCGATAATACCCTGCATGCTGATGCCTCAACCGCCAAGAAAATTTTTGACTGCTTGTCACTGGGCATTGACGTGCATCGGTTAACTGATTTTTACGAGACCATTGCGCAGAAAGTTCCGGTAGAATCCATTGAGCTGGGCTGGTTTTTGGAAAACCTGACTGAAAACTCCAAAAAATCCTATGAGATTTTCAAGCGCCTAATAGACGTTATTCTAGCAATTGCCGGTTTAATAGTTGCTACCCCACTAATGCCGTTTATCGCTTTAATTATTAAGATAGAAAGCCCTGGACCAGTTATTTTCCGGCAAATCCGGGTGGGCAAAAATGGCAAGGAGTTCTTGGCGATGAAGTTCCGTTCCATGGTCAAGGATGCCGAAAAAAACGGCGCTCAATGGGCGACAAAAAATGACGCGCGCGTTACCCGTTTCGGCCGGATAATGAGAAAAACCAGGTTGGACGAAATTCCTCAATTGCTTAATATTCTCCGGGGCGAAATGTCACTGATCGGCCCCAGGCCGGAACGACCGGAATTTACTGCTACCCTAGCGCAAGAGATACCATTCTACAGCGAACGGCTCTTAGTCAAACCAGGACTGGCCGGCTGGGCACAGCTACTGGGTCCGGCTTACGGCGGTTCACAAAAGGAAACTGTGGAAAAACTAAAATATGATTTATATTATATAAAAAACCGCTCGCTGCTTCTTGATTTAAGCATCACCTTAAAGACGATTGGGGTTGTTTTTGGCGGCCGAGGACAGTGATTTATTTCAGTACGCAACAAAGCTAAAAAATATGATTTATACCGCGATCGTTAATTTGTAAAATTTTATTATGATAAAACAGCTTAAAAAATCTCAATTTTTTTGGGATATAGCTGGCCTCATGGCTAACTTTTATCCATTAAGCAACTTTGACAAGTCGCCTAAGGATATTGCGATTGAAGTGACAAATAATTGTAATCTGCGTTGTCCGGTCTGTCCCACGAACTTTGCCATGAACCGCGAACGAGGTTTTATGGATTTTGAAATGTATAAATCAATTATTGACGAATTTAAAGAATTTCAAGATAAGCCGCGAATAACTTTTATTTTTGCCGGCGAACCATTGCTTCATCCTCAAATCGATCAATTTATTGCTTATGCCAGCCAGCATAGTCATGACACCTTCTTAAGCACCAACGCCATGATGCTATCAGAAGAATTATCAAAAAAAATAATAGCGGCGGATTTAAAATTAATTCATCTCTGCCTTGATGGCGCCACTAAAGAATCACATGAGGCCTACCGTTTTGGCTCTAATTTTGAAACAGTTAAACAAAATATTGAAAATTTCTTAACAATAAAACGCAACTTGAATCGTCAGTATCCGAGCGTTTGTATTCAATCCCTATTAACATCGTTTTCGGAAAATGAAAATACTAAAATCCTGGATTGGGCACGATCCATTGGGGCTGACAGCATCCAATTTAAATCCTTAAGCTTGGGTTCGGTGACAACACTGGAGATGCGTGATAAATACCAGTATCTACTGCCAAAAAATGAAAAATATTTACGAAAAAAATCAAAAATCAAAAAAACCGTCTGCACCGTACCGCTGACTCAGGCCGTTGTTTGCTGGAATGGCGATCTGGGACTTTGCTGTATTGATGTGAATACCGATGTCAAAATGCCTAATATTAAAGGATCGAAATTGTTGAAACAATTCTTCAGCCCCGAAGCAAAACAAGTTAGAAAAGATGGTTTATGCAAAAAATATAAGCTATGCCAGAATTGTTCACTAAGTCAATCTGATTTTATGGGTTGGCATGTTGAATTTAATAAATCCTAAAAATTATTATGCCAGAAACATCAGAAAAATCCCTTTCAATCATTATACCTGCCTACAATGAGGCGGAGACGATCGGCAAAACTATCGAGGGGCTTAAAAATTCCATCAACAATTTGTCATTAAATTTCGAGATTATTGTCGTCAATGATGCTTCAACTGACAATACTTCGGATATTTTAAAAAATATTACCGATATAAAAATAATCGTTCAACCCTACAATAAGGGTTATGGTGCTGCGCTCAAAACCGGCGCCAAAACTGCCCAGTCCGAGTGGCTAATATTTTTTGATGCAGACGGCCAACATCGCCCGGAATACATTAAAGAAATGGTTCCCTTTATGGATAATTTCGATCTGATTTCCGGTGAACGCGTCGGCTACCAAGGCCCCTGGCTAAGGCAACCCGGAAAAAAACTTATACATTGGTTAGCGATATACCTTTTAAACAAAAAAATTTCTGATTTTAATTGCGGTTTAAGGTTGATCAAAAAAAATGAATTTCTTAGGTTCTCACACATTCTACCTAATGGTTTTTCTTGCTCTACGACTTCCCTTTTCGCTTTCATAAAAGAAGGGCTTAATGTAAAATTTATTCCAATCCAAATCGACAAACGAGGCGGTGGCAAAAGCATGGTTAAGCCCAGGGAATTTTTTACTTACCTAATCCTGGTCATGCGTCTAACAATGCTCTTTTCCCCACTTAGATTTTTCCTGCCAATCGGCCTGCTTTTGGGGCTAACCGGATTAATTATGCTAATTGCCGGATTAATTATGAATAACATCGCCAAAAGTACTATTTTAGTTGTCTTATCCGCTATTATTATTTTCTTTTTTGGACTTTTAGCCGATCAGATTGCCGCCTTAAGAAGAGAAATCTACCGCTAAAGAAAAGCTCTTATGAAACAACTCATTCTGACTTTTGATCTTGAATACTGGTTTGAATCATTATCCCTCCAACCCCATCTTAATGGATCAGAAACTGAACATTTAGAAGAATTTGTCGATCAACTGATTGCCGCTCTTAAATCCAACCAAGCGACTGCGACTTTCTTCGTCACTGGGAAAGTTATTGAACAAGAACCGGCGATGATAAAAAAACTCGCTGTGCATGGACACGAAATTGCCATTCACTCCTTTGATCATCGCCCACTTTGGGTAAAGAATTATCAAAACTTTGATCAAGAAATTAAGATCATGAAAGAAAAAATACTTTCTTTAACCGGAAAGGCCGTACTGGGTCATCGCGCTGTTAATTTTTCTTTAACTAATGATAACCAAAATTGGGTCATAAAAGTGCTTGAAGACAACCAGTTAAGATATGACTCCTCTGTTTTTCCGCTAAAATTACCAAGACTCACGTCCCTGATTTTTCCAAACAGCACCTACGGTATCAAGAAAGCGCCGCGATTGCCCTATTTAATAAACAAACATCTATACGAGTTTCCTTTGGCCGTATATAGCGGGTCACTTCTTAATTGGCCAGTGACCGGCGGTATCTACATAAGAATTACACCTTGGAAAATTTTTAAAAAAATGTTAACAAAAAAGACCACTCAAGGTGCAACCACTATCCATTTTCATCCCTTTGATTTCCTAGCCAAACCGCCAGATATTTCAATGCCAATCATAAAAAAAATCATAAAATTTTTCAATACTAAGAATAGTTGGAAAAAATTAATTTATTTATTAAACTCATACGATTGCCAATCAATTGAAAAATACCTCTATGAAAATACTCTTGATTAATCCCCCCATTCAACACATTATAGAAAGCGATATGCCTAAGGAGCTAGAATCGGGTATGGATTTTTTACCACCACTAGGACTTATGTATCTGGCTGGCTACCTATTGAAACATTCTAACCATGAAGTAAAAATTATCGACTGCCCAGTAGAAAAAATCAATCTTGATGCGCTAGCAGAAATCATTAAATTAGAAAAACCAGAACTCGTTGGCATTACCGCTATGACTTTCACGATTATTGATGTTTTGATGGCAGCCAAAAAAATTAAAGCGGCTCAGCCAGAAATTCCCATTGTCCTCGGCGGCCCGCATGTCAATATTTACCCGGAAGAAACGATGGCTAATCCAGAAATTGATTTTTTAATCCTGGGTGAAGGCGAACAGCCTTTTTATGATTTAATTAATAATCTCCAACAACCGGAACAATGGCCAACGATTAAGGGTATTGTCTTCAGACAAGCGAGTAATATCATTAATAACGGTTGCCGAGATTTGATTATGCAGTTAGACGATCTGCCATTTCCAGCGCGTACCTTAACCCCTTACAAAAAATACTATTCCATCATCGCGCAAAAAAATCCGACAACCACAATGTTCACTTCCCGTGGCTGTCCTTATCAATGTCTCTTTTGCGATCGGCCCCATTTAGGCAAAATTTTCCGAGCACGTTCAGCACAAAATGTCGTCCAGGAATTGGCCGAGATCGCCGCCCTGGGCATTAAAGAGGTTTTTATTTACGACGATACTTTTACGATTGATCGTCAAAGAGTGGTAGACATCTGCCGATTGATAATGGAAAAAAATATAATCCTCAATTGGGATATTCGCGCTCGAGTTAATACGGTTGATGAAGAATTACTAATATTAATGGAAAAAGCTGGTTGCACCAGAATCCATTATGGAGTAGAAGCCGGCACCGAAAAAATTCTTAATGTTTTAAGAAAAGGCATTACAATTCCGATGATCAAAAAAGCTTTTGCATTAACCAAAAAAGCCGGCATTGAGACAGCGGGTTATTTCATGATCGGCTCACCAACGGAAACCGAAGATGATATTAAAGAAACAATTAAACTAGCTAAAGAACTATTTCCTGATTATGTGCACTTTTCCGTACTTACCCCTTTTCCAGCGACTGACTTGTATTTAAAAGGCCTAAAAGAAGGCATTATCAAACAGGATTATTGGCGTGAATTTTCTAAACATCCTCAGGCAGATTTTCATCCACCGGCCTGGGAAGAAAATTTTACTCGCGAACAGTTATTTAAAACATTAATTCAAGCTTATCGTTCATATTACTTAGCTCCCCGCTATATCTGGCGAAGATTAAAAGAAATAAGAAACTGGAATAATTTAAAAAATAATTTTAAAGCGGGTCTGAAACTGCTCAAAATATAATAAAATATAATTATGAAAGTTATCTTGGTAAATCCGCCCTACATAAACTTTGAAGGCATGAAAGAATCCGGCGGCCATGCAATGCCTTTTAATCTGGCTTACTTAGCTGGTTATTTGCGCAATAAGGTTGATTGCGAAATTAAAATATTAGATACTGAAGCCTTAGGCATCGGCTATAAGGAAATAAAGGATTATTTTGCGCATGAGCGGCCCGACGTCGTCGGCTTTACTTGTCTGTCGCCAACCGTCAATCACGTTTTTAAAATTTGCCAAATCATTAAAGATGAATTAAAACTGGATTGCGTCACCATACTAGGCGGCACTCATCCGACGATTCTGCCAATTGAAGTTTTAACCAACCCATTCGTAGATTTTGCTGTCATTGGGGAAGGCGAAGTGACTTTTTCTGAATTGGTCCAAGCCGTCAAAGACAAACGGACGGATTGGGAAAATATTTCCGGCTTGTATTTTAAGCGCGACGGCAAAATTATAGGCAATCTGCCACGGCCAATGATTGAAAATCTTGATGAAATCCCTTTTCCAGCCCGCGATTTATTTGATTTAAAACTTTACCGTTCCGCCCCAACTAAAAAATTGACTGAGGAGCAATGCTCACCGATCCAAACCAGCCGCGGCTGCGCCCACAACTGTATCCATTGTGTTTCCAAAAGCATTTGGAATCGCCGTTTACGCTATCGCAGCGCTAACAATTTGCTGGCTGAAATTGAAGAATGCATCAATAAATACAATATCAAAGAATTCAGCATTTTGGACGATAATTTCACTTTAAACAAAAAAAGAGCGATTGAAGTCTGCCAAAAAATCATAGACAAAAAACTGCCGATTGCTTGGATCTGTTTTTCCCGAGCCGATACCATCGACGATGAATTAGCCTCCATCATGTCAAAGGCCGGCTGTAAGAAAATTTCCTTAGGACTAGAATCCGGCTCGCAGAAAATATTAGACATTATGCGCAAGCAAACCACCACGGACAAGGGGCGGCAAGCAGTGGCGATCTTAAGACACCACAATATATTGGCTCATGCCAGTTTCATGCTGGGTAACATCGGCGAGACGATAGAAACCATTAAAGAGACGATCAATTTCGCCAAAAGCCTGGATTTAGATAATGCGACCTTTTTTATCACCTGCCCGGTGCCTGGCTCAGATCTGTATTACTACGCCAAAGATGAAGGCTTTATCGCTTCCGATACGCCCTGGGAAGCCTTCGCTCCCCTTACTAACACGTCGCCGCTACTGGTGCAAAAAAACTTAACGGCGGAAGAATTGGTTTATTGGCAGAAAAGAGGTTTCCGCGAATTCTATTTGCGGCCGATCTATGTTTGGCGGAAGCTTAAACAAATAAACTCTTTTGATTCCTTAAAAACAATGTTTGAAGGATTTAGGATTTTCGTTAGAATTATGATTAAAAAAGCCTAAAAATTCATTTTAGAAAAATATTATTTATGAGATTCCAAAAAGAATACCAACAGATAAAAAATAATTATCTCGGATTGGGAGCGGTAGAAAAATTAATTACCTTCGTCAGATTCACGACAACGCCGCTGGAAACAATTTCCCAATACGTGCCGACCAGCGGAAAATTGCTTGACCTGGGTTGCGGGTTCGGAGTTTTTTCCTATTTTTTCGCTTTTAAACGACCCACCTTAAAAGTAGTGGCCATTGACCCTTCAGCCGATCGCATCAAGCAAGCGAATCAGGTATCATTCAAGCCTGAAAATTTAACATTTATCCAAACGGAAGTCGGGAGTCTGCAAGAAGAGGAGTTCGACGCCACAATCGTCATTGATGTGGAGGTTTTAATGTCCCGCCAAGAAGTCCTGAATATGCTAGAAGATTGCCGAAAAAAAACCAAACCGAATGGGGTCATTATTATTAAAACCATGAGTCGGGATCGCTTCTTCCGTTATCTGCTTTCCATCTCCAGCTCGCTCATCATTGAAAAGCTTGTTGCTTTTTTCCATTTCTTCTCCGCCGACAAAGCCTCCAGCAAAATTTTTGGCCATAGAATAAATAAACCGCATTATTATCGAAGTTCAGAATACAAAAAAATATTAGAGAAAACCGGTTGGCATTCTATTGAAATCCATGATCTGCCGACTCAATTATTTTTTTACCCAAACATAATTTGTTTGGGTAAAAAATAATTGATAAAAAAATACCTTTGCGTTTATTTTTTACAAATTAGTATATTCATCATACCTAATGGATATTTAATCTCAAAATATTTTAATATTGGTAATAAAATTCTTGGAGTTTTATTTGGCACTATTAATCCATGTGAGAATGTTGATATTATTTTTAAATCACAATCTTTAACCATTTTTTTTAAATACTTCATAGAATACCTCAATGCTTTATTTTCCTCCTTTACAAAAAGTGAAAATAAAAATAAAAATGGATTATTCCTATTTGGTTCGATAATAATAACATACTCCTTAGACACTCTTTTCATTTCATTAATAACTCTTTTTTCATTTAACACGTGATGAAGTAACGCGCCACAGAATGTTATATCAAAAGAATCATCAGCAAACCTAATATCATTTGCGTCCATAAGAATTGTTTTTTTTATCGGATTTTGTCTAATAAGTTCATGGGAATAATCTATTCCAGTAACATCGCATATCTCATTAAAATAATAACTATAGAATCCATTTCCACACCCCACATCTAAAAGTTGAGTATTTTTATTTATCGGGATTACTTTTAAAATTTGACATATTTTTGGAAAAACATAACACCGTACTACTTCGTTAAATGGTTGCCTTCTTTTATTTAAAACTCTCCGCTCCCAATATTTATTTTGAAATATCATATATCTTAGTTTTTAAATTTTCCTAATAAAATACTTTCTCGGTAATAAGGAATGATACCCACGGCGATCGTAACAAGATCATTAATAAAAATAAAAAAAGAAAAAATCAAAGCGCGTTCGGAACTAAAACCCAACAAACTAAAAAAATATATGATTACCGCCTCACGGGTGCCAATGCCGGCAATAGTGATCGGCAAGATAGAAACAATCGCCACTACCACTAAAATCGCGGAAAGATTAAAAAAAGATAAATTTAAAGCCAAAGCCAAGGCAATCAAATAACTGGAAAAGAAATAAAGGAACCAACTGAATAGCAAATAAGCCAGATAAATCAGTACGTCTCCGATTTTTACCCGTTTAATTCCCTTCCATAGTTTGAGAAAAGTAAAATTGCTATATTTTGCCAAATCAAAGGAGAAAAATCTCTTTATAAAAACATTAAAGAACCGATGCAAACCCGTGCGCTGATCAAGCACCAATAAAAACAACGTAATCGCTAACATCAGGATGATAATTAGCGCTAACACTTGGATGACAATGCCCTTTAAATAAAAAATGGAAACAAGCAACCCTAACCCGAGCAAAAACATGATATCGATCATGCGATCCACAAAAATGCTCAAAAAAGACGGGAGGGGCGCATGGTTCCTTAATTTTAAAAAATAAACCTTGATCAGCTCTCCTAAACGGCCAGGAGTAATTATTCCAGCATAAAGGCCAAGCCAAAACAAATTCAAACCGTCCAACTTGCTGATCTTAATATTAAGATTATTTAAGATTAAACGCCATTTTAACGATCGGGAAACAATTCCCAGTATAGCAACAATGGCGGCGGCAATCAAAAACGGCAATTTTATTAATTTTATTTGTTCAAACAAAAAGCCGTAATTAATTCTGGTCAAGATGTAAATCAAAATAATCGGGCCCAGCAGGCTTAAAAGATTCTTTATTTTAAAATTTTTCAGCATGGTAAAATTAATTTTTCTTTTTGCCAAAAAGTATTTTAATAAAATACGCGCCGGCCAAAATAACTCCCTTAATCTTATAGGGAGAGACCATCTTTATGATTAACTGCATGATTTTTTTAGGACGAAGATAAAAACGCAAATAACTGAGCTTAAGCAGACGGTTGAATTCTTCTTCCGAAATTGTGTCGAGTTTCATTAATTTATCAGCATTGCCGATTTCCAAGAATTCTTCCCAGTCAATGGAGGAAATATCATGGCTATCCAGATACATTTTAAACAAATCAGTGCCAGGATAAGGCACGACCCGATAAAATTGAGCGAATAAAGGATCAATTTCTAAGGCAAAATCAATGGTCTTCTTCATGGTATCCGCGGTTTCTCCCGGCACGCCGAATACAAAAGAAGCCGAGCAATCTATGCCTACCTGCCGAGTGGCCAGGATTGCTTCCTTAACCTGTTTTAAATTAATATTCTTTCTAATGGCCTTGAGCATTTCTTCAGAACCGGATTCCACACCATAGCACATGATATGGCAGCCCGCCTGCCTCATTTTGAACAAAAGATCCTTATCAATTCGATCAACGCGGCTCAAACAGCCCCAAGTAATATTAAGTTTGCTGGTAATCATCAAATCGCATAATTTATAAATGCGATCCTTATCAATGGTGAAAGTATCATCATAAAACATTATTTCTTTAACGCCGTAATTCTTAACTAATTGCTCCAGTTCCTCCAAAACATTTTCTGGCGATCGAAATCTGACCGTGCGGCCCAAAATAAATTTTGAAGCGCAAAAAATACAATCATTGGGACAGCCTCGCGAAGTCATGACAGTCGCAAAGGGGGTTCGATTAAACCACTTAATGGAAGGATGATATTTATGATTAGGCAGATCGCTCCGATCGGGCAAGGGTAAAGAGTTCAAATCAGCCAAAATCTCCTGAGACGCGCTAGAAACTATTTGCCCAATCGAATCGCGATAAGTGATGCCTTTAATTTGGGAATAATCAATCTGACTTGACTTTTTTAAATGGTCAATAAGCTCAAACGTCGTTTTCTCTCCTTCGCCCCTCACTACGATGTCAATATCGTGATTCTGTTTTAATGTCAGTTCCGGCAATACCGTCACATGCGGACCGCCGACGATAATGATTAAATCGCCATATTGTTTTTTAATTAAAGCCGAAAGCCGGCCAACCTCCGTAATCAGCGGAGTTGTAGCCGTAAAACCGATTATTCTCGGAGCTTTTTCTTTAATAAGTTGCAATAGCTGATGATCATCCAAATTTAAAACATTAGCGTCTAAAACTTCCGATTTGCCGCCTTGATTTTTTACATAAGCGGAAATATAGCATAAGCCTAAAGGGGGTAATACGCCTTCGCCGGTATCAGAAATTTTTGACACATTTGGATTAATTAAGAGGATATCAATCATAGATTTAAAGCCTGAAATCATTCAAGCTTTCAAATAAAACTTCTTAAACGCGCCCGGTTAGGAATCAAAATCTTGCCAATTTATTGCCCCAAGCTTAGACATATTTTAACTAAAAACTAACAAAAAATCAAGCCAGTTATAATTTCATTTTATCTCCTGCCGCTTCCTTCGGCTATTTGATAATATTAAGCAGCCACATCTTATTAAAGCCGACCGGCTGTTCCAAAAAGCCAGTTTCCGGCCAAACGGCAATATTGACGGCTTGGCTTTTTTGAGTTATCAAATCACTTGTCGAACTATTAAAGCCAACCACGTATTTAACATTGAATTTATCAAAAGCCTGTTGTAAATTGCCAGTCTGGGCCATTTTTTTAATGGTAGCCGGATCAAAATAAACGATTGATTTATCAGTCAAATAATTTAAGATGGGATGAGCGGTTCTTTCACCGACGGCAATGACTTCGGTTGAACCGATATTCCTTTCATTAATTTTTTGGGCCAAATAATCCAAAACTAAATTCCTATTGTCATCATAACTTCGCCCTAAATACACATGGCTAGCCACCACTAAACTATACAGCGTTAAGACGATTAAACCTAAAGAGACCAAGCTGGAATATTTTTTAAATTGGTAATGATCGGTTATTGATTTAACCAAACCCGCCAAACCCAAAGCGCTTAAAACGGCAATCGGCCAAGTAAAATCCATCAAATGGCTTCGGCTGGACAAAACAACATAACTCATTAACACCACCGATCCAACCAGCCATGATAAAAATAAATAATATAAACTGATGTTTTTTTTCTTCAGCTCCAATAAGCCTAAGCATATTAAAATGAAAATAATCGGTCCGCCGATAAATTCAATCGCTAAAAATTTTGACAAATGAGCGATTAAAATAGAAGTTCCAACTACTAACCGCTCCAAAATTCCGATATCAATAATGCCGGAATTCTTGCCGACTTTTAAACGATCGATTTTATATAAAAAACTGGAATTGTTATTTTTTAAATCAGTATTTATCTGATCAATTACCTGTTGACGGTCAAAATGAAAAGTGTAGGGATCGGGATAAATATGACCATAAGAATCAAATTCCGACCACTGGCTTTGATTCTGATCTTGAGCCACAAACAGGCTGGCATAAGTATTGCCGCTACCCGGCCCAATCATCGAGGGCAGCCAAAAAAATGACAGGATCAAGCCGATTGGAATAAACAGGCTAAGCAATTCTTTTTTCTTGCCGGAAATAACCAGCCAAATAAACAAGATGGGCAAAAATATAAAAAAAGTTTCTCGGGACAAACAGGCTAGGCTTAAAAAGACCCCGGCTATCGCCAAATACAAATAATAAAATTTCTTACCGCGGCCAAGGAAGAAAAATAAAATAAATAAAGATAAGTATAATTGAGCGAATTCATATAAACTGACGGCTCTGGCAGTTTGGCCGCTAAAAGGCAACAAAATATACACCAAAGAAAAAATCACGGCGATTGGAAAGCCAAATAAACAATAAGTTGTTATGGCCAGAAATACCAAACTTAAAGCATAAATAACCACCGAAATCAAAACTAAATTATTCCAACTTTGCCAGCCGAACAATTTAAAAATAGCCACATCGGAAATAGCATTAAAACCGTTGCTGATATAACTGTTATGCACAGAAGTCTTGGCTAAATCAGAAGCCACCACCACATTCAAATCATTCTCTATCCCCAAAGTGCCACTTTTAACATAATTTCTGGCTAAGATTATCCCCTCACCTATTGATTCGGTTGAATAACCTTTAAACAGCACCGGGGAATACCAAAAACCGACTGCCGATAAAAAGGCAAAGATTAAAAAAAGACTAAATAGCAACCGTTTCCAAAGCGGAGTGAGGACAAATTTATTCATATTTTATTGATTAATTTGATAAACTCTAATTCGCGGCCCGAATTGTTTTATTGACAGCAACGGCTTATAGCTTTCCGCAAAAAGATTGCCGTCGATGTAGTAGGAATCAGTAAGGGAATATTTGTAAAACGGAGCAGTATCTCGAATAAAAACCGGATTGCTGTTAAATAAATCAACTGGTATTAAACCACAAATCTTAAATTCGGCTAAATTGATTTCTAAATCTGAATTCTCTGAAATTATCAAATATTTAAATTTTAACTGCTTAATTTGCTCCGGCGAAAACCGGCATAAAAAACCTTCCGAGTAAAGATTATAACCCGCCCAGTCCCCGGACTTGTTATCTGACAAATATTTGAATCGTGCCGAATAATAATCCGGAGCCGACTTTTTGATCTGGGCTAATAATTCTCGACTAGGCAAAAGATCTTGAGACAAATAGTTGCCGAAAATAAAGGCTCGCTCATCAGCTTTTAAATTATCCTTCAGCCAATAATAAAGATCCAAGTTAGAGCTGCTTCGCGCCAATAAATAGTCATTTCGTAAATCCAAAAATAACGCCGGTGCCGCAATTAGCCCGATGAATATTAAGGCTAATAAAAAGTTTTTATTTTTTAGCCGAAGGAATATTTCCGCCGACAGCCAAGCGGCCGGCAAGACGATAAACGGCATCATCGTCGCCAAGTATCGAGCTCGAACAAAATTTATCAAAGGCGGATTCAGACAAATAAAAAATACCAAAAAAGACAAGGACAAAAAGAAAAAAAGTTTCTTATCTTTCCTAAAAATCAGGAATAATGCGGGAATAAAAAGAATAATCGCCACGCTTTCATACTGCCAAAAAGTATTGAACGATAAAAGAATTTTTTGCCAAAGCGGCAAGACAGAACGAGTAACTGTGTGTCCGGAAATCACTGCGCTGCTGCCGGCATCAAAAAAAACAGAATAGGCGTCTTTATACAATAAAATCAAAGAACCGCTGGCCAGCGATAAGATGGCGGCACCACCCAATAATAATATACCATGGAAAAAAATCGAGGGTTTACTAAATAAAAATTTAAAATATTTTTTCCAATCTAAATTAAAACGATAAACAGCTATAATTATCAGCCATAAAAAATAAGCAAAGATCCCGGGCGGGTTAACGCCGATGGATAAAAGTATGAAAATAGCCGTAATCAAATATCCTCTAACCTTCACCTTTTGATCCTGATCTCCAAAATAACGCAAAGAAAAATATAATGACAAATAAATAAAGAAAGTCTGCGGACCCCACACCCTTGCTACATGGCTTAAAGCGACATTGAGCGGATCCAAAGCGAAGAAAAGAGCAGCTAAATAAGCCGGCAACTGGCGTTTGAAGATTTTTAGACTAATCGCATAAATTAGCCAGATAGTCGCCGTACCCATTAAAATCGAGGATAGCCTAGCCATTAATGTTAACCCCGATAAATCAAAAATAATCGATTTTTCAACGGCTAAAAAGCTAAAGCCGTTAACAATGAACAGCCAAAATATATGCGGCAAAAAAGCAACAATATACACATAATGAAGAAAAGGGAAATAAGTGCCTAAAGTCGCTTCCGGAATAAAGCTATGCCGAGCCAGCATGCCAATACTTGGAAAAATCATCAATGATTCATCGGCGACCGTAGAAATCATCGGCAAGTCGTTCGCCACGCCCCACAGCCGAATCAGCAATCCTAAACCCAAGATTGAAATTATTAAATAATTATCTTTTAAAAAAGCAACTGCCGTTTTTTTTAATCCAACCATAAGTTTAAAATAGCGGCCAATAGTTTATTTGAAAAAATAATCGCCAAAAACCGCCTTGAACAGATGCCAAGGACTTATTAAAATGTTTGGTGATTGATAGCAATAATGGGTACACCAGCATTTTTTATTTCTAATATTGTGACGCTGGTTTTGAGCGGTCGGAGAATGCCAAATTTTCTTTAAATCGTAATCATAACCCCTTAAATTTCCCAATTTAGGCAGCATCTCACAATTATAAACATTACCCCAAGCGTCAATCACCGGAAAAAAAGAGGAGGAACGGCAAGGCAAAATTTGTTTCTTCCGCTTCATCATTTTTAGCGCCAATTTATGATAATAGGCATAGAATAATTTATGCGCCGGATCACGATCGGTGGTTTGGCTCTTGAGTAAAGTTTGATCAATTAATTCTTCGTATTTAGCCAGGGCCGGCGGTCCAATTTTAGCCTTATCAAATGTGCCGCGGATAACTTCGGCGGTATGATATTTGAATTTGAGATGCTGATCAATATAATCAATAATCGCCGAAATATTATCCTGATTTTTGTCAGAAATCGTAGTGTTGACGCTAACCTGCAATAAATCATGGGTGTGAGATATTTCTTCCAGACGGTTGTAAGTATCAATAAATTTTTCAAAATTGCCTTGAATGCCGCGAATTTCATCATGAACATTTCCGATTCCGTCTAAAGATAAAACAACTTTCAATTTAACCGGGGCGATTTCTAATATTTTTTTAGTCTGATCGATTATCAAATCCGGCAATAGGCAATTAGTCGGCAAAACAATTTTCTTAGTGACGCCGCTTTGATAAAGAATTTTGCAGATTTCCGGCAGATCAACACGCAAACAAGGTTCGCCGCCGCCCAGAATAACACTACTGACAGTACCGATGCTTTTAGAAAATTTTTCTATTTCCGCCAAAGAAAGCTCATCGGTCTCCGTATTGATAATTTGCCAATTAAAACACATTAGGCAACGAGAGTTGCATTGATTGGTTACTTGAAAAATCAAACTATAAAGCGGCCAATCCCGCCTAAATAGATGATAAAAATAGAACTTGCCTATTGGCCAATTTTGTTTAATTATTTTTAGTCTAGTATAAAGATTCATAATAAAATTTAATCAAGATTAAATAATGATTCCAGTTGCCGGTCGGTTGCGGTTCTAATTTTATTTAATAAACGGCGCGCTCGGATAATATTAGGAATTTCCCTGATAAAGGAAAAGTGACTAAGGATAAAAGGCCAAATGTTTTCCCGATTGTCAAGGCATAATCTTAAATTAAAACGCAGATTAAGCGGCAAATACTTCACTAAGCTTTTTAATTCATAATTCCTCAGCATGATTAAAAGACGATTGCGCATAAACAAATAAGTGCTGTGCCGCCGCTTAATCGTGTCAGCAATCGTAGCACTTATCAAATGATAGCTGGTTGCCGAAGGATAATAGAAAACACGGTAACCGGCAATATTTATTCTTAATGATAAATCAACATCTTCATAACCATGGAAAAAACCGCCATAAAATCCACCCACGGCTTGCAAAATCTCACGCCGGACAATCATGGCGGCACTGCAGGCAAACAACACGTTCCTCGGCTGATTATATTTGGCATCATTAGCGTCATTCCCTTGTCCGATGTCATATCCTTTACCGCGAAAAAACATACTGCCTCCGGCGGCGGCAATTATGTCCGGTTTATCAGCAAATAAAATTTTGCCAACCGCCTGGCCGATTGTTTTGTCAGCATCCATCAATTCCACCATTTGTCCAAGCCAAGCTGGCGAAAGTGAAGCATCGTTATCCATTGTAACCACGTATTCGGCTTGACCGGCATCAATACCTACATTGCGGGCCAGGGCGGCGCCTAAATTAATCGAGTTTTCAATAATAGTGATAGTCGGATAATTTTGTTTAAAAAAAGCAACGGAATCGTCCGGCGAATCGTCATCAACTAAAATAATTCTATAATCAGTATAAATAGAATTAAGCAAAGAGTCAAGGCATTTAGCTGTCAAATCCTTGTTGCGATACGAGCAAATTATAATGTCCACTTTAGGATAATTAACGGCCATAATTTTGTTTTAATTCCCGATAAACATCTTCATAAACGGCTTTGGTTTTTTCTGCCGTTGCCTGCCAACTGAATTTTTTTGCTTCCAATAAGGCATGGCTTTTTAAACTTTCGTATAATTCCTGATCAACCAACAATTTTTCCATCGCCGCTCCCAAAGTTTTGACATCCTCCGGATCGACTAAAATCGCCGCTTTAGTCCCGGCCACTTCCGGCAAAGACGAAGTGTTGGAAGTTATGACCGGAGTACCGCAATTATAGGCTTCCAAAATCGGCAGACCAAAACCCTCAAATAGCGACGGATAAACAAAAAATTTAGCACAACTATAAAGTTTCCGCAAATCTGTGTTTGAAACAAACCCCATGATCTTTACCTGGCCGACCAAATTAAATCGCTCTAAGGCCTTATTTATCTCCGACAGAAATTCTTGGTTGCGCGGCCGGCCGGCCAAAATTAATTGATACCTGTCTTTTAAATCATTCGGCAACAAACTATAGGCCTCCAACAATCGCAAGATATTTTTTCTTGGCTGCAATTGGCCGGCATAAAAAATAAAATTTTTAAGGCCGAATTCAGCCGCCAAATATTCACGGTCAATATCCGGATAATATTTTGCGGATGCCGCCAAGTGAATGACGGAAATTTTTTTCTCATCAGTACTGAAAAACTTGACAATGTCATTCTTAGTGAATTCGGAATCGGCAATAATCCTTTTTGATTCGCCGATGATTTTTCCGATATTATCAACAAAAGCTGAAACAACATAATCCTTGGCCCAAGTCCGATTATGCAACAAGGCCAAATCATGAATCGTTACAATGCCGCATTTAACGCCCAAAACATAATTTAAGGGATTAGTGAAATGAAAAAAATCCAATCGCCTCAGCTTATAATTTAGTTTGACTGATCGCCGATTAACAGCCGCCATAAACTTTTCCGGAAGACTTAGGCCCAACGGACTTACATAAACTGGAGCCAGCTTAAAATTGGGATTGTTGAATTTTTGCCTTGATCGTCCAGGCAAAAAATCATGGCAATAATTGCCAAGAAAATATTGGTTTTCCTCATCAATCAACGCCAAGCTTTCGATTAAATTCTGACTGTAGGTGCTTAGCCCGCCCACGCCTAGTGCATTAATGTAATCCAAGCCGATCCTCATATTTTTTGGGAACTTAGTTTTAAAAAGTAGCCCCTGATGTAAAGAAGATGGCTGATAAGATTAAACAGAGACCAATAGACTATCAGTAAGACGACGCTATTTAATGGAGACAACGATTTTAAGGCGAAAAACAACACGATAAATCCGGATAGAATACTGGCTGAATTGATAGCGATGGCAAAAATATTCTTATTGATCGTCCGATAAATGGAACCGAAGCCGATTGCAAAACCGGAAAAAATCACGCTCAAACTAAGTGGATAGACTAATTGAGCGCTGGCGGCAAAGGACTTGCCATAAACCAATTTAATCAAAAACGGGGCGAAAAATAAAAATCCCAAAGTCAGAAAAATGAAAATTGTGCCGGCATAAAAAGATGATTTATAAAAATTAACTTTTAAATCTTTGATGCCGGCGACTTTGGCCTTAGGCAGCTGCACTTGCAATAAGCGGCTGATCGGATTTAAAAAACCATTCGGCAGGGCCAAATAAGCCAAGGCGATTTTTAAATTAGCTACATCAGTGGAAGCGGCCAAGTAACCCAAAACTATCAGCGGCAAAATACCGAATAAATTAGACAAATTTTTATCTATAGCCAAAATAAATCCGAATTTAAAATATTTTTTTATTTTAACCTTAAAAAAATTATCAATGATTTCAGAGAAAGAAGGCACCAAGGGATTGCGTCGAGAAAAATTGCGATAAACTAAAATAGAAAAAACCATGGAGCCGATGATCGTCAATAAATAGCCGTAAACAATGCCGGCCAAACCAAAACCCATTAAGACCAGGATAACCGGCAAAACAACCGCAAAAAATTTATTTACATTCTCAATTATCGTCAAATACTTAATTTTACGCATGACTTGCAACAAATTGATAAGCAAGGAAAAGAAAATTTTAAAAATAGAGCCAATAATAACCAACCGGGCTAACTGACCAATCAGTGGGTTATGGTAAAACCAACCCGCTAAAGTCGGAGTAAAAATTATTGCCACCAAACCGAAAGTGACCGTAATAATCAAATTGAGCTTTAAAAAATAAGTAATAATATCTTTAATCTCAGAACGGTTTTTTCTGGTATAGGCTTCAGCAAGTAAAGTCAAGGTGGCATAACCAGTCCCCCAATCCATAAATAACCCGATTAAAGCGGCTAGGGCGAAAATCAAAGCGTAATCGCCATAAGTCCCGACTCCCAACAGGTGGGCATAAACAACTGAAGCCATCAGCGACAAGCCTAAATCCCAAAATGAGCCCCATTGTAAAAATAAAAGATCGCGAAAAAAATTAAGTTTCCAAAAATAATCCCAAACTGCTTTTATTACTGATTTTATTTTATTAAAAAATAATTTCATTTATTTTAATTAATATTTTACCTAATTACTAATAATAACAAATCCCGACAAGCCCCGAAAACTTGTTCCGGCCTGATTGCTAAAAAACAAGCCGCTACTTCAGTTTTATTAATCGGCGCATTGTACAACATTTTGCATTGCGGCCGGCAAACGGCCCGATCAGTCACCAAGCGATAAGTATTTTCCGGCCGTTGGTTATTATCATCACAGGGTCCCAAAATATCAACCACGGGAATTGACAAAGCATCAGCCATATACAACAAGCCAGTATCAACGCCGATAAACAAGTGACTTTTTTTTAAATAGTAAGGAATAATTTCTAAATCTTTACCCAAAATTAAATAAACATTAACACCAATCTCAGTTTTGATCTGTTCTAAATAATTTTCATCCTCTTTCAACCCAAACAGCAAAAAAACCGGCTGATATTCATTCTGTAATCTTTTTAATAATTCCAACCAATAGCTCAAAGGCCAAATTTTATAATCCTTACCAGAAGAAATAATGACGCTGATAACCGTTTGCCCGGCTAAAGAGTTGGCAGAAAAAAAATCTTCCACCTCATCTTGATCACCCGGAAAAAAAAGTTGATTCCGCAAATTACCCTCAATCTTCAAACCATTTTTTTTCAGCCATTCAAAATAGAAATCTTTTATCAAACAATCAAATTTATATTCGTTCGTTGAATAAAAATGATAAAGCAAACGTAATAACCGGCCATCCAACTCGGTAGAAACAGTATAATGGCAATCGGCCGCCAACATTAACCCCAAAATCCCACCTTCGAAATTATTCATCAAATTATAATAAGCAGTAATCTGAAAAGAGTTTAATCGTTGCCATTGTTTAATTAACCAACTAAATCGGCCGGATTCTTGCTCCCCAGCGAAACCTATAATTTCATCCAAATTGGGATTATTCTGCCAAACATCTAAAAAATTATTCCGGGCATAGACGATCAGCTTCTGATTTGGATAATTACTTTTTAAGGCGGCTAACACCGGTGTCAAGCAAACCATATCACCCAATTTGCCGTTATAAAAAACTACTACTGCGCGGCTAGTGGTTTTACGAATAAAAATAAGACCAACCAATCTTAACCAACCGGCCAGCGGTAATGACAATAATTTCTTTAAAGTATTAAACAAATCAAAATTCATATTCAAAGATTTTTTAGACTGTTCTAGTCGTGAACCACTTAGTGATATTATCTCTATGTTTCCATAATTTCCGTGCTAAAAATAGAGGATGCGATAAGTAATATTCCATTTTTGCTCGCCGAGCAAATTGAAAAATATTTTCATAACTCAAATTCGGCTGTTCAAAAATCGGCATATTTTGCGAAACTATCAGCGGCGGATACGAACGCGGCTCATGGAAAATCCGACTCCAAGAAAAATCCTGGGGCAAGATATTTAATTCCTTAGCTATCGTTTCTATTTCCGTATGCGGATAAATAATAGTTACGCCTTGGGTCGCTTCTTCCACGCCCACTCGGTCTAATAAATAACGACTTAAAAAAACAGTTTTTTTAATGTCTTCATAGGTTTCTCCAGGCAAACCATGCATAAAAAATATTTTTTGCTTAATACCAACGGCATGGATCATTTTAGCGGCGGCAATACCCTGTTCAACTGTAATCATTTTCTTTATTCTTTTTAAAACCTCATTACTGCCGGACTCGATCGCCATGGCAATATACTCGCAACCAGCGCGTTTCATCCAAGCCAAAACTTCAGGATCAAGCGTATTAGCTCGAGCCTCACACCACCAACCGATTTTTAGACCTCGATTTATAATCTCTTGGCAAATAGCGATAACTCTTTTTTTATCAACAGTGAAACAATCGTCAAAAAAGCCAACTCCTTCAAGACCATACTTATTAACAATTATTTCTATCTCATCCACAATATTCTTGGGCGAACGAAATCTAATATTATGCCCCCACTGACTGGCCGTAGAACAATAAATACAATTATTAGGACAACCCCGGCTAGTAATCATACTCGTGCAAATTTTATCCGATAATGGAATTTTCTGCTGATAATTCTTTATTGGCAACAATTCCCGGGCCGGAAAAGGCAAGACATCCAAATCGATAATCGGCGTTCGTTCAGTATTGTGGAAAATTTCGCCCTGGCTATTCCGATAAGAGAGGCCGTTAATCATTCTGATGTCATTTCCCCGCTCAATCGCCTGAATCAATTCTAAAAAAGTAAATTCGCCCTCCCCTCGCACAATTATATCAATAGACTGAATCTGCCTTAAGGTGTCATCAGCAGTCAAGGTGACATGCGGTCCGCCCGCCACAAGCGGTACGGAGGGGAAGTTTTTTTTGATAAGTTCTGCTAATTGAAAAGCATAAAAACGGTTTTGCGTGCCAAAAGAAAGCCCAATCAGATCAGCGCCTTGTTCTTTTAATAATTCGATTATTTTTTGATTATCGTATTTATTAATGACACTATCAATAATATAAACGTCGTTGAAACCATTTTTTTGCAAAACCGCAGCCAACCAAGCTAAGCCGAGCGGCGGCATAGTTTCTTTGGTTTGGTAAATGGAGGGTGTAAAAATTAAAGCGATCTTCATACTATTTATTTTTTAGAACAACTTCGCGCCAAAAAACCGGCCTTAACCAGTAGCCTCGGCCATATTTCAGATGATTTTTATAATTTCTTAAAAACCACAGGCTCCAAAAAGGTTTACTTTCAACTTCGATTAAACCAGCATATTGTTCGATATTATTCCAATTTAAAATTCGATTAGGAAATTTCTTCTTAATAAGATCAAAGAGGACTGTGCCGGGGTAAGGAATGACTGGCAAAAATTGCTTAACCTGTAAATCATTTTTAACCACAAAATCAATCGTTTCTTGAATCGTTTGATGGTTCTCCCCTGGTGCATTTAAAAGGACGCAATAACCACCACTAATACCATGAATCTTAAAAATATCTACAGCTTGTTGCAAATCAGCTTGAGTTATTCTTTTATTAATTCGTTCCAAAACTCGATTACTGGCAGATTCCATACCCAAATTAATCAGAATGCAACCAGCCTGCTTAACTAAAGGCATGAGATATTCGCTTTTGGTAATATCCGTCGCTCGGGCATTAGCGCCCCAAGTGAATTTTAAACCACGTCTAATAATTTCCAAGCAAATTTTTTCGACTCTGTCACTATCAATAAAAAATTCCCAATCTTGAAAAAAAATAGATTTAATTTGAAAATTTTTTATCAGGTATTCTATTTCTTCGAGCACCTTATCAACACTTCTAACAACATATTGACCCGGCATCATTGCTTTAAGGCAAAAAATACAATTATAGGGACAGCCACGCGAGGTCATCACAATTGAAAAAGGCTTTTCAAAATCATTACAAGAGTATTCAGCCATCGGCAATAAATTATAAGCCGGGAGTGGCAAAATATCCAAGTCAGTTATTCTTTCGCTGGGATTATTTATTATCTTCTCTCCTTGACGATAAGATAAGCCGGCGATATTTGAAATAGTTTGACCACTAACCAGGCTGATAATCAAATTCTGAACGGCTAACTCAGGTTCGCCTCGAATAATAAAATCTGTTTGGCAATTTTCAAATACCCATTCCGGCATAGTAGTGCCATGACTGCCAATTAAAATTTTATACTTAGCTGAAACCTGATTGATAATCTGAAAAATATTTTCAATATTGGAATTGGGACACTCCCAGCGATCAATTTTAGTTGAAGTCAAAATAAAAAAATCCGGCCCATAAGCCGCAATCTCGGCCAGAACCTCCGTTAAAGATAAATTTAAAACATTAGCGTCCAGTAATTTTACCTGGTGACTATCTTTAATCAATATAGCAGCGATAATCGCCATAGACAGCGGCTGTCTAGCCCTGACACTCATAATTGATTTTTTTCCTTGATTAAAATTCGGCACTAACAAAAAAAATTTCATAACTATTTAGAATGATTACTTTTATTTAAATCGCTGATCAGCGGTGCTAATAAAATTTAAAATATTTTTTACTCGCTTAACCCAAGTGTATTGTTCTACTTTTTGCAAAGCCGCAGCTGCTAATTTTCCCCCGATATCTTCATTATTTAATAAATATTTAATACCATCAACCAAAGCCTGAGCATTATCCGGTTCAACTAGATAAGAATTTTTATTGTCTAAAATTTCCCTTAATGACGGCAGAACCGAAGCGACTATGGGCGTACCACTACTCATATATTCAAACAATTTCATGGGTGAAGTATAAACTCTGGAAATTTCCTCCTTACCGCTATTAGGCAAAGCCAGGGCATCAGCCGCCTTCAAAAAAATCGGCATTTCTTGATGTGGTCGATGACCAAAAATTAAAATACTTTTTACGCTGGCATATTTAGTTCTAAATTCATCAATATCCTCCTTAACTCCGCCGACAAAAACCACCAAGCAATCAGCCGGCAATAAAGACGCCGCTTCAGCTAACACGTCAACTCCCTTCCAGGGATATAAATGTCCAGTATAAACGATAATTTTTGATTTTAAGGGCAAGGATAATTTTTCTCTCGCTTCAGCCTGGCTTAATTCTGTTTTAAATTGCTGTAAATCGACAGCATCAGGAGAAACCATGATTTTATCAGCGCTAATTCCTTGCGTGATTAACGCTTGTTTTATCCCTTCGGTTAAAACTATCAATAATTTAGACCTCTTAACAGCTAAACGGAAAAAATAATAATTAAACTTGGGCAATGAGTGCACCTCTAAAATGCAATTCTTAAAAAATAAACCGACTAACGGCTCGCGGGTATAAATCATGCCATAAACCCTAAAAAATAAATACGCCTTAGCTGCCAGCAAAAAAGTCGTCAGCTCTAACCACAACGCAAAAACACCCAACCAGCGATCGAGCGGCAATAGATCAAAACAGGGCAACTTAGTAACCTTAAAATTATCCTTAACATTATAATAAGAGAAATAATCTTCTTTAATTTTATTAAACCGTTGCGGCACCACCAATTCCACCTCATTTTTTGCTTCGGCGAAAGACTCGCACATCTTCATGATTTGCAAACCATGGGCCCTTTCAGTCGGTAACCGCAAATTAGCTAAATATATAATCTTCATAATATTATTTCGCGCCCAAGCGGCAACAACGCTTGCAGACCGGCGTTAAATTATTAGCATAAAGTTTTTGCCTGAAGTCTTTCACCTCAGCACTATTCCAAACTTTAGCGATATCATTAGTTAATAAACTGCCAAAACTTTTTTTGATAAAAGGACAAAAAATCATTTTCCCTTGAGCGCTAATTCTCAAGGTATTAACATACTTGCAATCTAATTTTACTTTTTGCCTTAATTCTCCTTTTAAATAAAATTCGGGAAAACGAGAATAAAGACGCGGTTGGATCATCAAAGCTAAACCGGGAATTTTATTTAATTCCTCAATAATCGCGCTAATCGCCTCTTGGGAAAAACTGTAATCCTGATTTTCTTTAATTTCTACAGCAATATCTTCCTGATTCTCTAACCCTAGTATTTTCGCCGATGCAGCCACTTCAGCGGCAGTAGAAAACATTTCAAACTGTAAAGAATAATTAGGCACCCCCCAAGCCTTGATTTGTCGGGCTAAATCCACCAACTGATTAAGATTTTCATCCATCAATACAGCGTTAATGGTCAAAGAAAAATCATCTTTAAGCAAAGCCACGGCCTGTTTAACACCATCAAAAGCATAATCCTTGCCCCTAATCTGGTTGTGCCTCTCCCTTAAGCCATCAAGAGAAAAAGCCAAGCCGGAAATATTCTTAAATTTATTAAACTCTCCAGCCAATCTTTCATCAATCAATGTTCCATTAGTTGAAATAAAAACCTTAATATGTAAATCTTTGAGCGTCTTTATGATTTCCAAGATATCACTTCTGACCAGAACCTCTCCGCCGATCAAACTAATTGATTTGATATCGAGCTCTTTTTTAAGTTTAATCAATAAGTCCTTGGTTTGGCTGGGAGGCAAATCCGGTTTTAGTTGTTTGCGCTCTTCGCGTTGCGGACACATGCAACAATTTAAATTACAACGGGTTGTTGGCTCGAAAATAATATCTTTGGGCAGAGGCAGATCTTTTTTGTTTTCAATCAAAAACAAAGTATCGCGATATTTTCGAGATTGGAGTTTTTCCCAACTATTTCGCAGCGACTGATAAATGCCGATTTTCTTAATTATCTTTTTTAATGTCAATGACTTATTCATAATTCTAATTTTTTGCTTACTTTTGAGCGATTACAAAATAACCGATCGGGCAAGGATACTTGGTTCTGACTGATTTAGAAATTAAGCGATCAAGCAATATCGCCATAGGATAAATAAACAAGCGTATAAAACTGAAAGGATAAAAAGGGGCCATGATATGGGTAGCGGCAGTCGCCCGTTCTCCTATACGATAAATTTCCACCCGAGAAAATCCTGCGGCCGTTAATTGTTTCATTATGCCTTCATAAGTTAAGCGATTAAAATCGTGGGGTTCCGGCATCTCATTGGCGATAAATAATGAGGAAAGAAATAATTTGCCTCCAACTGTTAAAATACGATTTATTTCCTTGAACACGTCAGTGGTATTTACTAAAATATTTATCGCGTTAAATAATAATATATTTTGATACTGATTATCCGGCAAAGGTAATGGCCGGTTTAAATCAACGACTAAATCAATATCCTTTCCTGGTCGATAATCGGTCCTTATCAATTTTGTATTTTTAGGCAGATAGCGATAATAACTAGCCAAACCGCCGCTTGCCAGATCCAAAACCTCCCCAGATAAATTCCGGCAATGCTTTTGCACCTCCCAATTGAATAGAATCCGATAAATGGTCTTACCCCTCAGCACTTCCCTAACAAAATCAAAAGCTTTATGCATAATTTTAATTAATTCTCCCTCGCTTAATAATGGTCTTGAACATATTTAAACTTATTCGACTATCAATAGAATTACGTTTTAAGCGGAATAAATCATCATAACTTTTAACCACACCCCTACTGACAGTTAAAGCGGCGATAAAACCCAAATTTTTCAAAACCTTAATTATTGAGTCATTATATTTGCCCGAAGGATAGGCGAATAATTGGCAGGTCTTAAGCAGGCCTTCTTCAATTTCCCGCTTAGAATTAGAAACCTCGCTGGCAATATTGGTTTCATTATTAAGATAATTTTTTTGGTGTTGAACCGTATGCGGCTGGAAATCAATTAATCCCCCCTGATTCATCTCTTTAATTTCTTTCCAGCTAAGGGCTGCTAGCGCTTCACCCGACGAATTAGGAATCTTTTGTCCGATCAGGCCCGTGGCCAAAAATATAGTAGCCGAAAAATTATATTTTTTTAAGATCGGATAAACATTAACATAGTTATCCTTATAACCATCATCAAAAGTCAAAACCACCGTTTTAGACGGAATAGTCCCTGTTTTTAACAGCTTAATCAAATTATTCAAAGTTACAACATTATAGTTATTTTTAACTAAATAATCCATCTGTTTAGAGAATTCTTCCGCCCTAACGGTAAAATAAACATTATTTTCGCCAATAGAATGATACATTAATATGACGGCCTGATTAGAACCGGCCGGAAAAAAATATAAACAACGATAAATTAAATTTTTAAGCAACGATTTTAGCTTCATGAATTCAAATAAAAAAATATTCTATCCAATAACATATTCAAACTATGTGCTTTTTCGACGTAATCGGCTAACGAAACCCTGAGGGCTTCTTTTTTCTCTTCAGTCCAGCCAAGAATTTCAATAATCTTTTGGGACAAATCAATGCTATCCTTTTCTTTGAATAGCAGCTCGGCAGGCAAAACCGCTTCTAATGAAGTATTAGAAACCAGAGTTAGGCAACCGCAAGCCATGGCCTCCAAAATCGCCTTATCCAAAGAACCAGAATTGGTCAAATTAACAAAAAAATCATATTGGCGATAAATTGTAGGGGTTTGGTAATTAGGAATTTCTTCTTGCCAAAAAACTTTGCCGATAGAAACTAATTCGGCTGAAGAAGCCTTCAGTGCCTTAAGATAATCCTGATCTTTATTTAAAGCGCTGCCGATTATTTTTACTACCAATCCAACGCCATTTTTATCAAGCATCTTCACGGCTTCTATCAAAACTTCAATATTCTTAACTGGAGAAATCCGACCTAAACATAAACAGGAATTATTCTGACGCGGCTCATCGCCCTGTCGCCTAAAATTATCCGTATCGATGCCTACCGGCATAGAAATACTCTTAGAACTGCCGGCAAAAAACGATTGGGGTGAAGTGTAAAAAATTTTAGTTGTCCATATCTGACCGCAGCGAGCAAGCCAATTGCCATATTGATGATTAAACCAGAGATAAGCTGGCTTGCGTAAACAAAACCAAAGCCAGCCGCCCAGCACTAAATATTCCGGATTCATGTGCACAAAAATCCGATCATAATTGCGCCGTTCCCGCCAAATATAATTAAAAAAATTAATCACATATCTGAGTCTGCTCGCTCCCTGTTCTTTCCCTAGAGACAACACTTTGATATTAACCGGCAAATCATAACGACCACAACCAAGGCAAATAACTACCACGCTCTCGCAGCGAGCAGCCATTTTTTCCAACCACTTATGGAAAAATCCGAGAACGGCATCATCCTTATCTACTTTTTGTGTTAAAACCAATAATTTCATAAATTTAATTTTGCTTCTCTACTGATCCAGCGACGGCTATTTTATCAGCCACCGCCCGCTGCCAGCCCAGCTGATACAGCCTTATAATCTCCTCCTTATTGGGCATGCTGTTTACCGCCTTTAAGGCTCCCCGGCCGATCAACTCCCTTAACTCCTGATTGACTATCAGTAGCTTCATCTGAGAAATCAATTTCTGCTTATCATTAATGGGGATCACTAAACCGCTTTTCTGATTAATGATTAATTCTCCAGCCGAACCAACATCAGTCATAATAATCGGCAAACCATAACGCGCCGCCTCCATAATCACAATCGGCCAGCCTTCAGCCAATGAAGTCAATAAAAAAACATCGGCTTGACGATACAAAACATCGAGCTCTTCCCTATTCTTATGGCCTAAAAGCTTAACCTTATGGGTTAAATTCAGTTGGTTTATCTGCTCAGTCAAATGGTCTTTCTCCGGACCGTCTCCGGTCAGCCATAATTCCGCCTGCGGAAAATCTTTTACCATTTCAGCCATGGCCTCAATTTGCAGAGGAATATTCTTAATAGAGACCAACCGAGAAACAGTTAAAAAAACAAACTTGCCCGCTTGGCGTTCTGCCGCTGGCTGATTACTATTATCATTATTTATGTAAGGCGGAGAAAAAACCGGCACGACCGTAATTTTATCATTAACAACCCCAAACTCCCTAACCATCATTCTTCTGAGCCGCTCACTGACAACCCTGACGGCATCAGCCCGGGGTAAAACAAATTTAGCAATGAGTTTCCGCAGACCAAAAAATTTTTCAAAGCCATGGATTTGAACTTCTAATTTTATTTTATTTTTTCTGGTCAACAGCCAACCGGCCAAAGCCAGATAATAAGCATCGGGGGTGGTAATTAAATCAAATTTTTCTTTTTTTAAAAGCTGATTGGCCAGGCGATAAATCTTATATGAAGCAACTATTTTATTTTTAGCGTTGACTCCGTAAATCCAGAGATTTTCTTGATGCTGCTTTATTACATCGGAATAATTAGGAACGATTACTGAATATTTATCAATACCAATACTGGCATCAATAGCTCTTTGAGCGACGCTGGAGGAACTATTTAAAATTGCCGGATCTGATCCGAAAACTAAAATCCTCATAAACAGTTATCTTCTTAATAAATTATAAATTTTTCTTAGTGTCTTGCCTAAAAACCCCCTCTGTTCAATAGCTATACCGCCAAAGTATTCCACTAAATAAATATCTATCGGCCAAGCAAAAAATCGATGCTCAATGCGCCATTTAAACCACTTGATAATTGGACCAAGCCGCCAATTCAGGAGTTTAAAGTATTCCCTAATCCGCCAAACTTTTTGCGCGTTCACCCAAGGCGAACTAAAATCTTTCCTAAAACGATCAATCTTGCCCCAATCTTCTGTTTTAGTTGGCGGCTTAAAACCCTGCTTAATGGCAAAATCATACATTTTTGATCCCGGATAAGGCAAATAAGCGCCTAAGGAAAAAACCGCGGACGGCTGAATTTTTTTAATTTGATTAAACAAGTCAACTGTTCGGTCAAACTCTTCCTTGGTTTCCGTCGGCAAACCGACAATCGCCGAATAAGTAGCCGGTAAATTATACTTGGCTAAAAGCTTTACTCCGGCCAAAATACGATCAACGGTAAATCTTTTATCGATTAGACTTAAAATGCGATCGCTGCCCGACTCGACGCCGATTAACATGTCAAAAACCCTAAACTCTTTGAGTTTTTGAGCCAAGTCGTCGTCAATCGTATCAATTCGCACCTCCAAATGCGTCGGTAAATTTATTTTTTCTAAGATCTGCCAAGCGCGATTCTTATCAACAAAAAAATTATCATCGTAAAATTTAACGGCATCAATCTGATAATGCTCTTTCAGCCAATTAATGTCCTCCGCTACCGCCTCCACCGACCAAACACGCCACTTATTCTGATTAAAGGCATTATTATAGCAAAAAGAGCAATTAAACGGGCAACCGCGCGAGGCCTTGTAAGCAATAACTCGCTTAAAATTTTTCAACGGAGAAATATAAAGCTCCAAATCCAATAAAGACCAATCAAGGCGGAAATCATCAAGGTTGGCAATAAACGGGCGGTTGGGATTGATGGTAATTTTTCCGGCTTGCTTATAGCCGATGCCTAAAACATCATGAAAATCCCCTCCTCTGATTATTTTTTCTACTAATTCCGTCGTAGTTATCTCTCCCTCAGAAATAACTACGAAATCAATGTAATCCTCACCCAGACACTGCTCTGGCAAAAGCGACGGATGAATACCGCCCCAAATAATTGGTATGGCCTTATTTAAAGTTTTTATTTTTTTGGATAATTCAGCGCTCTGGCGCGTCTGCACGCCGGTCATAACTGATAAGCCGACACAGAGCGGATTTTTCTCGGCGATAATCGCGGCTATCTCAGTAATTTGTTTTTCCGTAATATTTACCAGTTCAACTTTATAGCCGCAACGTTTCAAATGGCTGCCGACCGATAAGATGCCTAGGGGCAAAACTGTTTCCGAATGGTCTTGGCTAAAATTAATCTGAACTAAAACAATAGTTTGCCGATCACAGTCGTTTAAAATTTTCTCTCGTCTTTGATCGGTAATGGCAATATCGGTTCTAACCGCTTCAGCCCGCAATAACCGACCGGTCTGACTAACCATAAAATCATAATCGAACTGCAATAAAAAATCTCCAGTCGTCTCAATCGGACGATTAATTTTTCTAGCTTGTTTGATTGCTTGAATCAACTCCGGCTTATTATTATAGGCCACCATAAAGCCGTGGCCATATTGCTCCATTAATTCAGGATTACCGCCAACAGCGGTCGTAACTATCGGCAAATCGGCCTTAATAGCCTCAATTAAAACATGGCTTAACCCCTCATAGGAAGTGTTTAAAATAAACAAATCTGCGGCCTTCAAGTAAGCAGCCACCTCAGACCTGCTTAATTGCCCGGTAAAAATAATGTTTTTCTCCAACCCTTTGGCCTTAACTGAATTCTCCAAATTCTGACGCTCCGGGCCGTCACCGATAATCACTAATTTTAAATCATTAATTTCTGCAGACAATTCTTTGACTACTTCAATCAGGGCGGCCAAGCCCTTCCAGGGGACTAGGCGACCGACCGATAACATAACAAAACCATCCAGGCCATACTTATTTCTTAGCTGCTCTCGGTTTTCAATAATATCAATTCTTTCAATCGCATTATAGATGACATTTATTTTGTCAGCTTTAATGCCCCAACCGGTAACGACTTTTTTCAAATAATTACTGGGAACGACAACCAACTTGGCTTTCTGCGCCACCCATTTTTCAATCCGCCGCCATAATTCAATCTTGAAACCGTATTTATTGTGCTGAAAATTATCAAGATTCTCCTTGACGCCATAACGCTGGCTGCCCTGCTCCCAAGCAAAATCACCGACGATTTTTAATAGGTATGCCTTGCGCCTTAAACCGCAAGCCACAGCAGCCGGCAAGCCTTCGGAAACCGGCCCCTGAATATAAACAACATCCGCTTGCGGCAATAACTTAACCACCTGCCAAAAATATTTTAAATATCTAAAAACAACTTGCTGTTGGCGAGATATCTTATAAACGTGAGAGGGTTCTTGGCCTTCTTGGTCGCCGTAAGTCACGATTTTGACATTAAATTCTTCGGCTAATCCCCTTTCTAAACCCTTCACATAAGTTGCCGGGCCACCGATATCCGGCGGATAAATGCCGGCACAAATTAATAAATTTTTTCGCTTACCGGCGTTTTCCCCTGGCAATCGGACAATCGAACTGCTTCTCTTTCTCGCCAAAATATAAATATTGTCACGCAAGTTTACCGGCAAAGACCAGCGGCGCCAAAACGGTTTGTCAAAAAACACTGACAAACTGCGCCATAAGCCCCAGCCCTGCCAGAAATACAACGTCTTAAAAATATACGCCAGAGAAAATTTCTTTCCGATAGTGGAAATACTAATGATTTCAAACCCGGCTTGTCGCAAAACGATCTCTAAATTTTCGCGGGAATAAAAATTCAAATGCTCCGGCGGGACAATCAAATGCCAATTCAACCCAAGAACCCTGGCCAAAGCGCTGCCCCGATCTACAGTATTGATGGCCACTAAGCCGCCATCAACCAATAGGTCATTAGCCTTCTTGAGATAGGCCAGGGGATCGCCAATATGCTCCAGTACGTCCCACATCGTCACCACATCGAATTTACCCTCAATTGGCAGCTGATCCAACTCACCGCAAAAAACCCTATGTCCGCGTTCATTAGCGACCTTAGCGGCGTAGTCAGATATTTCCGTTCCCGCGGTCTGCCAGCCCCGCTGCTTAGTCAAGTCCAAAAAATAACCGGTGGCCGCGCCGACATCAAAAATTCTTCTACCTGGGATAAGCTTTTCCAACTGACTGATGATTTTTACAAATACCTCGCGCATTGATTCTTTATCCTGATCATAATTGGTATAACCGAAATCACTGTTATTCCGACTGTTAACAAAATAATCTTGAGAATAAATTCCTTTTAAATCAAACGGCACCGGCCAAACAAAAAGCAAATCGCAATCCCGGCATAACCGCAGATTGAAATTATTTTTCTGGCCGTAAAATTTATTGTCAGCCGATCGGCAAATCGGGCAAATTATTTTTTGTTCTGCCATATTCTTCTGGAACAAATTCTTAGCGGGGTCATTATTCCCTCGCCGATAATTGAGTTAGACAGCTTGGATTCTCCTTCCCTTCTCACTTTGAATATAATCGGCACTTCCTTGACTCTGGCTTTTAGGTTATGGATCAAATTGAATTTCAATTCAATCAAAAAAGAATAACCCGAGGCGCCGGCACTAACCAAATCTAACTGCTTTAAAAAATCCACCTTAACACACATAAAACCGGCGGTGAAATCATTAATCGGCAGGCCGGTAAGAATCTTGGAATAAATATTGCCGAAACGGCTTAAACAACGGCGCCAAAATTCCCAGTTCTCTACGCCGCCACCCCGGATATAGCGCGAACCAATGATTAAATCATAATCATTAATATTAGCCAAAAAATCAACCAAATACTTGGGCTGATGAGAACCATCGGCATCCATAGTGATAACCGAGCGGACACCGTCTTCAGCCATAACCAAACGCATCGCCTCCTTATAGGCATTGCCCAGTCCGGTCTTTTTTTCTCGTTTCAAAATTCTTAACCGGGGATAAATCGTCATCAACTCTTGCACCGCTTGCGCCGTGCCGTCAGGTGAATTATCATCGATAACCATGACTACTATTTCGGGAATAAGGGAAAAAATTTCAGGAATAATCATTTTGACATTCTCTCTCTCGTTGTAGGTGGGCAATAATAAAATATCTTTCATAGCAAATAACGATTAGCGTTAATAATTTAATTTATAAATCCTGAAGGCCGCCTCGCCCTCGGCGTTTTTAATTTCCACAAAACCGATTTTATCCTCAACCAATTTGGCGTTTAATTGCTCAATGGCTTTCATCAAAGACTCATTTTTACTGACCACGGGATCTGTGGCTTGCGGATTAACAATGGAAACATAATAAAAATCCTTAGCGCCAAAAGATCTAAACTGCTCCAGGGCTTGGGGCTGATTCAATAAATAAGACAGCGGCAAAAGCGGAACGCGATAATACAACGGGTATTTTTCGATATACCACATAGAAGAAAACCAATTTACATTATCATCATAAAAAATAACATTCTTGCCGGAAAAATCCCGCGAACTGAGCGGCATTTCCTCCAGCCGCCTGATTTTCTGCCGATCCATAACCGGCGGCAATAAATTATCACGCCAATATATTTCCAATTCATTCCAGCCATTACTGGCTAAGCGCTGGGAAGAAGAAAACCAGGGAGCGCTACCCCAGGACTTAAGCAAGATATTAGTATTCACGCAATAACCGAACTCCGCCACTAGTACGGCTAAAGCCAATAACTTAAAAACACCACCTAAATGATATTTTTTGCCTGATAAGTAAACGCTAAGATCGGCAAAAAGAATGGCGGCCACAATAACTAAAAACGGTATAAAAATAGAAACCTGCCGGTAGGCCGGCTCGCCGAAGCAAAACATTAATCCGGCGGCCAAGACGTTCGCTAAGATAAAAATTTCCGCCTTGCCGCTTCGACCGCGAATGGTCTTAAATAAAAGATAAGTCAGGGCCAAAATAAAAATCGCGACCAAGGGCCAAGAACTGCCCAGGGGAAAGCAATTTATTAAATTGGAAAAATTTCCAATAATATTAGCGTTGACCACCCGAACGGCAATCGCCGAATAATCTTGCGGGTGCATGCCGACCATGGCGGACAATGAAGCGTCAAAATGACCGCGGTATTTAAAAACCATGATATTATAAAAAATCACCGGTGAGATTACGCCCAAAAAAATCAACAGGGAGTAAAAAATTTTCTGCCAACTATTCTTAAGCGCGCGATAATTAAGGCCAAGTAAGCATAATAAGCCGACGGGCAGCAAGAAAACAGAAGTGTATTTAGACAAGAAAGCCAAGCCGGCGGCTGCTGCCCACCAATAAAGATTCTTATTTTTGCCATCGGCCAGATAACAAATGAAAAAATACAAGCTTAACACGATAAACAAAACTTCCACTCCCTCCAGATAGCCAGCATAAGAAGCCCAGACGGCATAAGAAGAAACAGCCATAACAACGGCCGACCACAGAGCGGCTTGGACGCTTTTGATTTTCTTTACCGACAGATAAACCAAGAGTACGCTCAAAATTCCGGCTAAGGCATGGGGTAATCTGGAGGCAAAAGTATTATCACCTAAAATAGAAAAAAATATTTTCTGGATGAAAAAAACCAAGGGTGGGCAGTCATGGAAAGATAATAGCGCCCAAGCAGGGATCGTGCCGAACCACTGAACAGGGGCGGTTTGGCCGCCGCCCAAATAATCAAACCAACCCAGCGCGCGAACGGAATAAAGGGCGTGGTCAACCATGACATCAAAAGTAGAAATATTCCAGAATCTTAAGATCACCGCTAAAATTATAATCAGCCACAAAATCTTTTTTTCATTTTTTTGCCAAAAGTTTTTGTTTGTCTCGGCCATAAATTTAGAGTTTATAATAATTGTGTAAAAATTTTATCTATCTTACTAGTGATTGCATCCCAATCGTATTCTTCTTCCACCAACTTTTTAGCCCGAGTTGTTACTACTTTAACTAATTCCTGATTTTGGGGATCAAAAATCAATCTAATCTTTTTCGCAATGCTTTCAGGATTTTTCACTTCGCAGAACCAACCGGTCTGCCCGTCTCCCGCTTCCTCGCCTTTTAAGAAATCAGGAATCCCGCCGACCGGCGTGCCGATTACCGGCACCCCCGCAGCCATCGCTTCCAGAAAAGCGTTACCCAAACCTTCGGACAATGAGGGACGGACAAAAACATCGGCTTGAGATAAATATTGATACACCTGCTTATTAGAAACTTGCCCCGCCAAAACTATTTCCTCCTTGTCTAATTCCTTTACTACAGGCCGGTCATTTATTTTTAATTTTTTAATCAGTTTTTCTAACTCGTTTCTTAATCTTCCTTCTCCGATAATTTTTAAAATTACCGGCTTATCATTGTCTTTATTGACTATCGCAATTGCTTTAATCAAATCCTCTAAGCCATTTTTATTAACCAACCTTGAAACTGAGATAACCCTTTTTATGCTATTACTTTTATTTCTTAATTCTTCATTATTAATTTTTAACTGATCTACTCCATTCGGCACTACCTCAATCGGACACTTCGCGCCCAAACGCTTGGCGCGCCGGGCCAAAAAATTACTGATCGCCTGAATCCGATCGGCGCGGCGGTAAATCGCCTTATAAAGCGGCCGGATAAACCAAGTGCGAAGCCAAATATCCCGCTCGCTGTCCCCTTCTTGCAGGGTCAATAAATAAGGGATTTGCGGAAATCGGCGCTTGAATTTCCAAGCCGCCCAGCCCGCTTGATTAGCCATCATCGCCCAAATCAAGTCATAATCGTTCTGCCGTTGCAATTCCAGGGCCTTCCGATAGGCCAGCCAAGGAAAACGATATTTATCAAGTTTCCCGGAACCGAGGCGATAAACTTTGTTAAGGCCGTTAAAATTCTCAACCTCCTTCGGCTCATGGCCACTCAAGTTGGCCGTGATCATGTCAAATTCAAAATCTTCACCCAATCGCTCGGTAATTTCTTTGATAGCCACTTCGGCTCCGCCCACAAACGGATGGTAAGCCAAAGAAAAAATCAAGATTCTTTTTTTGTTTTCCGCAGGCATGTGATAAATTGTTACGTAGCATGCTACGTAACAGGTTACATAGCAAACTATCTCTTAAATATATCTTCGCCGTAAACGCCTTTGAGCAAATCCAAATCTTTTTGGCTTTTTAGCAGTAATTCAATATTCTTTTTCTCCAAGGCGGAAAAAACCCAATCCGTCGTTTCATCGTTCAGATTTTGCTTGTGGAAACGCCTAAGCGCGGCCAAATCCTTAATAAAGCATTCTCCGCCGGCGCCCCGGCCGCTTTTATGCACCGGATCAATATGCATGTTGCCGATCCAGGGATCATTGGACATGATTTCCCTTAACACTTCCCACCGGCAACCCAGTTTCTTAGCCAGATCATAAAGCATATTCATATAGACGACTTTGGTGTAAAAAAAGCAATTCCGTAAATATTTGAACAACTCCGCTTCTTTGGCGGAAGTAATAAGAGAAAAATCAGCTTGGGGCAACACCGACATCACCTCTCGGGCTTTGGTTTTATATTCCTCATTATCTATGGGCAGGCCGACAATATTCCTTTGCGGATGGCGCGAATCGTCATAAGCGGTGGAAACGGACAGAAACTCCGGCGAATGAAACAAATAAACGCCTGGGTTTTCCGCTTGGATTGACTCTGTCGTACCGGGCAGAATCGTAGATTTGATTACCGCAAGCTTGCCTTGGCCGACCAGCTTTACGGCGCTTCTGACGATGGAATCATCAAACCCCGCTTGAGTGGTAGGAGTAGGCACGGCAATAAACACGATATCGCACTCGCTGATTTTTTCCTTGTTGGCGAGATAGGGTTCTTCCAAAGAATAGCGAATCACTTGATAACCTCTAACTTCAAAGTCATCGGCATAATTTTTGCCGATCCAACCCTGGCCGATAAAACCGATTAATTTGTTCATAGTGGTCTTGTAAATTATCAATCAATACCTTAATATTATATCAAAAATAAGCTAAAAAAATCAAGACGACGACTTATGAAAGCGTTATTTATCATCACTCAATCATCCTGGGGCGGAGCGCAAAAATATGTCTATACTTTTGCCGATCCAACCCTGGCCGATAAAACCGATTAATTTGTTCATGGCGGTCTTGTAAATTATCAATTAATACCTTAATATTATATCAGAAATAAGCTAAAAAAATCAAGACGACAACTTATGAAAGCGTTATTTATCATCACTCAATCATCCTGGGGCGGAGCGCAAAAATATGTCCATACTTTTGCTGTAAATTTAGCCAAAAATAATAACATAGCCGTTACGGTGGCCGGCGGGGAAGAGTCTGTCGGGGAATTAACAGCAAGATTGCAAGAAGAAAATATAAAATTCCTTCCCCTTAAGAGATTGGTGAGAAGGATCAGTTTGATTAATGATTTGTTGGCAGTCAAAGAGATAAAAACACTGATTGAACAAGAACGGCCCGATGTTGTCCATCTAAACAGCAGTAAAGCCGGAGCGGTGGGATCCTTGGCCGCCAAATTAGCCCGCCATCGCGCTAAAGTGGTTTATACGGTACACGGCTGGGTTTTTAATGAAAGCCTCAATCCCCTGACTAAACTGTTTTATTTTTTGATAGAAAAATCATTTGCCGGTTTTAAGGATTATTTCATTTGCCTGTCTGATTTTGATCGGCAAGCCGGCCTTAAAGCAAAAATCGCTCCGGCTGAAAAATTAATAATCGTTCGTAACGGCATAGATCTGCCGGCTGATTATTTTTTGGCTAAAGAAGGGGCTTTGGGCGAATTATTAAAAACCGACGACTCGGCGACTGTTACTAAAAATAATGATAAGCTGATAATCGGAACTATTGCCAACTTTTACCCGGCTAAAGGATTGAATTATTTAATTGACGCTGTCAGTCTCCTGCCGGTTGCCGATTACAAGCTGATAATCATCGGCGAAGGAGAATTAAGGAAGGAATTAGAACAACAGATCAAACGATTAAAATTAGAAGCTAACATTATTCTGGCCGGCAACAAAAAAGAAGCCGCCAGATACTTGAAAGCTTTTGACTTGGCCGTGATGTCGTCAACCAAAGAAGGCCTGCCCTACTTCATACTGGAGGCCATGTCGGCCGGCTTGCCCGTCATAGCCGCTAAGGTCGGCGGCATTCCCGAAATAATTGACAATGGCGTTACCGGTTATCTGATTGAACCGCGATCGCCGGAAAGGCTAGCCGAAAAAATAAAGCTGTTGGCCGATGAAAAATTAAGAAAGCAATTCGGCGAAGCGGGGCTGATCAAAGTAAAAAAAGAATTCAACCTAAGAGAAATGATAGAAAAAACCATTGAAGCGTATCGGAAATAAAAAAACCGGCCGACTAAAAAATCCCCGAATAAAATCGGGGATTTTTATATTATTTGATTGTTTCCAGGTATTGTTTTAATTCGGGATTGCCGGCTCGGGAAGCGATTAGCCAAACGGCCATGGTTTTAAGCTTCTCCTCCCTTTGCGCCATAATTGCCTGATCATCCGGCGTCTTGGACCATTCGGCCAATTGCTTGATTAATTCTAAGGGCGCTATATCGTCTAGCGGTCCCGTAGCCAAGGCTTGAGCGAACGTATCGGCAATCTGGGCGTTATTTTTAATGGATAAGACAAAATCACTGAATTGATCAAAGCCGTTGCCGACCTGATTATTGATCTTGGCGCCCTGCCAAAATCTGGTCAAAGCTTGCTGATATTGCTTTTTGGCTTCCACGGGGTTATTTTTTTCAGTCAGCAGGAAACAGCCCAGATAATAATTAGCGGAGCCGGCTTCGTAATATATCTGAGGTCTGCCCGGACTTAGAGCGATCATCTGATCGGCAATGCCGATAGCCTTCTGCAGGCGATTGACATTGAAAACATAAGAAATATTATAAAATCTTTCAAGCAACAGCCAATTGGTAACGCTATGGGGATTTTCTTTCAACTGATTTAAGAATTGGTTTTCCATCAAATCGGACCAATTGGCCATTTGCCGGTCTTTGTCCGATGTGCGGTTGGCTGCCTGGGACAAATAACTCATCAGTTCGTTGCCATAAAAATCAAAGTAATGCTTGCGATACTCTTGGTTGCCCAAAGTGCCGCGACCGATAACTTCTTCAAAGGAATCAATCTTATCTTGCAGGGTCGGCCAAGGCCTGGTCAGGGCTTTGATAAAATCGGCATTGGCGTAAAACGGTTTCAAGCTGAAAAACCAAAGCGCCGGCAGAAACAAAATACCGACGATTACGGCCAGAGCCACTTTAAAATTATGATTTTCTAAAAAATCAAAATTCCAACTTCGGCTGTACTGGCCGACGAAACTCAACACGATTATCAGCGGGATGTAAATCGCCAAGGCCTCAAAAATGAAAAAATTCTGGATCAGATAAGCGATAATCAAGATACTGAAAATAACCGGCGTCAAATACTTCTTGTAATCCCTGTCCGCATCCCCCTGTTCTTTGTTATTGCCGTATTCCTTAAAATAATATTTCCACAAAAAGAAGAAGGGTAATAACAGAACGGCCAGATAGGACAGCAAACCCGGAATTCCGCCGGTTACGGCGCGATCGCAAAACATATTATGGCAACGATCAAACCACTGTTCGGAACTTTTAGTCGTATAATATTTGTCAAAAACTTGATAAAAATTCTCTTGGCCGTAACCCAGGATCGGCCTGGCGGCGATACCCTTCAAACCGATAGTCCAAGCCACGATGCGATTATTGCTGGTAACGTCGGTCAAGGAAATGGAATTGATTCTTTTTAAAACCGGATTGGCATAAGCGAAATTATTGCAGACGGCGGTTTTATGGAATCCTTGCTCCCAAGAAAACCCAAAACCCGGGGTTAAAATCTTGCCGCTGCCGCAACCGAAGATGACAACGATAAATAATGAAACGATTAAGACTAAACCCGTGGTTGCGATCTTCAACCGCAATTTATTGTAATAGAAATAACCCAGATAAACCAAGGTGATGAATCCGCCCAGCCCCAAAGCCAGGTAAGCGCCGCGAGTGAAGGTTTGGACAGCGATGAACAATTCCAAAATAATCGCTAAGACATACAAACTCTTGGCCCACCACTGCGATCGTTTCAAGGCCATGAATAAAGCGATAAAAATCCCAAACACCATATAACCGCCGACATAACCGGAATTGCCGATGGTTCCGGCCAAACGCGCGCCGTTTGACGAGGGTAAAAAGTGATCCTTCCAAGAGCCGACGAAGGTCAAAGCCAAATATTGATCCAACGCCACCAAAGCGACGGCAAAGGAAGCTAACAAGAACAGGTCAAAAAGATACAGCCATTCTTTGACAGAGCGGAAAAAACCCGACAAGACGGCGCAAAATAAAAATAAATGAATTAACAATAGAATGCCGTCGCAACGCTCGTTGTTGGACCAGAAAGAATGATAAAGGTCGTTGCCGGAAAAAGCCGAGGCGATAGTTAAGATTATCAGATAAAGCAGGAGCAAAAGCACGGTGACATTAAGCCGGATATGGTATTTGTCATCAACCAAACAAAGCAACAAAAAGGCCAAAAACATTACCTCTACGGCAATTTGAAAAGCAAAAGTCTTGGAGGTGATAAAGGGGAAAAACAGAGCGGAACTGACGTATAAAGCGGAAAACAGCACCACCGCCAAACAGGCCCAGATTACAACTTTTAATGCCGGCGCCAAAAATTGCTTTAGATTCATAAGATTAATTAAAATGTTTGGATTAATTAAGTTAATTTTACATCAAAATCAAGGCGAAAACAAGCAAGAGATATGATCGGCCAATCCGGTAATAATCATCTGCCGACTTGATTATTTAAGATATTTGTGATATAATAATTCAGTAATTCACAAAAATAACACTTTGCCGCCATCGTCTAATGGTTAGGACGCGGCCTTCTCAAGGCTGTAATCGGGGTTCGATTCCCCGTGGCGGTACATTCGAATAAAAGTCAAATTTCCCTCGGTCTGGCCGCCGCTTGCGGCGACCAAATCATACGGAATTTTATAATCAAAAATCAATTGGCGGTTTTGTCTGAATTCGCATTCAGGGTAAAAGAAAATTTTTATCATTTTTAAATACAAGTTATTTATTAATACTAAATTTATGAAAAAACGTTACTTTATTATAGTCCTTATAGCTATAGCGGCTATTTTTTTATTATTTGGCAATAATATTACTGAGATACTAGCTCCGTTAAACAGAGTGGATGTTGTAGGTGGGTTTAAAACTAACATAGATTCAGGAAGCATATCTTTTGTTAGGTATGTTGTGGATTATAAATATTATAGAAAGCCAATATGTGTTAAATCTAGTCTATTCTTGTTTGAAAATGATTGCCGAGAAAGAAAAATAGAAAAATTTAAAACGCTTATATACGTATATGATATTACTTCTAAATCTCTTATCCTAAAAAAAGATATTTCTAATTCAGCAACTAATTTAGAATTATACAAAGAAAGACAGACATTTCCAGATGAAGAATATGTTTGTGATTATAACTTCATAGAAAATGGCATAGAAATCTTTTCAAATAGAAACTGTTTATCTTCTGCTTTTCCACTAAATAAAATATCTTACCATTTTAGTCAAATAGAAATCGATAAAAGTATTAAGAACAATCTTTCAAATCTCAAAAAGAATAATCCATTTTCTGGAAGACTAATGGGTGTCGGCACTAAGGGAAGCGAAAGATTTAGATTTCAAGAATCTTTTCATAATTTTTATAAACCTCTTAGAGTTGGAATTAATAATCACTTTAATGAAACAGATTACATATTTGCGGATGAAAATTTAGATAAATATACAAATGATGACATGGCGTTAAGTAATAAAATCTCTTCTTTTGTGGATTTAATTATAAGCAAGTCAGGATTGTAGCTTGGATATTGTTAAATTAAATTGTGTTTAATATAGAAACAACTCCAAACCAATCCTTAATATTAAAGAATTTTCCGCCAAAGAAAAAGTGAAAATTGTCAAAGATCGCGGGCTTTGCCCGCTTCAAATAAAATTAATTATTTGGGAGGGCTGTCCTTGGCCGCCACAGGTGGCCTAAAATTCGTTCGAACTATCTTAATTATCGTGTACATAAAAATAAAATATCCCCCGCAAGGAGGATATTTTTTAGCGGTCAAAATTATTTTATTATTATTTAACTGGATTGGCGGGAGCATTAGGCGTACCAGGATCCGGGTTAGCCGCAGCCGGACGAATCTGAATTGACTGAGCGACAACACTGCCATCGCTGTTGGTCTTGCCGGTCACTACAATATTCTGCCCGACAGCCAAATCACTGACGGTACCGGCGGCAAACCTACCCACTTCCGTTGAAGTGGCGAAAAAAACCATCTTGGAACTGCCATCACGCCCCTTGACTGTGAGACTCTTTTCATCCAAAGACAAAACATCACCATTTATCATTCCCCCGCCGAGGGCATTGACTCTGCGGCCGGCCATGGCGGCATCGCCCGACTGTTGCCCTTGGCCAAAATTGCCATTGCCAAACGCGCCAAATCTCTTAGCTGAAGAATACTTGGTACCGACATAAAAAGAAGCGGCGCCGACAAGTACGATCACAACTACGGTGACCAAAATCATCAAAGGAAGAGGTAGCTTTTGTTTCATAGGTTTTTTATTTTATTAATTTATTATATTTATTATTTGTTATTCCTGTGAAAGCAGTAATCCAGCATACAATTTTGGGATACGAATATAATAATAAAATTAGTAATTCGTAATTATTAATTCGTAATTTTTTTTACTGATATCTCAACGCGTCAATCGGATTAAGCTTGGCCGCGCGTCGCGCCGGATAATAACCGAACACGATACCGATTAAAGCGGAAATGCCGAAAGCTAACAAGACCGAGGTCCCGGTAACGCTCGTTGCCATACTGGCTAAAGCGCTGATAATATAAGACGCCAGCCAACCGATAATAATGCCGAAAAACCCGCCGATAAAAGTCAAGGCCACGGATTCGGCTAAAAACTGACTGCTGATATCGGAATTCGTGGCGCCCAAGGATTTCCTGAGGCCGATTTCCCTGGTGCGCTCGGTTACGGTGGTCAACATCATATTCATAATGCCGATGCCACCAACCACCAGCGAGATGCCGGCAATAGCGCCTAAAAGCCAAGTCAAAGTGGAAGAGACCGAAGACATAGTGCTTAACATGTCCGCCTGATTCATGATGCTGAAGTCAAGATTATTGACATCGCCAATGCCATGACGAGCCATGAGCAGATCAGAAATTTGTTGCTGGACCGAATCCATTAAATCAGCCGAAGCTACCTGAACACTGATATTGCTGACGGCCTTGTTGCCGGTGAAATACTGCTGAGCCACGCCGATGGGAATATAAATCAAGTCATCGGAACTGCCCATCGTAGTGCCGCCCTTGGATTGAGCAATGCCGATAACAGTAAACTCCTGACCGCTGATGCGAATTTTCTGTCCGATTGAATCGGCGCCTTCACCGAATAAGCTGTCTCTGGTAGCGGGTCCGATCACGGCCACGCGAGCGTTGGAATTAACTTGCTGAGCGCCGAATAACGCCCCCAAATCAGTAGCCACGCTTTTAATGGCAAAGTAATTTTCGTCAATGCCGTAAATACTGGTATTAGTGTTAGTGCCTTTAGCCGTAACTTGTTTACGGGAAGTAACTGCCGGGGCTACCGAAGTGATCCCATCAATAGAAGCATAAATCGCCTCAGCATCTTCCAGGATTAGGGTTGTGGCCTCACCCATGCCGCCGCGCACCAATTCTCCGGCACGACGTTGCGAAGTCGGGGAAATTACCAATAAGTTGGTGCCTAATGACTCAATCCTGTTGGTGATGCTGGAAGTTGCCCCTTGACCGACAGAAACCATGGCAATCACCGAGGCAATACCGATGACAATGCCTAAAATCGTCAAAACGGACCGAGACTTGTTTGACAATAAAGAAAAGTATGTTTCTTGTGATAAATCGTAAAACAGCATAAGTTATCTTATTTTTTTGTCGCTGGTAATCCGGCCGTCTTTGATCTCAATTATCCGGTCGGCGTGGCTGGCCACATTATGATCATGAGTAATAAGGATTATCGTGTGGCCGTATTCGCGGTTCAAGCGCTTAAAAGTTTCCAAAGTAATTTCTCCCGTCTTGGAATCAAGATTGCCCGTCGGTTCGTCGGCTAAAATAATATCCGGATTATTAATCAGCGCCCGGGCGATGGCCACGCGTTGCATCTGCCCGCCGGATAGCTGATTGGATAAATGACGCCAGCGGTTTTCTTCCAAGCCCACGGCTTTCAGCGCCTGTTCTGCCAAAGCCAAACGCTGTTCTTTCGGCACTTTGGCATAAATCAAAGGCACCATGACATTGCGCAACACCGTAGAACGCGATAATAAATTGAATGATTGGAAAACAAAACCGATTTTCTTGCAACGGATCAAGGCTATCTCTTCGTCAGACAGACTGAACACGTCCTGATTATCAAGATAATACTTGCCGGTACTGGGATGATCCAGGGCGCCCAAAATATTCATCAAAGTGGTTTTGCCGGAACCGGAAGGACCGATAATAGCAACGAATTCTCCCCTGTCTATTTTGAAATTTATATCAGACAGGACCGCCAATTCATTATCCTCGCCCATCTGATAAATCTTATTTATATTTTCGCATCTCAGCATAAAATTGATTATAATCCCATCAGCATTCCGCTCTGAGGACGACTGTTGGAGTTACTGTTGCCACTAGTTGTCTTGGTACTGGATTTATTCGCAGTAACGGTTTGTGTTACCACCTCATCACCCTCGTTTATGCCGCTTAATATTTCCGTCATGGTATCGCTCGCCAAACCGATCGTAACTTCTCTCTGCTGGGGCTGGCCATTGACCATGATCTGGACATAAGTAACGCTGTTTTGCGTCTTAATGGCGGAGCTGGGAACCTGCAACGCCTCAACTTTAGAGTCAATCACAATACTAACATTGGCCGTCATGCCTGACTTGATCTGATCATTCTGCGAATCAAAAACTATTTTGACGTCATAGCTGGCTACGCCCTGGGTAACCGTGCCAATCATATCTACGTCAGCCACCGAGCCAGTGACGGTTAAATCGCTGATGGCGTCAAAAGTAACACTGACTTTCTGGCCGGTTTTGACCTTAGACACATCAACTTCATTAAGAGAAATATTGGCGATTTTCTGGTCGGTGATCAAAGTGACGGCACTGGCGCCGGAAGAAACAGTATCCCCTTTGGTGACGGCCACATTAGCCACTACGCCGTCAAAAGGAGCAACTACCGAATAATTGGCATATTGCTCCAGGGCATCGGCCAAAGAATTCTGCCGTTGCTGAACGCTCATCTGTTGCGCTCTGAGATCCAACTCATCAACTCCGGCTTCCAAATCGGCCAAGCTGGCGGTTTTCTCGGCAATCGTCCTGTCGGCATTAGCGATCGCATCTTTATCGGTTTTTAAAGTCTGCTGTATGGCCAACAAAGTAGTCACATGATTATTGACCTTGCCGATATCAGAACTCAAATCATTCTGATAGCCGTCAACCGTATTAAAAATAGACCAATTATTTTGCGATCTGTCCTCCACCCAAACATCAAGCATATTATTTTCACTCTTGGCCGCTTGCGCCACAGCCTTGATGTTTTCTATGGTTTCAGCCAATAACGTTTCTATGGTTTGATTGTCGGCGTAACGATTGGTAGCCTTAAAACTGCTGAAGTTAGCCTGATACTTGGCATAAGCGACCTTATAATCGCTTTCCGCCGATAATTCGTAAACCTGAAAACCGTCCTGATCTTCGCCCGCCAAGGAATAAAGCAAGGCGGGAAGATTAGTCTGATTACTGCCGACGGTTTTCTCCGCCTTGCCTATTTCATCACTGTATAAGATATCATTCAGATCGGTCATGATAGTCGGCAAATCCAAAAAAGCGTTGGAAATATCGTTAAAAGCATCCTCGTAAGCTTTAATTAGGGCATACTCGGAATTTTCCTTGCTCTGTTGGGATTGGATCAGAGAGTTTCGCGCTTGGATTAAGGATAATTCACTGGTCGGCTGTTGCAATTTTTCCAATGACAACTTGGCGGAATCCAAATTGACTTGAGCGTCGCGAACTGATTTAGCCGCGTCCTTGGCGTTGAGTTGAACCAAAACTTCGCCGGCCTTAACTGTATCGCCCTTCTTGACCTTAACCGCCGTCACGTCGCTGGAGGCCTTGGTTTTAAGTTCCACTTCGTTAGAAGCGGCTACCGTACCGCTGCCGGAGACGGTTGATATGATTATGTCTTTAACGGCTTTGGCAGTGACATAACTCACCTGTTGTTTGCCGCCAAATAGCGCTTGCCAGCCAAAATAACCGCCGGCAATTACAACAGCTAAAACAATGCCGGCAACAACCTTATGGCCCAAAACAAATTTTTTAAATAGACCCTTGATCTTATTGAACATAAATTATGAAGCATTAAACAATAAAATAAATGATGTAATCCGATGATTATTTTTTAAAAATATATCCGCCCGTTTACCGCTGGCGCTCCGGCCGGCGGAGTCGGCATAACTCTGATTAGCTTAGCGGTGATCTGGCCGCTGGTAGTCGCCGGATCGCCGATAACCACCACCAAATCATTCAATTTAAGATCACCGGTCTTAATGGTATCGCGCAAACTTCTAATAACCGTATCTTCCTTAGTCAACACAGCTCTTTCCACATTATCATTGCCCTTAATAATAATCGTCGAACCGTCAATCTTTATGATTTGACCGGCAGTGCCGTGAGCATTGATCAGGTCCTTGCCCTGGAAAGGCTCGGCAAAACCGCGTTGCGGTCCGGCAAAGTTGCGCTGGTAATTTTCACTCCAATGATAGGAAAACTCGGCTTTCTTAAAGCCGACAAAAGCGCCGGCCTGAAAAACCAACAGCAGCAAGACAAAAATCATCATGCCCAAAATAATACCCAGGAATACTTTTGATTGGAAAAACTTGTTAAAATCAATCATATGTTTATAAGTTATAAGGTTTATAAAGTCAAAAGCCTGAAAGCCGGATGATAATGCTAAACCAAACGCGGATAAGCGCCCTTAAAATTTTTGACCAGTAATTTCAGTGATTCCATAAAAACAGCCAAAACAGCCACAAATAAAGCCAGGCTTAAAACCGGTAAGACCTCCAAAAGCGCCAAAACAAAATTCTGCCAATAAGCCAACGCCAGATCGGGATCAGAAAAGAATAAAGAAACAAAATCAGCAAAACCGGATTGGCTGGCATCCTGCCAAATCAGACGTAACGCCGGTACGACGGCGGCTAATGAAGCGACAAAAGTCAAAGAAAAAACCGCTAAACGGAACTTGGCTCGCTTAGCTTGTTCCCACTTAAGCCGTAAAGTTATTTTATTAAATAACTCTTCGGACGGCTCGGGGGAACGGTAAGAGGAAAAAATTTTCCCTAATTCTTTCGGCATATGGTTGTTAATACGATTTAAAGACGCATTAGGTTGCGTCTTTAATATTTTTATTCTAAATTTAGATAAATTTTTTGATTAAATACTCCCTTAATAACAGCAGGGCGCGTCGGTGCCGGCTTTTTACCGTATTAAGCGGTTGGCCGGTTATTTCCGCTATTTCCGACAAAGAAAAACCGGCAACATGATGCAGTCGGATAACCGGCTGATATTGGGCCGGCAAATTGTTTACGGCCTCAGCTAATAACTCGCTCAAATCATTGCGTTCAAAAATCTCATCGGGTAACGGCCCGGGATCGGCTAACGTTTCTGCCAACATATTATCGCCTTCATCGTTTTCAAAAGCGGAAAAGTTAAGCGGTTTTTTCTTTTTCAAATAGTCCAAGGCGGTGTTCTTAGCGATAGTAAACAGCCAAACCTTAAAATTTTTCCGGCAATCAAATCGCTTTATCCCCCGCCAAGCCTTAATGAATGTTACCTGAGTCAAATCCTCGGCTTCGTCCTGATTCCTGACATAACCGAAAACAAAGCCATAAATGGCTTTAAAATATCTGGCAACCAACTCCTCTAAGGCCTGTTCCTTGCCGGACAAATAATCGGCGACTAATTTTTCATCGGCTGTTTTTTCCATTAAATATTTAAGAGTTTAGTTACATATTCCTTCGCTTTCAATTGTTCGGCTATGGTGTTTTCCAATTCCAAGGCAATATATTTCGGCAAGTATTCCCGATAACGGACGCAATAATCAAACTCGCTTAAATTTTCAAAGTTGTGTTTGTCATAGCCGTAATCATCATCCTCAATCTTGACTATCGGCTCCGGTCCGATAGCATTCAAATGCCAACAACCAACCGGATATTTTTTCAACAACTCTGCGACTTCCCGGTAAAGCGGCAGCCCCAACAACCGTTTATTCTCATGATGTGACACGTCTAAGCATAATCCTGCCCACTCGCCTATTTCATCGGTTATGGAGTTGTTGGTATTCTCCAGGTAAATCATGGACTTAAAACGCGACAAATCATACTTCAAATAAAATTGTTTTTGGCTATGGATATTAAACATTTTAGCGCCATAATTATCAATCAGATAATCAACTTCCTCCGGCGGCATGTCGGAACGCAAATGCACAAAAGGTATGCTTTTGATATTTGACTGCTTGAGCGCTTCATAAAGCTTTTCATGCTCTTCCGCCGGCAAGGCGCTTAAAAATAAAGCTGTTTCTTTGATGCCCAAAGAATCGCAATCACTGATCATTTGTCGCCAATTGGCATGGCGGGTGGTGGTTATGGAGGGTAAAATTATTGTCATACTATTTTAGATGGTAGCAGAAACTGCTTTGTTTTTCAATCTTAAAAATTACCAATAACCGATAAACTTGACATATTCCGTGTAATTGCTACAATAAATAATCAAAAAGAACCTTCTAAAAAGAACAACCGCGGGAGGACTTAGCCATGCCAGAGGCCAACACCGAAATCAAGCGTCAAAAGCATCAGGAAACGCATTTATCCCACCAAGAATTCCTTGAATTGCTGAGATTTAAAATGTCGCCGGGAGATATTGAATTGGTTGATTTCGCTTACGAAATGGGCAAGGTCGGCCATCATGAACAGAAACGCGATGACGGCACGCCTTATATTGAACACTGCAAGAACACGGCGCGAATTATCATGCAAGAATTGGGCATCTGGGACAAGGATTTGATTATCGCCGCTCTGCTCCATGATTTTCGCGAGGACGCCCCGGAATTGCTATTGCGCCTGGCTACCCCCAGCAAGCTAACGGCTGTTTTCGGCCGACGCGCCTCCGGTTTGATCGTCAACATGACCAAGCCGTCAAAAAACGATCAGCGCTTCAAGTCTGATTCCGAGAGGCACCAATTCTATTTCCAGCAACTCAATAGGTCTAATTCCTGGGTCAAGCTGATTAAACTGTGCGATCGCTTGCATAATATGCGCACCATTCACCATTGCGCTCCGGAAAAACGATCCCGCAAAATCAAAGAAACCGTTGAGATTTATCTGCCCATGATCCCGGCTATTGAACAAATCAATCAGAACTTCTGTCGCTACCTTAATCATGAAATGCGGGAAGCACTGGAAACAGCTAAGGCCTTGCCGGCCGACAAACTGGGACCGCCGCTTATTGCCGGCGCTTGAACCTTCTCTCAATACCTCCGTTTATAAAACGGGGGTTTATTTTTTTTTTAAAACTCCCGCTTCGGAATGAGGCGGGAGTTTTATAGAATTACTTTAGATAAAAATTATTCCGGTTTCTGCGAACTGGCGGTCAGAGTGCCGACAGCGTTGCCATGGTCATAATAGCCGTCTCTGAAGCCCGTCTGGATTACCGCCGGAACAGCCGTGCCGTAAAGCGCGGTCTGAGCGGCTGAATCGGCCAGTTGATACAGCTTGCCTCCGGTGGCGACGGCATAAATTATCGGACTGTTATCAAACTTGATCAAACTGCCGGGTTTGGCGATTAGATTGCCACCGGTAGGAATAGCATCAAATTCCGCTTGAGAAACCATGGTAAGGGTGGAGAAATTGTTGGCGCTATCGCCGGCGTCGGAGCTCCAGGTCGTATAAGTGGCGCGATTGACAAACAAGTATTTCTTGCCGTCAATGACATAATAAACAGCCGGACGGTCGCTGGCGTTGACTTTTATAATTGAACCAGGGACATTACTAACAGTAATGGATGCGGGTATGGCTGGCGTAGCAGGAACAGCGGGAATGGCTGGGGTTTCGCCCGGCACAGCCGGCGTGGCCGGAGTGGCGGGTACGGCAGGTGTGGCCGGAGTCGCAGGAGAGGGGTCTTCGCCACCACTGCCGCAACTAATTGTGGCCAACTGAGTATCGGAATATGCAGTTGCAACTAAATCGCCATTTCTGCCCTTAACATAAAAGGTATAAGTTGTATTGCATGATAAGCCGGTCGAACTGAAATTCGTGTCAGTTACCCAGCCAGAATTTGTCCCGGCAGTAATATTCTCCGCATAATATGCTGTGGCATCGCCTGTCCAAGTAAAATTAATAACACTTGGACTTTGCACAACAGCGTTAGATGAAGTTGGAGCCGTGGCTAAAGTATAGGCCGCTGAAGTGGTAGAGTAAGATGAAGTCGCCGTATGAGTACTGCTGGCTGAAGCTACTCTAAAATAGTACAAAGTATCTGGAGATAAACCAGCAAAAGTATAACTCAGAGTTGTGGTCGCAATGGACGATGAAACATGAGTGTAAGTTAACCCGTCAGTTGATTGATCAACCGTAAAATATGTTTCTGTTCCACTGCCCCAAACCCAAGTTACAACCATTGAGTTTGTCGAGGTAGTTGACACATAAGCGCCTGTCGGAGCTACCGGAGCAGCTGCCAAAGCAACTGAAGCCGAAATAACTACGGCAAAAATAACCGCAACCATTAAGACTGAAGTCTTGGCCAGAAATAAAAACCGGCCGAATTTGTTACCTTCCATATTTTTTTAATTTTTTATACCGCTATAACGCGGATATTTATCTAAAAAGCTTGATTTAAGTATAACATAATAATCAAGAACAGAAAAGTACGGCTGTGGATAACTTACAATTATTAATTTGCCTAATTTTACCTATTTTTCTTGTCGTTCAAATATTTAATATAATTATTTAGGGTTTCTGCCCATTCTGGATGGATATTGATCATTTCTTGGGTATAATTTATAGCCCGATCATACTCGCCGCGAGATTCATAAATAGAGGCCAGGGCGATTCTGGTCGGCAAATAGTCAGGATTGGCAGGAATGGCCAAATCACGGACAACGCGCTCAGCTTCATCGACATTGCCGACATTGAAATAATACTGCCCCAAGCGCTTATAGCCGTCGGGAGAAATACTTTTGATATTAGTCAAAAACTCATTAATATACTTATTCATTTCTGCCAAATCATTCCGTTGCGACAGGATATTGATCAAATTCAAATATTGGTCTTCATCCCAATTATTGATTGATAAGGAAACTTTTAGATTTTTAACCGCCCGATCATAATCACCCCTCAAATAATATCCCTGAGCTAAAATATTATAAATCTCGATTCTCTGAGGTGAATTATTGATGTTGCCCTCCATAAGCCGAATTGATTCACTAATATAAAAAGAATTTTCCTTGGCAAAACTTTGATAGAGCAGGGCCAAAAAAATCTTGGGTTGGATATTATTCGGGTCAGATTTCAGATAATCCAACAAGGCTTTTTCGGATATGTCAAAATATTCCTTCTTTTTAACAGAGTCAAGTTCCGACGATTCATTATATTGCCGATCAAACTCCGACAACTGCATAGCCAACTCTCGATTGCCATAAGTATTCAAGCTTATTGCTCGTTCCATAAAAACTATCGCTTTATCCGGGTATTGATCGGCATAAGCACTTCCATACGAACCGAAATAGCCGGCATAAGCCGGCTTCAAGACCGTAAAATAACTGACTAAAGCAAGAATAAAAATCAGCGTGCCGGCCGTAATAAAATCAAATTTAACGAGCAATCGGGGGAGATTATTCTCACTATTCTCTTTTTTTGTCCAATGCCCGATAAAAGCCAAGATTAATATTACAGGTAGCCAGGAGCTGATGGTATCGAAATTAAATAGATTACTGGCAAGATATCCGGCCAGAGAACTAAATAAAATAGCCCCAAGATAATAATTACGGTTTAAATTCTTCAATATCAGCCAAAAAGCCAAGCCGAAAATTGACAAATAAAACAATAAGCCGATCAAACCACTGGCAAGCAAAATATCAAAAATAAAATTATGCGCCCGATCAAACCACATTTCCGTCACCCTGGGGTTATAATACTTATTCAAGCCGTAAATGGCATTCTCCGATCCGTAACCGATGATCGGCCGATCTCCAAAGGCTTGCCAAGAAACATACCAAACCAGCAAACGGTCTTTTGTGCTGGCATCGTTAAGGGAAATCTGAGTGAAGCGATATAAAAATGGCAATGATCTAACCCAAGCGGAATCCTTTTGCTGATAAGCGATGCCGCCGAATAAAATTAATATCACTAACAAGCCGGCAAGGCTGTATTTGATTTTTTTACCAGCCTTGATAAAAATAAAAATCGCGAAAATAAACAAGCCGAAAAATAGGCCCAATATTCCGGCTCGCGCGGCGGTCAGAAGCAAAACTATAAGATTTATGGCTATAATGGCTCCATAAGCCATCCGCCATTTATTGTTTTTTTCCAAAACAAACGCTAACAGGCCCAAGAATACGCTAAGCATCAGGTAAGCGCCCAAAAAATCAATATTTCCCAAGGTGGCGCCGTTTTTGGGCCAGCCGACCGGAATGTTATGGCCGAAGCGGACAATCAAAGAATAAATGGATAATATCGCCGAACAGATCACTGATGACCGCAGTAATTTAAGCCAATCATCCTTAGTTTCAAATACATTAATAACAATTAGAAAAAACAGGCTCAAAAAGAATAAATTGAACCAGCCTCCCATGCGCTCAAAACTGCCGAAGAAAGCCAATTGCGGATTTACGGCGAAAATCGCGGCAATAAGATTAACCAACAGAAAAACTAAAAAAGAAAAATATATCTTATGGCTTGAAAAAACCAACTTCTTCCTCTGTAAAATATAACCAATCAGCAATGCAGAAAGAACTGCCACAATAAAGCGGAAAAAGAAATTTTTGGGAGAAATATAGGGGAAAATCGCCTGGCGATAAAAAATCAGCGGGGTCCATAAGGCCGCAAGTGTTCCCCAAAGCAAGATATTCTTGATATTTTTTTGCCAGTCCATACTATTGAACGTCAATCGTCTGCTCAATCTTCTGTTTCTGCTGTTCCACTTTGCCGCTGATAATCTTTTCGTATTCGCGCTTGATTTCCTCCAACTTCACTAAGTCTTTCTTCTGAGTTTGCAAATAGATGATGTAATAATTCAAAACCAATCGTTTATCATCGGCGTTTTTCCAGCCCAATTCGTAAATATCCTGGGCTTTTTCCGGCGCGGTGGAATATTTAAAATACAAATCAGCCAGTTTGGTGTAAATCATGCCGTCTTTAGGATAAAGATTGACTGCCTCGGCGAATTTAACGGCCGCGCTCTGGGGCAATTCCATTAAAATATACAGATCACCCAAATTCATGTGGGCGCGGTAATTATCGGGAAATTTCTGAGCGGCTTGCAAATACGATTGCTCCGCTTCATCATATTGGCCCAAAATCGCCTGACTGTTGGCGATGATCACGTAATCCCAGGATAAATCGGGATTGGCCGGATCAGACGGCTTATTGTCGGCGATTGCCTGGCGGGATTTGGCGATCAGATCATTGTAACGATCGGTGATTTCCTGCGGCGGCACGACGCCGGAAGCTGACTTTCTTTCCCGATTGCTAAAATCCTTCTTGATTTCTTCCGGATTATAGACCTGCTGTCCGATTTGGCCTTCAATCTTGGGACCGAACAGTTCCTGATAATTGGCAATGACATAAAAACAGCCGGCTAAAACTAAAATAACTAAAACAACGGCTAAAGTTTTGATGATGGTTTTTGAGTTGAACATACGAAATCAAATTAATAATAACGTCTTTATTATAGCAAAAAATTATGGCGAAAACAAGACCGCCCCAACTTGCGTCGGGACGGTCTTTTATATCAGATTTACCTGACTTTTACCCTTAACTTAACAGATAGAAACTATCTGGATAAGGTTTGAGAATCGGTCGGTAAAGTCTTAATATAGCTGGAATCGCACCAGTCATCAGAAGTGGCGGTATGAACGCCATCATCGGCAGCGCCGGAACGGTCAGACCACCAGAACATTGTTTCTGTGAGCAATAATGCGTAAGTGGTAGAAGTTCCAGCAGTAGCCGAAGTACCGGAGATCTTAGTGGTGAAGGAAGTACCAGCGGAAGTGCCGGTCAAATCAGCCTTCAAGACATAAGTCTGGGAAGTACCCTTGGTGATGGTTTGTTCGGTATCAGCCACAAAGCTGATAGTTTTAGCTGAAGTTCGGCTTAAACTCAAACCGGTAGCATTCAACTTAGTGGAATCGCCATCTTTATACAGATAGATACTAAGATCAGTTACATCAACGGCGATGGCGCTGGTTGAATAGACAAAACCCATCTTTCTCCAAGTAACATCACCGGCTGCATCAGCAGCGATACTGAATTTAGAGATGGTCTGAGTGCCATCAGCTAAAACAGAGGTCGGCAAGGAAATCAAAGAGACGGTCGGCTTGGTCTTTCTGACAATCATCGGATTGCCAGTAACACCATTAGCACCAGTGTAATCATATTCAGCTGAACCGGTCGCTTTGCTGGTAGCGGCAAAAACAGTGGAAGTGCCATCAGAAGCGCTTAAGTTCAAGCGAACGATATCACCAGACTTGGCGCCGGTAGCGTCAGCCACCATAGCCTTGATGGTTACGGTTGCGCCGACACTCTTCGGAATCCAGATAGACAGGTTGTTGAAGATAACCGAACCGCTGCTTAAATAACCGGTTGCGGTCTTGGTTTCACCAGCTTCATTCTTATATTCCAAGATGACTGCGCCCACTGAGCGATCGGAAGCGGCAACAGTAGAAGTAACAGTCAGGGTGTTAATAGTGAATGAATCATTGGCGGCCAACATTGTGAAAGCGCTAACCGCTGTGGTTGCACCAGCCACAATAACAGCTGAATCCGGTTTAGCTCCGTTGGTATCCAAAGTCAAAGAACCAGCACCAATAACAATAGTCTGCAAGCCCTTGAAAGCGCCGGTAGCGGCAGTATTGGTGTCAGGAGTGGTACCGTCGCAATTTACGCCCAAAGTGATACCAGTGGTATTAGTGATACCGGAAGTGATATCGGCATAAATATCAACAACTTTGGTTTCGCCCTTGGCTAAAGTCAACTTGCCGCCACTGATAGAAATAGTGGAGGAAGCATCGGTAGCAGAGAAAGTCGCTTTAGAGCCGATAATCGTTGAGCCAACCTTCAAATTCATGTTGGCAAGTTCGCCGGAAGTGGCTCCGCTGATGTAGATATTTTCGACAACTACACCTTCACTGGCAGAAGCGGCGACGGAAAATGATCCCATCTTAGCTTGAGATGAAGGAGAAGGTAGAGTCTGATCGCCATAGGCGGTGTACTCAGCCAAAGTAATGGTTGAAACAGCGCCAATAGTCAAAGCGCTGCCATCAACCGCTGCTAAAGTTCCAGCAGTCAAAGATAGAACGCCTTGGGTTTCGCTTGAAGACAGAGTAACTGTGGCAGCACCAGAAACAATAGCTGTTCCAGTGGAGGTCTTCAAATCAGCATAGATATCAACTAATTTAGAAGTTCCGGCCGGGACAATGAAACTGGAGCCGAAAGTGAAGTTTACATTAGTGGCTTCAGTGGTCAAATCCTTAGTCGAACCGACCTGGACGCCATCAAAATAAATCTTGGCATTGTCCAAACCGCCTTCTTGGCCGGAAGTGGTATTGACCTTAAGATCCATGCTCTTAACTTTCATATCTTCACCGGTAGCTGTAATCTTGTAGGTTGCCAACTTAACATTAGTACCATTACCAGCGACGGTGCCGGAAGGTGAACTGGCATCCTTAGCTAAAGTCAAAGTGCCAGAATTAATGGTATAGACATAGGTGCTGGCGGCGCTGGTAACAGCGCTCCAAGTGACAGCTCCACTCTTAAAGGCTTGGGTATAAACATTATAGCCCAAATCCTTAGTCACAATATCAGAAGCATACTGGATGGAGAACTTAAAGGTTCGAGTTGAACCCTTGGAAATGTCAACTCTCAAAGACAAGGTCTTGGAATTGCCCTTCGCGATCTGGAAGGGAGAGGCTGATAAGTCAAAATACAATTCCATATTGTCGTCAAAAGCGGCAGTGGCCAAAGTAGTTCCGCCATAAACCAATTTGATGTTTGTCAAATCATCCTTACCGATTGAACCGATTTCGGTCAATCTCAAGCCCTCTAACTGCATATCCTGATCGGTAGCAGTCAAAGTGACTTTATAGGCTTCAAAATCAGTCTCATTGGAGTTTACAGTGGAAGCGGCAGTCGGCACATTGCCGGAGCTGATAACCACATAACCCAAATCAGTAACAGAAGCAGTGCTCATCAAATTTCCAGTCAAAGGAGTGCCGGAAATAGCAGTGGCGTTAGAAGTAACACCGGTCAAATTGAAACCAATGCTCTTGCCAGCGCCGGTAGCGATGGTTGTGTCAATCTTCAACCAAACAGTCTTGGTTTGGCCGGCCGGAACCGTAATAATACCGTTAGAGGCATTAAAGGTTAAAACCTTAGAAGAAATTGAACCGCCCTCAGCCAATTTCTTGGATCCTTCATATAGATAGGAAACGGAGACATCAGTGTCATTGGAGATACCGGTGCGAGTGAACTGCATGCCGGTAACCTTGACATCGCCGGCAGATGAAGCAGTCAAATTGACGGCAAGCATCGGCACTAAGGCCTGGCTGGTGTTAACAGTATCAGACACGATAGTGGCTGAAACCGGGTTATTGGCGGATAAGGACACGCCTAAAGTTCCTAAGGTTACAACGGGGGCAGAAGCTCCGGAAACCACATTAGAAACAGCGGCTTCCTTGATGGTCAAAGCAGAGCCGGTGGTATAGCCACTGACATCGCTGACGGTCTTGACCCAGCTGGATTTGAAACTGTTGGCAGTAAAGCCATCAGCAGAAACCAAGCGCTTCATTCCGCCTTCAATGTAATAAACTGAAGCATCGCCGGAGGTCTTGATTAAAGAGCCATCGGGATACTTAGAAGTAGCGGTCAGGTCGCAAGAGGCATCCTTAGTATAGTTAGCCTCAAAAGAAGACTGGATGATAATAGGGGCGGCAGAACCGTATAAAGCGGTCTGAGCGGCGCTATCAACCAACTTGCACAATTTTGATCCCGGAGCGACAGCATAGACAATGCCCGAGTTATCAAACTTGACTAAGCTGACACCAGCTCTGGCAGTGATGTTGCCGCCTAAGGGCAAAGCATCAAATTCAGATTGGGAAATAACCTTTAAACCGGCAAAATTGTTATTGGCATCGCCAACAGCATTTGACCAGGTCGTATAAGTTACGCGGTTGACAAAAAGATATTTTTGTCCACCCGTGACATAGTACACAGCCGAATAACTGGCGGTCTTGATCAGATCGCCGTCAGCCGGAGTATAAGCGGCAGCGGCCGGTAAAACGGCGCTGATGCCCATAGACCAAGCAATAGTGGCTACGACTACGGAATAAGTTAAAAACTTTTTCATAGTTTGTGTTAATAGTTAGATTAAAACCTTATCAGTTCAAGGCGGAACACTGGGGATTATCCGTTGAAATTGAAAACAGCAACCGATGTAAAGACGCGAGATTGTCGCGTCTCCGCTGGCGACAAGCGCCTTAGGAGCCACCGCAATCGCGGCGTCTCTACAGGCAGCTTTTTCCAGCAACGGATTAAACCGATAATTTTATAAGCTGGGCGGTTGCCTCAACGACCTTTGCCGATAAAATTATGGAATCCCGAAGGCCGAAACCTTTGCGACAGCAAAGTTAGCCCTCAAACCCCTTAAAGTTTTAATTGTAAGTTCTTGTACGCTTATTGCGGACAAGGCAGAGACTTCGCTAAAAGCGGGATGTCTGCTCTGGACGCAACACTCCGAATAATTATTAATTTGATTATTTGACCGTTGAGGTCGCAGTAACAACCGAAACAGTGGAACTGGTTATTTCGGTTTGAATTTTATCGTTGATAAGCGGCGCCTTTTCCAAGGCGTCAGCGGCGATGTTTTTGCTCTCTACAATCTTCTGTAAGGCGGAAACGACATCATTCTTATCAAGCATTTGCTTGGCTTGTTCAATCACTTCCTGAGCTTGCTTGGGCTTTTCGGTAACATCTTGAACTGCGTCTTTCAAAGTGGTCGTGGTGTTGGCTTCGGTGCTGGAAACACCGCTGATTCTGTTAGTGCCATCACTGGATAAAACAACCAAATTAAGAATGGCCGGCGTACCGGTAGCGATTTTATTGACCTCGTCGGCGGCAACTTCCACCGCGGCCTCGGTATTCTTGATTCTTTCTTGCACGCGAGCGGCGATTTCCTTGGTGGGAACGGCTTGATTATTGTCCTTGACTTGTTTTTCTTCGGATTTGGCCACCATCATTAAAAGCGCCTTAGTACCGGCTTCTTCAGTGGTGGCAATCGCTTCTTTGACATCCTTGGCCACATCCTTCTTCACTTCCGTAGACAAAACAGTATGAGCGTCAACTATGTCTTTTTCCACTTTTAAAGTCTTATCATCAACCACCTTGGCAGTACTGATAACAGTAGTGGCCGGAGAAGAAACGGCGATTTTGTCCACTTTATCTTGAATGTTCTTAACATCTTCGGTAATTTGCTTGACTGTTTGGGAAATTTTGGCGGATTTGGCTTTGGCATCTTCCGGCTGACGGGCAATCTGTTGCAATTCATCGCCGCGACGGGAGATGAAATCCAATTGCAACTTAACCTTAGCCTCGTTGCCGATAGCCGCGACTAACTGGATTTTCTCGCTAAACACCTTGACGGGATACAAAGCTTCGCCGGGCAAAGACGCCTTAGCGGCCAAAGTAAAGGCGGAATAAGTGAAAAAAGTGCTGACCACCATTAAGGCGACCAAGGCCGGACGCAAAAATTTCTGTTGCAGAGTGGAAGAAAAAAACTCGGCATAATATTTAATCGGAGAATACTCCACGGCCTTATTCTGCGGATTGATTTGATGCATCAAAATCTCACGGCTGTCGGAAGTCCAAGAAGCCTCGGGCCGTCCTACGGTTTCGAGGTTTTTGACTTTCTTTAGTTGTTTGATGAGATTTTTGTGAGACACAGCTATTGTTTAATCGTCGTTTTAATGGCATTGAGCGCCCGATAAAGCAAAACGCGCACCGAACCGGGTGACTTATCTAAAATTTTAGAAATTTCTTTGATGGACAATTCATCCAGATATCTTAGCACTATAACTTCGCGATATTCGTCTTTGAGCTTTTTTAATGTTGCCAGCACCTCGGCCATCTCCGCGTCTTTGATTTTCTGAATCAAGATGTCGCCTTCATCATCAATGATAGTGATATGCTCATCAGCGACTTTTTCTTCATTCTCATCACGGCGAGCGCGCGCGCGATAGAAATCTATCACGCAATTGCGGGCGATCATGTAAGTCAAAGCATTCAAATTATTAATCGGTTTGCCATCTTTAATGTACTGCCAAAGTTTCAGAAACACCTCGGAAGTCAGGTCTTTGGCATCATCAACCGAACTGACCTTAAAATAGACAAATCGATAAATCCGCTCAACATAAAGATCATAAAACCGGCCATAGGCCTCGTGATCCTTGTTTTTCACCCGTAAAAACAGTATTTTGTCAGCGATAGGGTTCTTCATCTTATTAGACGGAAAAAATAGCTAAATGTTACACTTGCATTTATTGATTAATAAAAACTATTAACTTATTTGTTTAATTTTAGACAAAATTAAACAAATGAAAATGACTTTGGCGAGGTGTTTTTTATTTTTTACCTCTGCGGCAGTCGGACACTAAAAACTCACGATTTTAATTAAATCGCTTATTTTAGCTATTTTACTATTTTATTTGACTTACCCTGACCGCTAAGTTGAGTAAGAATAAACTAATTATAGCACCATTTGGCTCAATCTGGCAAGCAGGCCTATACGATTAAATATAAAATAAACATTACCTAACTTGATGTTATCCACAGGCGCCGATGACTGCTGTTAGAATAAAGCATTGATTAAAAGCCATACCCCCGAAACTTTTGACATTAATCCCCCGCCGTGATAAGATTTGTCCAGACATGTCCGGACAATAAATCATAAGCAAAAGGCATTTAAAACTGAGCTAAAAGACAATAATTTGCTAAATTTAGATATTTTATGGCAGAAAAAGCGCCAGTAAGGGTAACAATATCCCAAGCAGCCAATTTATTTGGGGTCAACGAAAAGACCGTTCGCCGCGCCATCGCCAACAGCGAAGTGCTTTATATAGTGGTTCGCGGAGTATATAAAATCAATTTTGAATCACTGCTCAAATGGTCGCAAAGCCGGCCAAAACTCCAACACAAGCTGGAAAATGACGGTATCGGCCAATTTGTCGGCCAATGGAAGATAAAAAACAAGCTCTACTCCCCCAACCCCGATAACTTAGCCAAAAAAAAGAGCAATGAGGCGCTTGACAACGCCTGACTTAATAGTATATAATACAGCTACAATAAAGCTCCCCCGAATGGGAGTTTTAAAATACAAAAATTATGTCTTTCACTGAAAACACAGCAAAATATCTGAAAGATTCCTACGCCGAGATGAAAAACGTCACTTGGCCGACCAGAAAAGAAATCAAACAGCACACCATTTTGGTAATCGGGATTTCTCTGGCCGTCGCCCTGTTTTTGGGCCTGGTGGATTTCCTTTTGACTTTAGGGCTGGAAAATCTGATTAATTTTGTTAAATAATTTACTAAATAGCACATTAAGTTCGTAAGGTCTTAAGCTCGAAAATTCCATAAAGTTGTTGAACTGCTACCCTGTTGACGACTTTTGACTTTCAGTTTTAGGCTTTACAAATTAAATTTATGGCCAAACAAACATTGCAACTTGGCAGACGCTGGTATGTTATCCACACCTACTCCGGTTTGGAGGAAGCCGTGGAGCACAACCTTAAACAGCGTATTGAATCCATGGACATGGAAGACAAAATCTTCAATGTCATAATCCCCAAAGAGAAAAAAATCCGCATTAAAAACGGCAAACGGAAAATCGTGGAAGAAAAAATCTACCCCGGCTACGTGCTGGTAGAGATGATTGTTACCGATGATTCCTGGTATGTGGTGCGCAACACGCCGCACGTTACCGGTTTTGTCGGCTCCGGCAATACCCCGACTCCCGTTTCTGAAGAGGAAGTCAAATCCCTGCAGAAGCGCATGGGCGTCAACGAACCGGAATTCCAGATTGACATCGCCGCCGGCGACCCGGTCAGGATTGTGGACGGACCGTTCAAGAATATGGAAGGAAAAGTGGAAGAAATAGACGAAACCAGAGGCAAAATCAAAGTAATGATCAATATGTTCGGACGCGAAACGCCGGTGGAATTAGACTTTTTACAAATCAAGAAAATTTAATAATTAATTATAAATAAACGATACTCTTGCAAGAGGCGACTCTCGTCCGGCTCAGGTTGGACAAGCAAAGGGGTCTAGTTCGCGACTTAATCGCGAGCTTTACGAACTTAAATTTATGGCTAAAAAGATCAAGACAATCATCAAATTGCAAATCCCCGGCGGAGCGGCCAATCCGGCGCCTCCGGTCGGTCCGGCTTTAGGCCAACACGGCCTTAATATCGCCGAATTCTGCCAAAGGTTCAATGCGGCCAGCCAAGATCGCCAAGGTGAAATCACTCCGGTGGAAATCACGGTTTATGAAGATCGCTCCTATGATTTCATCCTGAAAATCGCTCCGGCCTCCGCTTTAATCAAAAAGGCCATCGGCCTGGAAAAAGGCTCCGGCAAATCCCTTAAGGAGAAAGTCGGCAAAATCACCAAAAAGCAAATCCGCGAAGTGGCCGAAAAAAAACTGCCTGATTTAAATACTACCAGTGTTGAGGCTGCCATGAAAACCATTGAAGGCACCTGCAAACAAATGGGCGTGGAAGTCGTTGACTAATACGGCCGATTGGCGAAGTTACAAGATTATAAGTGAAACAAAAATTAATTAACGTGGGAGAGCTGACCAAGCTCGCCATGACCACTAAACGAAAATATTATGAAAAAAGTAGATCACAAGCCGTCCAAAAGATTTCTGGCGGCCAAAGAACTGGTAGATGCCAATAAATCCTACTCCATCGGCGAAGCGGTGGATTTGGCCAAAAAAACCTCAACCGTCAAATTTGACGCGTCCGTAGAAGTTCATGTCAAGTTGGGAATCAACCCCAAAAAAACCGAACAACAGGTTAGAAGCTCGGCCGCCCTGCCTCACGGCACCGGCAAATCAATCAAGGTGGCTGTCATTTCCACTAATGGCGATCAAATCAAGAACGCCAAGGCCTCCGGCGCCGACCTGGCCGGCGATCAGGATTTGGTCAATGAAATCAAGACCGGAAAAATCAACTTTGACGTCCTGGTTGCTACGCCCGAAGCCATGAAACTTTTAGCGCCAATCGCTAAAATCCTTGGCCCCAAAGGCCTAATGCCTAATCCTAAAGACGGCACGGTTACCAATAATATCGCCGAAGCCGTCATTAATCTGAAAAAAGGCAAGGTTACTTTCAAAAATGACGACAGCGGCAACATCCATGTGGCGATCGGCCGGTCTTCATTTGAGACGGCCCAATTGGCGGAAAATTACCAGGCTTTCATGGATGCCCTAAATAAAGCCAAACCCGTTGCCGCCAAAGGAACTTTCATTAAAAACGTTACCATCACTACGGCCATGGGCCCCGGCATCAAGGTTAATTTACAATAAATAGATTACACGACCAGAAACCGCTATATAATATAAAAGCCGCTTACCAAGGCGGTTTTTATATTTAACAGCTCTTGACAAATTCAATAATTGGCACTATAATAAGCCAACGAGTCAACTGGAAAGTTTAAAACTTAAACCATAAGGAGAAAAGCGATGGCGACCGATGCAAGCGAAACGAAAGAGCCCTACATTCCGTCATGGGATCATTTCTGTTTTAGATTCTGCGTCAACCCCAAATTCATGCCCAGGGACTATCGGATCTACTGCGAAAGAATCGCCAGAATCTTGACCGCCGACGGCCAACTATTTGAAAACGTAGCAGAACAAAAATTCCAAATAGGCACTGGCAATGACTATTGGATTAGACGGGGCAAACAGCATAACGAGTTGGTCGTTAGTTGCCGCTATCCCAACCAGAAAAAAATGGGAATCCTGCTGAAGGCGATCATTATTTTATTGGATCTTGAGCCATACAACCAGATTGAAATCTAACGAATACCATTAGCACCCCCCCGATCAGATAACCGGGGGTTTTATTTTTCAAAAAATTCAGGGGGTTGCGGAAAAAGGGAGCGGTTTTTCTTTTGCCATTTAACAAAAAAAGCGGCCGGCAATGTGCCAACCGCTTGCAAAGTACAATGTTTAATTCAACAACCGCCACTATCACGGTAGAAATCAATGACTAATCCCTCACCATCCGGAATCACCACGGACTCATTGTCGCCGTAACTTACCGTCCATTGCTCCAGATTGAAGAAAGACATTTGGCCGGCATTATCCACGGCGAACAGATTTCCTCGGAAATGGTCCGACGCCCAAGGTTCAAAACCGGTCGTCAGGCCGATAACATCCGGATCCGCAATCTCAACCGGCACCACATCGGGACTGTTCGGACTGTTTTCCGGATCCCAGCTCCAATTGCCATGAGGGCCGGCGACTCCGACATAAGCGATTTCTCCGATAGTCGGATCAACCAGGAAAGAACGCAGATCATCAACGCGCGGAATCATGACGGACACCGCAATCCGGTCTTCGGCCGTCGGACAATAAAAAGTAATGGTTGGAACGAGCACTGGCTCTATTTCACCCTCGCCTTCACCCTCGCCTTCACCCTCGCCTTCACCTTCGCCTTCACCCTCACCCTCGCCGGATTCGGGCACGGTAAAGGTAATGTTAAAAGTGTTGTTGTTATTCTCATCCGTCTCTTCAAGACGACTGTCAATATCAACTTCCACCGTTGCCGTATGCTTGATGCCACGCTCAATGTCATCGGGCAGACGCGCGCCATAGAGCCAGGATTGCGAAACGGGCTGGGCTTCATATTCGGCGAGAATCGTCTTGTCCAGGAAAAACGTCACCTTGAACGGCCCGCTCGGAACTTCGGTGGCGTTGATTTCCGCAACCAAATGATCCCAGTCGGGATGATCAAAGGCCTCAGGAATAAAACTCAGGCCGGCGATACTGAGATCAAAAGTCGTCTCGTCATCAACGGCCGGGCAAAAACCGTCTTCCGTGCCTTGATCCGGGCAACCGTAATAACCGCCGCTATTGAAGAATTGGATGACTCGGAGCAATTCGCTGAGATCAATCGCATTATCCTGATTCGTATCGGCGTCATGGTAGACGTCGGCCAGACAGGAGAAAGAGAAAACGAAACAATAAATGATTGACAAAACGATGATGACTCTTGCGTTGCGCATGGCACACTCCTTTCAGTCGGGTTTACGGTTTGCAAAACAAAAATAAGTCAAAAACGATTTAAGGTGCTTCTAACTGACATTTAATTATAGCACGGACAGATAATAAAGTCAAACAAAATCAATATAAATAGTTAAAATTAACATAATTTACTAAAATATTGCCTAAATTTAGATAAAGAATATTTTAAAATACCAAAATTCAAAAATTCTTGCTACAATTAATTAAACAACAAATATCAATAATTTATGAACAAAATCGTTTTGGGCCTGGTAGGAGAAATCGCGGCCGGCAAAGACACTGTCGCCGCTTATCTGAAAAAAAAATACAAATCGCAAACCGTCAGTTTTTCTCAGCCGTTGCGCGATATCCTGAATCGGTTATACCTGCCGATAAACCGAAAAAATATGGATGACTTGGGTATGAACTTAAGACAAGTCTTCGGCCAAGATCTGCTGTCGCGCGTTATTTACGATGAAGTCAGACAAACCAAATCAAAATTAGTGGTTCTGCCCAATATCCGCCTGGAATCGGATATGGTTTATCTTAAGACCCTGCCGGAATTCCATCTGGTCGGTATTGACTGCGAAATTAAGACTCGTTTCGCCCGGCTGAAAAACCGCCGGCAAAACATAGACGATAAAACCAAAACCTGGCGGCAATTCCTTAGCGACTCGCGGGTTCCGCTTCAGCAACAAATCCGGCAAATCGCCAAACGGGCAAAATTCCAACTGGACAACAATGGCACTAAACGGGAATTATTCCAACAAGTTGAACAACTGATGAAAAACATCAAAAAATAGAAGGTATTATCGCAATAATCGTCAATTTTGACTTAATCGTATTTGTGTGTTAAATTTATCCAACAATTTAGCACCTTAACAATACGATTTTAACTGCAAAACTAAGGCAAAACTAAGGCAAAACCGCCTAAGCCAATGGATTTAGGCGAAGCCGGAAAGGAAAAATATGATTATTTCTTTTGAGGGCATTGAAGGCGCCGGCAAGGGCGTACAAACAAAAAAAACCGCCGCTTATTTGCAAGATCTTGGCCTGGATCCGGTAATCATGCGCGAACCTGGGGGCACGCTTTATGGCGAGGCCATCAGGAAACTTCTGAAAAATCCGGAAGAAGCCATTCCCGCCATTGACCAAGCGCTTGCCAAGCATAATGATTATACCGCCCAAACGACCCCGACAGAAAATCAAGATTTTTCCCGCACCATGGCCTGCGAATTGTTTTTGTTCTTGGCCAGCCGCGCCGAATTCATGGATAAAGCCGTCAAACCGGCCCTGGCTGCCGGCAAGACGGTCTTATGCGATCGCTTGGGCGACTCTTCCGTGGCCTACCAGGGTGGCGGACACGCCAATGGCGATCCGGCCATAGTCAAATTCATTGCCGCTGCCAACCGTTTTGCTTTGCAGGGCGTCAAGCCCGACCTGACATTGTTCATTGACATTCCGATCGCCACAATGCTGGAACGATTGGCTCAGGAACATCCCGACAAGCTGGCTTTTTTTGAACGGATGTACGGAAAAGAATTCTTTGAACGCGCCAGAGACATGTATAAGCAAATCGCCCGGCAAGAACCCGAGCGAGTCAAAGTGATTAATGGCATCGGCACCAAAGAAGAAGTGTTTGAACGAATCAAAAAACATTTAGATGCCTTAATCGGCAAAAATCAAGGAGCATAAAAATGAAAAACACGGTTAAGCTCTTAGCCGTAAAGACTGCCAAACCGGAATTATTGGATGCGACCGGACAACCGATTGATCAATTGAAATTAGTGGAATTAGCCGGCCGAACCTGCTATAAATCACAAGACAAAATCAGCGATGACTCTGCTCGGCGCTTTGTGGGCGCCCTGATCAAAAGCGGCCACGAGGCCATGATAGAATTCTCCTGGCTGACCTTCAAACTCCCCAAAACCGATTCCGAACGATTAACCGGTTCCGAACGTTTAAAAGAATGGCTGATTGAGGTGTTAAAATCCGGGGCTTGCGTTCAAGTGACGGAAGAGAAAAAGCATTTCCTAATCAGTGGAAATTTCCGATCATTTCGCGATTTGTTGCGGACTATTTCTTTGGACTATCGGGATTATATTGAAAGCATAGCCATTTATCTTGATTTAGCCGTCCACTATCCGGAAATCGTAGAAGGCGAGATAGAGAATAGGGCCCAGCAAGAAATCTTAAACGATAATAAATCAAAATTCTGTTATTGGCACTGCTATTGCGTGGAACATGGTTTTTATAATATCTCGGAGTCGCCTTTGACTGATCAAGAAAAACTCAAGCATTATTGGGCCGCGGCTCGCTTTGTCGGCTCCCGCGCCTTTACCCACCAGCTTGTCCGCCATCGCCGTTCTTCTTTCGCGCAAGAATCGCAACGTTATTGCGATGAAAGAGGTTTCATTGAAAACGGGTATTTCATCGTACCGCCATCCATTGTAGAAGCCGAATTGAGCGATCTATATTTGACGCAATTGCAAGAAAGCAATCTAATGTATCAAAAATTGCTTGGCTCAATGGAGCGAATGGGATTGAAGGGCAAAAAACTCAAGGAAGACGCCCGCTTTATATTGCCCAACGCCGTAGCCTCGGAAATTTGCATGGCTGGCAATTTAGAGCAATGGTTCCGGGTATTCAAATTGCGGCTGGATTCCCATGCTCAGTGGGAAATCCGCGGGGTAATTGAAGAATTCCAGCATCAACTGTTTGCGGCTATTCCTGAAGCGGAAAGATTGTATGAGAATTTTTAAAAAATCATTCTTAATCTCGCACCTTATCACCGGCAAACTTTTGCCGGTTTTTTTATGCAAAAACGCTCAGCTGTTAGGCCAAGCGAAAAATAAAGCCCCTTTACCTTATTTTAAACACATTTTTTACAAACTATTGGCCTTTTGATTGAATAAGAAATCTTTAAAACGGGGATAGGGGGAAGGGGGTTAGACTTGATTTTTACGGCAAAAAACGTTAAACTATATTCAACTTAAACCATTATAGACACCAGACACTATGAAGCTTGTTCCGGTTATCGGCATGGAAATCCACGCCGAACTCAACACCAAAACCAAAATGTTCTGCACCTGCGCCAACGGCTACAAACTGCAGGACAAGCCCAACGAAAACATTTGCCCTATCTGCCTGGGCCATCCGGGCATGTTGCCGGTAGCCAACCGTCAAGCGATTGACTGGACAATTTTGGTCGGTCTGGCTTTGAATTGCCAAATCAATAACTTCACCAAGTTTGACCGCAAAAATTATTTTTATCCCGACCTGCCCAAGGGCTATCAGATTTCCCAATATGATTTGCCTTTGACTTACGACGGCAACCTGCAAGTCGGCAAAAAAAACGTTTCCATCGTGCGCATCCACTTGGAGGAAGACACGGGCAAGCTCTCCCATGTTTCTTCCGGTACTTTGGTTGACTTGTCGCGCGCCGGCACTCCCCTGATTGAATTGGTCACCGGGCCGGTCATTGACAGCGCCAAGGAAGCCAAAGAATTCTGCCAGCTTTACCAACAAATCCTGCGTTATCTGGAAATCTCCGAAGCGGATATGGAAAAGGGCCAAATGCGTTGCGAGGCTAACGTGTCATTGCAAGAAGACGGCAAATTTGAAATCGTCAATAACGAAGTCAAACCGCTGTTGGATTACCGGTTGAATCCCAAAGTGGAGCTCAAAAACATCAATTCATTCCGCTCCCTGGAGCGAGCCATTGAATTTGAAATCCGCCGGCAAACCAAAGCGATTGATGCCGGCGAAAAGCTGGTGCAAGAAACCCGCGGCTGGGATGATGCCAAACAAGAAACTTTCAGCCAACGCATCAAGGAAACCGCCGCCGACTACCGCTATTTCCCCGAGCCGGACTTGCCGCCGCTACAAATCAGCGAAGATAAAATCGCCTTATTGCGCGCCACCCTGCCGGAATTGCCCCAAGCCAAACTCAAGCGTTTCGTGGCCGAATACCAATTTGATCCGGAAGTCGCCGGCATCATCGTAGCCGACAAGGCCTTGGCCGCCTACGCCGAAGAAGTTATTTCGGAAATGATTGAATGGCTGGACAGCGTGCCCGAAGTTGAGGGCACGGCCGAGGAAATCCGGGAGCGCGAAGGCAAAAAAATCTCCAAACTGGTTGGCAATTGGCTGGTTAACCATCTGTTCAAGCATTTAAACGAACATAAAACCGCTATCAAGGATTGCAAGATTGCGCCGGAAAACTTCGCCGAATTCCTGTCATTAATCTATGTTTCCAAAGTCAATAATCTGGCCGCCCAGCAAATACTGGAAGAAATGTTCGCCACCGGCAAAGATCCGTCTGATATTATGGAAGAGAAAAACTTAGGCCAAATGGAAGATGCCGGAGAAATTGAAACGATTGTGGAAAAAATCATCGCCGCCAATCCCAAAGCAGTGGAGGATTTTAAAGCAGGCAAAGAGGCTTCCTTCAAATTCTTAGTCGGCCAAGTGATGCGCGAAGCCAAGGGCAAGGCCAATCCGGCGATAATCAATGACTTATTGACCAAGAAACTAAGCTAACGATTTGCCATAATTATCCCGTTAATTATCATAGCGCGAGATTTTCAATTCCTCAGTTCAAATAATCCCATGCCTTTTATCCAACAATCCCAGGCGCAAAAATACACGCCCAAGGAAATAAAATTTTCTAAACTCTACCAAGCCAACATCAAAAGCCGTCGGGCGGTTGGCGAATCCGTCCTGTGGAAAACCAAGGAGGCCCTAAGGAACGCCGGTTACGATGATCCGGCCATCAGCAAGATAATCACTCAAGACAAGCCGATTCCTGTTTCGCAAATGAAAGAAATCGCTGCCGTTCTTAACCGAGCCGGCGTCTACGGCTTTGAGAAGAATCCGACTTTTGCCGTTAAGGAGTACCTCAACAAAGAACGCGTCAAGGCCCAAAGCATTGCCCGCGTCAGACGGGAACATATTCTGGAGATGTCAGAAGAAGATTTGGGCCAAGCCGGCGTAAGCTCATTAAATCAAAAAGCTCTTGGCCCCCATGCCGGAGAAAAGCCTTCGTTCTTGCAACGCCAACAGGCAAAAGCTACCAGTCTGACCGGTTCCCGCCGTATCGCCTCTTCTCTGTCCGGCAAAGCCGGCGGCGGCGGATTTGTTTCTGCCGGCATACCCAGCTCGCTCAAACCTAAATTTTAATTATAAATAATATGCCGGAAACAACGAAAAGAGGGACGGAATTACCTTCCCCGGGAATAGTTGATCTTGATGGGTTGAATCAAGCCGAAAAAACCCGCGAATCCCGCCAAGGCGGCGATTTAAGCGACCGCGAGGCGGAATTGACGAACATCGCTAACGATATTGAGCCGACCATCAGGGAACAAGCGGCGCGAAAAGAATTAGACAAGGATGCTCCCCTAAAAGAATGGCTAAACAGGACTTTTGGCAAAGGCGGCCTAAAATAATAGACGGCCAGCTCTTGCTGACCGCCCGTAAGGTGCGTCTGTCGTAGTGACTACTTTCTAGTAGCAGTCGCCATCATCCCGAAGGAATTCAATCGCCAATTCGCCGGATCCATCATCAACCACCACTGAATCATCCAACCCGTAATTGACCGACCATTGGCTGAGGTCAAAAAACGACATCTGGCCCGTGTCATCCACAGCAAACAGATTGCCACGGAAATGATCCGGTGCCCAGGACTCAAAATTAGTGGTTAATTGAATCAACCAGTAAGTCTCTGATTCAATAATTACGATATCCGGATTGCGAGGGCTAGTTTCCGGATCCCATACCCAGTTTCCGTTTGGTCCGGCTACTCCCACATAGTTGAGATGGCCAATGGTCGGATCAACCAAGTAGCTGTGGAGATTATTACCGCTGGGCATCCTAACAGATAATTGGATATCGCTACTTGAACTGCAACGGAATGAAATAGTCGGGACCGACACGTAATTAAGGACGAATTGAGCGGTGACAACTTGATCATCCCAAACGATAATCGAGAAGGGGTTGATCGTCGAATAAACGGTATGGCCAGTAGAATCGACTATCTTAAAACGATTAAAATACCAGCCGGGAAAAACCGTTGCGCCAATAGTCACTCTTGTACCGCCTTCAACGGTCATTGTTGTTTCCGAAGAATCCGGCATAAAATTTATGGTACCAGCATCAGGAGGATCAGCTACTAAGGAGACGGTATAACTTTCGACTCCTTCGCCTTCTCCTTCGCCTTCACTCGGAGATAAGCCGGGACAGAAGCCGTCTTCGGTTCCCTCTTCCGGACAAGCATGATACCCATCCATATTGAAGAACTGAATGACGCGCAAAAGTTCGGACAATTCTATTTTGTTGTCCTGATTGGTATCGGCGTCATGATAAGGGGCGTCAGCAAAAGCCGAAACCGCCAAAACCAAAAACGCACAGGCCAGCAAGATCGTGAAGACCGCGATGTTACGCATTGCAATTTCCCTTCTGTGTTGCTAACTGCGATTGTGTAGGTGCCTTCCTCCCAATGAGGAATATATAATTATAGCATACATTGATATTTTTGTCAAAAAGTTGTACAGTTAACATTAAAGGGTGACATTCTGGTAGGATAAGGGTGACACTGTTAACTCACCTAAAATCAGCCAAATATATGCCAGGATCACCGCTTAGCGCTCCTCAGGAAATGAGGTTCAGATGGTATCGCCAGGTCGAAAAGTATGGAAAAACGATTGAAGAGGTTTGCAATATCTTCGGCATTTCTCGCAAGACCTACTACAAATGGTACAACAAGGATCATGGTTACGGCTCTAACAGACACATCAGCCGTGAGCTCCATCCCCAGTTGAAGATGACTTCTCAAGTCAGATGCTTCATCTACGATGCCAAGCTCAAATACAATTATGGGCCGAAGAAGATGAAACTCCATGTCAAAGAGAAATTGAATGTCGATATCTCGACTACGATAATTTACCGCTACTACAAGAAGAAGAAATTGATCAGGAAGCCGCAGAGAAAACAACCTTGGTATCAGCCCATGAAAGAGCCCTACAAAGCCAAACAGCCAGGAGAAAACGTCCAATTAGACGTAAAATACGTGCCATCAGAGGAAGAACCGGGAGTTTGGAACTATCAATACAGATTCATCGATACTTACACGAATATGCAATTAGCTGTCGACTGCTACAGCCGGAATGCGCCGACATCGATGATCGCGTTGAAGAAAGCCAAGAGATTCTTTCCTTTCGAGATCAAGGGACTGCAGACTGACAATGGCGGAGAGTTTCGAGGCGGCTTTGCCAGCCATGTTAAAAATAGCGGCATCAATCAGAGATTCATTCCCAAGAGAAGCGCTCCTTGGAACGGCAAAGTTGAAAGGGCTAATCGGAGCGTAGATGACGAGTACTATTTAAATCCCGGCAAGCCATTCAAGAGTTTGAGAGAATACGTTCATTGGTACAACCATGAGAGATACCATTTGGGCAAGAACATGAACGGTTTAACTCCAATACAAAAGTTTAATCAATATATGGTATCAATCCAATCCAAAGTGTCACCCTTGACTGTTAACTAAACAAAAGTTTATCCACGCAAACATTATCCAATACGTAACCCATAGCTTATAAATGTATAAAATTAGATAAAAATAATGATAAAAATTGATAAAAAAAACCGACAAACTAATTAACCAATGATTAAACTTAAAACCAGAAACAAATAAGATTATAACGGGGACGGCAAGATTTTGACCAGAATCCGCTTTCTCAAAAAATCTCTAAAGAAGTTAAAGATGGCGAATCATAAATAAATCACAAATAATTGTGCGGTCAAAAATAAATCCGCCACACAATCAATGTGGCGGTTTATAATGGTAATTTTTTAAGGAAACCGTCAATGGCTCGCTCGGCCTCTTGGGGTTCGTTAACCCAAACAATGTCTTTGTTTCTTTTAAACCAAGTCAGCTGCCGTTTGGCGAAATGATGGATTTCATTCCTGAGTTGCTCCAACATTTCCCGATAGCCGATCAGGCCACGCAAATAACGCGACACATAACGATACTCCAAACCGAATTCCTCCAAGCGCTTCCAACTCACGCCCTGCCGGCGGAGTTTTTTTATTTCTTTGATCATCCCCTCCTTGATTCGTGTTTCCAGCCGGCTGTCAATACGGCGATAAATCTCCGCCAGCGGAAACTTCACTCCGATAATCAGCAAATCATAATCCGACTTGACCGGCCGGTCGCCGACGGATTTCTTCCGGCCGGTTTGATAATAAATCTCTACCGCCCTTTGCACGCGCCGGCGGTTTTTCCGATCTATCGTCTTATAAGTCGGCAAGTCAATTTTTTTTAATCGCGCCAAAAGCCGGGGCAGGGACAATTTATCCAACCTGTTGCGCAACGCCTTAAGCTCCTTGTCCGCCAACGCCCCGCCAAACTCATAGCCCCTGGTCACCGCGTCAATGTAGAGGCCCGTACCGCCGCATAGAATCGGCACCTTGCCTCGGGCTAACACTCCCTCAATAGACCGATAGGCCAGCTTCTGATACTTGGCGACGTTAAACGGCGTCATCGGCTGAATTATATCAATTAAATGATAAGGCATATTGCCGGTCGTTTTATGGCCTCCCAGCACCCTTCCAGAATGCCCTTTTAAGGCCCTACCGGTCCGCCCGGTTGATTTCACGGCCGACCCAGTCAAAACATACTCTTGCAAATCCTTGCCCGTGCCGATATCCATGCCCCGATACACCTGCCGGCTGTCGGCGGAGATTATTTCACCGCCAAAGCGTCGCGCCAAAGCGACCGCCAAGCGGGTTTTGCCGGTGGCGGTCGGACCGAGAATCACTATTAATTTTTTAAAAGGGGTGGCCATTAAAAATTATTTGGCAAACTAATTATTTTTTATTTCCAAAACTATCGGATGGGGCAAACTGCGATAACCGCCGGAATTATACAAAACGAAATCGGGCAAGCTGATCTTACAGCCGTCTGCGGTCATTTCCGTAATCACGCCTTTCTGCGGCACATCCCACATGGTGGTATTTTTGGGAATGGTCGCTGTCTGGCCGGACAGTTCATTATGGATTTCCCAGCCCGGGGTCTCAAACTTGCCTTCCTTAGTGGTCACTTCAACCGTGCCGTCTTTTAAAACAGAATCGGCGCTCAAATCAAATTCCAAATAATGGTTATAAGCGAAATCCATCTCGCTGGCGGTAATCGCCACCACTCTTTGGGGCGGAAATTGCTCCAAATAATCAACTTTGACCTGCCACTTACCCAAGTAAGGATACTTGGCCGCGGCCGGCACGGAATCCTTAACCAAGCCGCCCTCGGCTTGGTATTTCAACGTGCCAACATAGCCCGACGTTACGGCGAAAATCGGCTTGACGGTCATAGTTTCGCCCTGATCAATTGCGTAGCAAGACTCCAGAGTTTTGACCTTGATACCGGTTGCTGCAATTTTATTTTTCAATTCCGCGTTGCTGAAAATCAAGATTATCTTATCAAAATTATCGTCGGCTTTATCAAAACAAAAGCTGCGGCTTTCCTTTTCCGTCCAATCTTCAATATACGGCTGGCCGTTATTCTTGGGATAAATTATGGCTTTTATCGCTCCCTTAGCGCTTTTGCCGGTAAAATTTTTAAAATTTTTAAAAACCGCCTTGCGCACGCCTTGCGATTCGCTGAAAAAAGTTTCAATCACTTGGGCTGTCAGGGGGTTTAATTCTTTGGTAGGAATAGTGTTTTCGCCCGGCGCCAAAAAAATCAGATCATTATTGCTTTTTTGCGAAGTATCGGCCGGAAATTTTTTGCTTTGATCGGCTTTTTTGTAATATTCAACCGGCTGTTGATTAAAATTCCATAAAGCGAACTCTCTCCAATTTTTTTTAAAACCGCCGTCAATCGTTGCTTCGGCGCTAGCCAAAGGATCGCCATCGCTTTTGCAATTTTCAAAAACTTTAGTGACAATCATCCGATCGTAAGTATTGGAGAGATAAAACGGAAAAAGATAAGCGCCATATTCAAAATTATCGCCGTTTTTAAACAAGCTGGTGTCGGGCCTAGGCATAAAACTCTCCACATAGCCTTGTTCGGAATCTTCCTTAGGATAAATCATGTCTTCCGACCAAGTGGCCGTGCCTTCAATCCACCACCAATTGGCTTTGGTCAGCCGGCAATTAAAAGCCCGCTGGAAAGCGTGGAAGATTTCATGAACGGTCGTAGTTTTTAAATGCTTGGCGTTTAAGTTATCACGAATTAAAATAAAACTGCTTCCATTCGTGGGACCGTCTGGCGCGTTAACCCCTTGAGAAGACGAATTATCATCATTAAGCAATAAACTATAACCAGTGGACACGACATAAATATCAGTCTTGCTGTCGCCGCCTAAAGTCCCATCACTGGGCGGGATTTTTCCTAGTAAACCGACATATTGGGCATAGGCCCCGTCAGTATTTAAGTTGGCGACGATTTTTTGAGCCGTACCATAATAAATTTTAGTAATATTTTCCCGGCCGTTAATGGTTTCTTTCTTTTCTAAATACCAAACTTTTATTTTGCCATCAGCCGTAATCAGGCTATCGTCAGACTTATAAGACAAGGGACGGTCAAAAGCCTGAGCCGCCTTGATCAATCCCAAGCCCGTTTCTTGATTCTGCGTTTCACTGTTAAGCTTTTGGCTGATGTAACTCTCCGAATCGTCGGGACGCTTAAAGTAAGGCGCTAATATTTCCTTGGCGGTTGGGGACAGTTTGTCCCAATTCTCGCTGACTTCCGCAAAAACTCCGCCCTCTTCAAACGGGAACTCCTTGGTAAAATACTCCTGGGGCAAAGTCGGATCGCGGAAAATAAACTTCACTTTATAAATCAACGCTGTTTCCGAATCAATTTTTTCTTCGGCCAAGGCCCGATCAATCAGGTTAAGGCCGGTCGGACCGTTATAATAACGCTGATCAATTATCGGCTGGCTCTTCGGCCATAAAAACCAAACGGCCAAAAGCGCTGCCAAGACCGCTATAATGACTGCGGTCAGAATAATTTTGTTTTTGGTTGGTTTCATAAGTTTATCTTATTTTATCTTGGCTCGCCGGCTCAAGGCTGGTGATTTTTAGCGAATTTATATAATTATTGTATCATAACAGATAACGGAATAAAATCAAGGGTGATAAAACAAAAATTGAACGACTGCCCCGCTAATACGGATAAAGCCATGAATTTTAAAACGGACCGCGATGGTCCGTTTCTTGTGCTTACTTTTCTTTTGCTTCTTGTTGTTCCGTTTCCGCCCGTTCCAGATAAAAGCTGTCCGGGCCTCTCATGCCGCTCAAGTATTTTTGCGACAAATTATTCGCTTCCGGACTGCTTATCTGTTCTATGTCTGCCGACGAATCCATAGCTGCCGGCGAAGACTGCTGATCAACTGTCGGCGACTGCTTTGCCAGGCGATTCTCCGCTTGAACGGTTAGGACTGCCAGAATCAACATCAAGGGCGCCATTACCATCAAACTGATAACCAGTGCTAATTTCTTTCGTTGCCGAGCTTTTCGTTCAAGCATTTTTCATCTCCCGGTTGAGGTGTGGAGTTTTGTTGATTGAGCTTCTCCACTCCCAGAAGCACGAAACCGATACCGCCGAAGCCAAACTCGGCCCAATGGTCGCAGTAGAACCCGCTGTCTTCGAAAGAGCCAGCGATGAGACGAGAGCCGTTATACAAGGTGTCCGACGCGGCATAGCGGAGATTCAGCGGTACGCGTTCGCCCGTGCGCTTAAAATGCGCGAGGGTGAGAGCAAACTGGAGTTGAATCGAGCCGAAGTAGGTCGCGTGATTGCCAGGAAGCTTATAGCGCTTCTTGAGTTCGGCGCGGTGCTTTTCCATCGCTTTGATTGTCTTGCCCGTGCTATTCTTCGCCAAACGGGGCACCCAGAACACCAGGCAATCGTCGGTGGGATTGTCGCCGAAATTCCAGCCCTGAAGGTAGCCGAGATTATCGTAGCAGGGGCCGACGAGCGGGGCGTGCTTCTTCAGTGTGAAGCCCTGCTTGATAAGCCAGGCGACGGGACCAGTGTAGCCCATCAGAGCCGCCAGCTTGCGCCAGGGGATGAGACGATCGGCGAACTGCGGGAATCGCTCCAGCATCTCACTGTCGGACAAGGGAATGGCGAAAGTATTCACGATTTCCTTGATGACAAGCTCGCCACCAAGCTTCTTCACTTCGCCGGGATTGTCCGTCAAGGCCAATAATTCTTCCGGGCTCAGATCTTTCAGCATGGCCAAAAGAGCTGCCACACTTGCCTTGCGTCTTGCCATAACTTGCCTTTCCGCCTCTGTGAGGCAGTATTCCCAACCGCTACGGCCAGGAAGAAACCAGGACTTTTCCCGGCTTTCTTTTTATCTGATTTAACTTAAATTAAACAAAAAGAAAGCCAGGACATAAAACTTATCAACCTGTTAATGAACTAATGATATATCATACAGCATATAATATAATTTGTCAACATCTAATTTCTTGACAAAATTCGGTAAACAGGATATAATAGCGACGAAGATTGTTCTCTACTCGCACTTTTACATTTTCATTAAGCTAAAAAATAACAACGAAGAAGGAGAAATGCAATGAGAATCGGGTTGTTTGATAAACATATGCCAAGCTGCATGCATGTATTCTGCAAATTAGCCGACGAACAGGGAGTTCATATCCAGTACATTGATAAGTTATCATATCTAGGCGCCAATAACGAGAGAGATGACAATGACCCATTAAACCTTAATGTATTACTTGTATATCCAACACTAAATCGCCGACAATGGGAAAAACTGTTGGAATGCGTGCAGAGAAATCCGCAAATAAGGTTCATCTTTTTCCTGACAGGCGAAAGCGCCGACGATTTTGAACGAGGTGATTTTGGCCGTTTTCCCAATGTTGAGCTCTACATTGAATTCGATGAAAAAACTGAAAGGTTCAAACAACTCATAAAAGAAGCGAGGGGGTGATTGATCTTTCAAATCGTACGAAACGCCGAGAACGGAAAGTTCTCGGCGTCTTTTTATTTCGTATTAAAAAACAAAAGTCCTGCACTCAGCTTTCACTGGCGCAGGAGACTTTATGTTTATATCTTATGGTATTGTTTGACCACTTGTCAAGTGTAATGTGGCGCGGAATCCCGTTATTCCGAACCGAAAAAAAAATTTACACTTTAACTAAAGAAACTATCTTGCCTTACCGCTAAACAATATAAATTAGTTATTGAATGCAAGCCCCATTACTGCAACCCTTGGGGCAAGTATAATATTGCAAATTATACATATTATTCAAACAATACCATTCGCCTAAATCATTATTATGACTGGTATCGCAATAATCATAGCCAAAACCGCTACCAAACATAGTATAACTCTTAGTAAAATAATCTTTACCACTATCATAATCAACACAATTAGGATGAAAAGAGGCAAAACACCTATTTCCATTCAATTCAAATCCTGGCAGACAGGAGGTCGCATTACACATACCCCATGAATCGCCATTCCAGGTTTGAATTCCAGTACCCACTACGAAACCAGTATCGGTGTCGTCATCGGTTTGACTACAATATTTTGTTGCAGCAACACAGATATTATTTTTTATTTCATAATTTGTACTACAAGATACTGCTTGGCAATCGCTCCAGGCGCCATTAGCCCATGTCTGCTGACCCGTTCCATACAACATATTGCAAGATTTTATATTGGCCTCACAACGATCATTTTCCAAATGCTGACCAGAAGAACAGCTAGTAGCTTGAAGACAGGTACCGTTGCTGCATCCACCGGGACAAAAGTGCCAATCCTGCCTAATCCCATTACTGTCACACCATGCTTCGACTATCCAGCCCGAATTTAAGCCAGTACTGTCTGTTGAGCACCAATCTGGTGTAGTTTGCCAACCCATAGTAGCAGTTCCTTTCACATAATAATTTTGACCGCCATCAGAATCGACACAACTGCTATTTTTACATTCATTATTATATTTTTCATAACCACTATTGCAGGAAGCAAGCGTGCAATCCCCCCAAGTAGTCCCATTCCAACTTTTTTGCGCCGTACCATTGGCAATAGTGCAGGTTTGAAAATCGGATATGCAGTTATCATTTTCTTTATGCTGGCCAGTAACACAACTAGTATCTGGATTTACGCAGGCACCATTTTTACAACCACTGGGGCAAGTTACATCTTTTGAAGAAAGCGTGCCTACTACGTTTCCAGTAGGAACTATGCAAAATCCTTCACGTAATACGGTTGCATCTACGCAAGAGTCAAAATTAGCATGGGGTTTATTATCCCAACCGAGTCCACGAATTACTCCCTGAACAGTGTAGTTTTGTCCACCATCCGAATCAGTACAGACCGAAGAATCAAATGATTTTACACAATGACCGTTTTCACAACCATTACTACATTCTATATAAAAAGATTCAGCTTGTATTGTGCCATCATGCTTACACTGCCATTCTTTATTAGTATATATATCAGAACAAGAATCCTCATATGCAGTATCGTTTCCATTACTGTTTTTAAGTACAGTTTTTCCGAAATCATAAATAGCCTCTGATCCATCTGATCCATAATCAGAATCAATACAACTAATATAAGATAGTACTTGTCCCGGTTGTGTTAGCTGGGGTACACTTGAACTAATAGTCAACGGCTGACCCTCTATGTAATCATTTTGAAAGCTATTTTGAATAACAATTATTTGGTTTTTATAATTATCGCCATAGAGTTTTTTAGCTACGGAATCATCATCACTAGTGGCAACCTTGTTGATTACGCCATCATCAGCGACAGTATAAATATTGCCGCTATTGTCGAACTTCAGCAAAGTCGAATTGGCTCTCGCAACTACATTTTTAGTGCTCGGAATATTATCGAAATCGCTTTGGCTAATCAACTTTAACGTCACTTTATTGCCATTTACATCCTTGATATTGTTCCAATCGCCGCTATGCCAAGTCCAGAATGTGACCGCATTAGAGTATAATTGGCGATTTCCTTGGCTGTCTATCAGATACAGCGCGGGCTTTGTCTTATCATCAACTTTGATGATATCTCCTGGGGACGGGGAATAATCCGCATAGACGGCGATAAAAAGAGCCAAGGAACCGAACAGCGCGAATGCCAAAATGATAATTTTTTTCATAAATTATTTTTTAAGTTAAAATAAAAAAATTATGACGTTAATTTTAACTCAAATTCCTTAAGTTTTTCAGAATCATATTTTTCATTAATACGAGTTAAAATATCAAATATCCCCTTCCATAAACAAACACTGAACATCGCCGAATAAGTAAATATATATTCGATAGGAATGTCGCTGTTGCTATAAGCACGGATAAAAATATATATTATCGCGGCAGGAAAAATAACAAACATAGTAAAAAAAGCAGCTACTAACAGCGTAGACGCTCTGACCAGGGCTGGATTTATTTGATTAAGTACGATATTAAACAAATAATCCTTTTGAGTTTTAATCAAATTTGATGACAAATAACTCTTAACTTTGCTCATAACGCCAGACTGCATGGATTTAATCATTAAATAGCCCTCTTGAAGGGTATAATAGATTAGGTTAGCGATAACTATGAGAGGACTCTTTAAGGGATAGTGTAAAAGAAGGCTACTTAGCTTAAAGGGTTGACCACTAGAAATAGAACCGACCACAACAAAACAAACAAAAAAAGTCACAAAGCCGACAATTATAATTGTAACTGGAGCATAAATCATTACTTCTTCCCATTTGAAATAGTATGTTTTATATATCGCAAAAAAAGCCAAGATGACAGTTTCAAAAAGGTAAACAAAAATCAGAGTATAAAAGTCGTAGTAATTTAAGATCACTCCTAAAAACGGTACAAAATTATAAGCCAATACATAAAAAGATTTGAGCGAGAAAAAATCCTTAACAAATCGACTAAAACCAATTTTAAGTAATGGCCAAAATTTTGAGGATTTTATGGCTGGAGGATTATACATAAATAATAATATAGCTATATTATACCAAATCTCAAATTTATTTACTATCTAAAGTTCGAATCTAATCCGACCTCGGTCAAAAACCAATACAAAAACCCCGCAAAATCAACCTTGACCCTTTAGTCTTTTACCACTTTTAGCCGATTGAAAAAAATTATTTCCACTGACGACTTTTCTGCCAGTTTTTTGCTCCAATTCCAACCGCGCATTCTTGGCAATTCGCCCACCCCTTTTCGCGGGAATTTTATTATCTTCTAAACCCTTTGTCGACATAGTCTCCGCGATCTGACGAGTAGATAATTCCGCCAAAGCCGTAAAAACCAATTCCGCATCACTCATGTGGTCGCGTAAATTCTGCGTCTTCAATCCCTTTAATTTCTTATGGTCTTTAACTGATAGATCACTCCATTCCTCGTGGATTATGTTTGTCAAAATAGCATATTCATCTTGTTTCTTAACTTCATTATCCTTCCAATAATCAGTCAGTTTGTTCCTGATTTCCTGACCCATCATCCTCTGCTGGATCCATTGCTTGCTTCGGCCCATTTTCTGCCAATAATCACGGCTGCGATTAAGCGCTTTTTCAGGATCGGATATTTCCTCAATTCTTTCGTAGCCAACCTTAGCCAACCAGAGCTTGATTGGCTCGGCTTTAGGGCTGGGCACAGACTGGATGAGACGGAATATCACTTCAACATCGGCCACATCAGTCAGGTAAAATTTCCCATCAGCCGACTGCATTTTCAGTTGGTCACATTTTGTGACCACCTCACTTCCCTCCATTCTTAGCCGATTTTTAAGAGTTGCCCAATAACTCTTGGCTTTTTTAAAATCAAGTTGTTCAATCAATACGGCAATAATATCAATAACCGAAAAATACCATTTTTCATTTTTTTCATCATAATGCCGACGAATTTTCTGACCCTCAAAAATAGTGACTTGTTTATTATTTGCCATAAAATTATTTTATGGATTTATTATAACAAAAAGAGCGGCGATTAACCACTCTTTTACAAAATTGGGCCGGGAGGGATTTCCGCGCTCACTCGCCGCCCAAAAGCGACGAGTTCATTTGTCCCGGGTCAGCGCCAGTTGCTCCCAGGGTCGCAACTGTCGGCGTTCAGCTTCATTCCTCGGCTTCCGCCTCGGAACTTGCTTCACTGCTGACCCGTTCGAATCCCGCTCTCAACTTATAAATTTAAAAACACAGGCATAAAGCCTGCGTTTTTAAATTTATGGGCCGGGAGGGATTTCCGACAGAAATCGCCAGCAGAATCTGGCAATTTCTTCTGTCCTGGGTGGTCGCCAATCCTACGCCAGCTCGGATTGGCTGTAATTTCGCTGCGTCGTCCTCCTTCCGTCGGACTTCTGGCTCAATTAACCGCCTGTTCGAATCCTATCGACAACTCAAGTCAAAAAGAAAAACAGGATAATATCCTGTTTTTCTTTTTGATATGGGCCGGGAGGGATTCGAACCCCCGAAGGCAGAGCCAAGAGATTTACAGTCTCCCCCAGTTGACCGCTTTGGTACCGACCCGAGTTTATAACCTAATAATACGATTTTACCACCTAAGCCGTTGTCCGGGCTTGAACCGGAGACCTCATCCTTACCATGGATGCGCTCTACCAACTGAGCTACAACGGCGAAAACAACAGAACTATTTTAGCACACTTCTTACATTTTTTCAAGCGCCTCTTTAAATCGGGCCAATTTGGCATTTTCCGGATTAATCTCCTTTAGTTGGCGATAGGTTTTCTTGGCCAACCCCTTATCCTTGACCAGAATAGCCAAATCAATGACTTTATCCAGGTATTTGGGGTTATTGGGTTCAATGGCGTTGGCTTTGAGGTAGTTATCCAAAGCCTTGTCAATTTTACCTAAAATCTCATAAACCTTGCCCAGGTCATCATAATAGCCAGCGATTTCCACATCCACATTAATCGTCTCCAGCATAGCCGCTTCCGTATCTTCCAATTTTTCCTTTTGCAACGGTTCAACCGGATTCTTTTTGCGGTACTTGAGCGATTTAAGCTTGATCAAATATTTAATCACCTCGGCCGCCTGCTCATAATTTTTTCCGCTTCGATACACGTCGGATAATAATTCATAGGCGCGGATACTCTTTTTATCGCGGGAAATAATCTCAATCAAATCCCTTTCCGCCGCCGCCAAATCATCTTTAGCCAGCAATTGCTCCGCTTCCACGAATAAATCGTTGATGCTTTTGGTTTTCGCCTCCTCTACTTCCCCGTGGCGTTGATATTTTTTCTCCAATGTCTGCACCTGCTCTTGCAATCTGCTTTTCAACCCGCCCACGCCGGCCTTAATCGGCCCGATCACTTTATCCAAACGCTGGCGCGTCTTATCGCTTTGGCGCAAAAACTTTGACTCCAAAATCTTAGCTTTGGTGTCAACGTGTTTTTCCTTGGGAATGGAATTGATATCCAAGATCTTCAGTTCCGGCAAATGCCGCCAGATAATGCGAGCCAGCAAAATCAAGGAAATTATTAAAATTATTAAGACTGTGATATTTAACAACATAAAATTTAGCGTCCGCTGCCGAACAATTTGATTAAGCGTTCCGTTTCGGCGGCCACGGCTTCAATTGACGGCTTTAAAATTTGGCGCGGGTCATAATGGTTCTTGGGCGCAGTTTTGATTGTCCGCCTTAACGCTTGCGTAAAGGCGCGACGCAGATCCGTATCAATATTGACAATCCTGACGCCGAACTTGGCGGCTGAACGCAAATCGCTGTCGGATAAGCCGGAAGCGCCATGAAGCACCAGAGGCGTCTGCGGAATCTCTTGCTGAATTTTCTTTAAGCGGGGGAAATCAATCTTCTCCCGGCCCTGATAATAACCGTGCATGGTGCCGACAGAAATTGCCAAGGTATCTGCGCCGGTACGGCGGACAAACTCCTTCACCTTAGCCGGATCAGTCATGTAAGCATTAGGGTCTTTGGGCACATTCTTAAGCACCGTGCCCTCTTTGCCCAGCATTGCCCCTAATTCGGCTTGCGCCCAAACGCCATGACGATGAGCAAAAATCGCGGCCTTCTTAGTTAAGGCGATATTCTTCTCAAAAGGCAGATCCGAACCGTCTATATGAACCGAAGAAAACCCCGCCTTAACGCAATCGGCCACGATTTGAAAGGTATGGCCGTGATCCAGGTGGATGGCTATGGGAATTTTCTTGCCGTCATTGGCAGCAATAATCTTAATCAATTCCGTGATATTGGTCAAGCCGGCATACTTAATAGTGCTTTCGGAGACTTGGACAATCACCGGAGACTTCTGCGCCGCCGCACCACGAATAATGCCCAGTGTCACTTCCAAATTGGAAGTATTAAAGGCGCCCAAGGCATACTTGCCCCGTTGCGCGCTGCTAACAATGTTTTTGAGGTGTGTAATCATATTTTAATCGGCTAAAACAGCTAACTGATCGGCTAAATAATTAATATTATTGCGACTGGCGTTAATCTTTTTTTGACTTACCACAAAACTCTTTACCGGATGAACCTTATCGCAGTTTTTCTTAACGCCTCGACCGGGATGCTCAAAAAAATAAAGACCGCCGTTATTTACACCGCCGTATCTCAAATGCTGATAGAGTTGCTGTTGATCATTGTAACTAGCGGCATCACCTGACAGAGAAACAGCGGCCAAATCAAAATTAACCCCCGCTTCTTGCATAATACCAATTAACCTGGAAATGCTCCTGCCGCTATCAATATATTCTGTAACTAATAATACCCTGCCTAATTGTTCCTGATTCTTAACAAAAAATTCTCTCAAACCGGAAATTATTTCAGAATAATTATGACGGCCGCTAGAAACAAAAAAGGTTTGTATCCCCTTCCGGCCGCTTTTTCTTTTTTGTCTATTAATTATTCTTCTAAAAAGTAATGAGGGTAAACGGCCGCTGCTATCATCGCTGACAATAGCATCATAATCGGCTAATTTATCTTTTAATTCTAAAACTAAGCGAGCTAAATCTTGAACGGTTGCCTCAATAATAGTATTTCTATCATTAACTTTAAAACAGGCACTTTCTAATTTTAAATATTCATCAATCACTGCCGCTAAGTCAACCTTTTTGTTGATTTCTTCTTCTGCCTCACCATCATCAAGACGTTCCGGTAATGTTGGCTCATTTTCTCTGTCTTTCTCGGATTCATCCGAAATATCAACAGGAGCTTTAAACTCCGGTGTTTTAAAAGATTTAGATCTCATATATTTAAGTTAATTCTATAACCTTGACCAATTCCTCCGCTTTCAAACTTGCTCCACCAACCAAAAAGCCGGCGAAATGATCCAGCGGCACAAAATCCTCCGCATTGGACGAGTCCACCGAACCGCCGTAAATAATGCGGACATTGGACTTGGCTACGGCCATCGGTATATTGTCAATAATCTGTTGCCAAATAATGCGGAAAGCTTCCTCGGCTTGGGCCGGTTCAATCGCCTGTCCCGAACCGATTACCCAAACCGGCTCATAAGCGACCACCAAGTATTCATCGGTAAGAAAGTTTATGCCTTGCAGAGCGGAGTTAACCTGACGCAACAAAACATTGCCGGTCTGCCCCTCGCGACGCTCTTCGTAAGTTTCGCCAACGCACAAAATCGGAGTCAAGCCGGCCGAGAGGGCGGCTTTGAGTTTAAGATGGATCATTTCATCGGTCTCAGCCAGATTCTGCCGCCGTTCCGAGTGACCGACAATGGCATAGCGGCAACCGGCTTCGCGCAAAAATTCAGGCGATTCGCAGCCGGTAAAGGCTCCCCGATCCTCCCAAAAAATATCCTGAGCGCTCAAAGCCATTTCTTCCTTTTTAATCTCTTCCGCCACCAAAGTCAAGGCGGAAACGGAAGGCGCCAAAACCACATCTTTCCGTTCCAGCGCGTCATTGCTTAAAACTTTAGCCAAATCATGGGCCAGCTCGGCCGAAGCGGCCGGACTTAAATTCATTTTCCAATTGGCAATGATTATTTTGCGCATATGTTTAAATTAAAAAATCCAAAAAATTCAATATGCCGGCAGTAGCCGAAAGCACAATAAGGCCGGCGACCAGGACACCGGCGGCAATAGCCAAAAAGGCGCGCCGATTATCAATCCCGAACAGCCAAGCCGCCAAAGCGCCGGTCCAAGCGCCGGTCATAGGCAGTGGGATGGCCACAAAAATCGCCAAGGCCAACAGGCCGTACTTTTCGTAATTTTTGCCGATTTTATGCCTGGTACGTTTAAACAGCCAGGCAAAAAACCTGTCCATCAGCCGACTGCGCTTTTTCAGCCAATCGGAGACCGGGCCGATGTAAAGCAAAATCAGCATCACCGGCAACAGATTGCCGATAACCGACAAACAGTAAGCCAAGATGGGATTAAGCTTATAAAACGTCAAGGCCACAGGCAAAGCGCCGCGCAACTCCACGATCGGAATCATGGAAATAAACAAAATCACCCATGCTGGCGGCAAGCCGGCAAAAAAACTCAATAAAAAATCCATACCTCAATTATCAATAATAATTAACTCCATAAATTACGATTCCTCCAAAATAATTCTCCGCTCAAATCCCCCGCGCTGCCCCTTCTTTTCTTGCCTTAATTGCTCCACTTGCGCCAAGTCATAACCGTTAACTTTAGCTATAGCCGCTAACACCTCAAAAACATCAGCCATCTCGGCCATCTCGTAGCCGGCTAAAAGCTCTCCCACCTCTTCCATTAATTTTTCATCGAGTTTTTTCTTATACTCGGATAAATCGGCAACATGAATTATTGCTTTCTCACCTTTAGCGGCTATAATGTCAGGAATATTATCTCTGATCAGTTTATTATACAGCATATTAATGTTACCAAGAAAAATTATTGAACACCCAATAGGCCAGGGATTTGGTGTCGGTAAAGCGATCATAGGTGGAAGAACTGCCCAAAACGGCTATCAGCAACCGGCGATTATTCTGATCCTTGACCTGGCTGGCGAAACAGTAGCCGGCGGACGGCAAGGTGCCGGTCTTGCCCGCTTCCAACTTGTAGGAATCGCCGCGATAGCCGAACTCGGCTTTCAAAATCATGTCCGTGCTGTTGATATGGCGCGACAAATTTTTATTGATGATCGACACATTGTAACTCTTAAAGCCCAAGGCCTTGCGGATTTCGGAATGGGAGAAGGCGACTTTAATCAATTTAATAACATCCTCGGCGCTGGCCTTGTTATCCACGGACAATCCGGTCGTCTCGCTAAACTGGCTGGAATCCATAGCCAATAATTTGGCGTATAAATTCATTTGCCCGACGAACTCTTCCGGCGTCAAGCCGGTAGACTTGGCTAAAGCCACCGCCGCTTCGTTAGCCGAAGAAATCAGCATGGTATAAAACAGCTCGCGGACGGTCAGAACGTCGCCAACCATCAGGGCCGGCTTGGCTCCCACGCGAAAATCATCAGCGGTCATCGTGTATTGCTTATCCCAACCGGGATTATGTTCCAGAAACACCAAAGCGGTCATGAGCTTGGTCAAAGAAGCGATGGGCCGGCAATCTTGGGAATTTTTCTCATACAAAACCGCGCCGGTTTCCGGTTCCACCACGATAAAGCTTTTAGCCGAGACTCTGACACCCAAGCTTTCGCTGTCTATGGCTTTTTCCGGAAGACGGGCTTCAATTTTCTGTTGAGCCAAAGGCAAAGAGTTAGCCGGCATAACGGCATCGGCGGGGTTGGTGGCCTGCGCTTGCAGGAAAATTGCGGCCAAAAACAGATTTAAGACGGCTTCAAACATGGCAAATGAGTTAATAATCAGGTTTTTTTAGTATTATCTTAAAATATAAAATTAAACGGCCAAGTCGGCGGTGATTTCCTGTTCCACTGCGCCGCCGGTCAGGCCGTGCAATAATTTCTCCAAGTTATTATTGCGGTTAAGCCGTTCATAATCCGGCAATTCGCTAACCGAACTGAGGCCCAAATGCTTTAAGAAATCAAAAGTTATCTGATAAACGTTTGCGGCCTTGTCTTTATCCTCGCGCGATTCAATCAGCCCGCGCATCAGCAGATTGCGCAAAATCAAAGAACAATTGACCCCGCGTATCAATTCCAATTCCGCCTTGGAAACCGGTCCGCGATAGGCGATGATGGTCAATGTTTCCAACGACGGCCGAGTCAGCTCTCCGGTCACTTCTGTTTTCAAAAATTTAGCCACGGTCGTCGAAGATTCGCCGGTAGCGGCCATCTGATATTTATCTTCAATATTGATTATTTCTATACCGCCGTTTTTTTCTCCATACTCCCCTTGCAATAATTTAAGCGCTTCCTCCACCGCCGTTTTGTCGCTTTCGGCCAACCTGGCCAGTTCCGCGACGCTCAACGGCTTATGGGAAATAAACAGCAATGATTCAATGGTATTTTTTAAATTCATAATTGATATTTTAATTGGCGCTGACTTTTTCCACTTCTATCTCATCAAAAATTCCCTTTTGGTTGACGGCGGCTTCGCCGGATTTAATCAGTTCCAGCAAGGCCATGAAACTGATGACTACCTCATGCTTGGATTTGGCGTTAGCGATCACCTCTTTAAAACTCATCTTCTGCGCTCGCCCCAAAGCTTCTCTGATGCCGGTTACCATCTCCTGCAAGCTGACCACCCGTTCCATTATTTTCTTCGGCAACCCGGTAACATATTCAACGCGCTTTAAAATCTCCTCAAAAATAGCGGTCAGATCGCCGGCCGAAAGCGAGGGTGGCGGAGAAAAGGCCGGCCGAAAATCAATCGGCAAACGCTCGCGCGTGAAAGAATAATTATTTTCCATTAACAATACTTCAAGCTTCTTGCTCGCTTCCAAATATTCCTTATACATCTTGAGCTGGGCTTCCAATTGTTCCGCGCTGTCTTCTTCCTCATCCGCCAACTGCGGTAACAATAATTTTGACTTAATAACCAATAACTTCGTCGCCACCGTCAAAAAATCAGCCAACTCCCCGGCCGGCAGACCCTTATTGGCGTCCAAATAAGCCAAATATTGATCGGTAACCTTGGCCAGGGAAACCTGAGAAATATCAAGTTCCTCTTGCTCAATCAATTGCAGCAAAAGATCCAAGGGACCGGAAAATTTATCTAAAACTATTTGATAATCCACGATTGGTCAATAATTTTTTATCTAAATTTAAACAAATTATAAAATATTCTTCAATAAATTCAATCAACTAATGCTTGACTTTTTCTTTGTTTATGGTATGATCTAACTAGAATTTTTGTGGCAGAAACATCAACCAAGGACGTTAACAACGCAGAAAGGGATTGATTATCATGATGATTGAGCTCTCACCTTTTCACCCAGGGCTTTGCCCAAGCGCCTCCGGGGAAAAAGCAAGGTCTTTTGCCCTGATTTACCAGGGAAAAACTCCGGAACAAGCAAAAATCAATTTGGAAAATTGTTTAACCTGCAGCGATCCCTACGCCGCCATGTCGCCGGATTCCCTGATGATCAAAGATCTGGTATGCGCGCTTCATCGCGCCAACGAAAAAATGGTTTTCAGCATGTCCGGGATCAGTCTGGACGATCCGGAGGAATTGCTATCCGGCATTCAACGGAAGCAATTTGAACGCTTGTTCATTATCGCCATGGAACACGATCCATTTCATCGCCCGCTTTCCCAAAATGGAATTCTCACCGGCGCCTGCGTGGCTTTTGATATTATTACCCTGTGCGAACTAACTGCAATCAAAATTCCGCCGATCGCCCTTATCACATCGTCCGGCACCGCAGAGTGGCTTCCGCTGGCCAGGTCGTTGGATCGTTTCCGGCCGAGTTTTGAAGAATGCGGCGTGCGGATTATTGATGAGCAGGACATGGTGGAATCCCCTAAAATACTGCTAAAATAACCCCTTGAATTTCTTCCGAACCTTCTCTTGGGAGCAACCGCATCGGCTGCTCTCTTTTTATTTTTCTATCTCCTCTTACTTATTTTCTTACTGACGGTTGTTTTCTTACTGACGGATTTTCCGGTTGACTTTTTAATCGGCCGTTTGATTGCCGCCTTCAGGGCTTTCTTGGCCGGCTTAACCAGCTTCTTCAGCGTTTTAGGAACTTTAATCTTGGTCTTTTTGCCTTTCCTGGCCTGAACCTGCTTTTTTACCTTAATCATCTTTTTCTTTGTCGCCTTGGGAACTTTGTAACCGCCCTTCATGGCGATGTCAACCAAACGCGCTTCCTCGCTCTGCACGAAATCCTTGACTTTCATCAGGACGCTGTCGGTAAAACTGCCGGTAGACACTACGGCCTTTTTCACGCCGATCATGGCTTTGTCCACCACCACTTCCATGTCATGTAAACGGCCGAAAGACGACAAAGTCCCCGGCTTGATTTTTAATACTTTAATCATCACCTTTTCATCGGGAATGCGGACGCTTTTGGCGCCCAAGACCTTTTTAAGCTTGGCCATATCGATTTTTTTGTCGGCCGGCAAAACCACCAACACATGGGTTTTGTCCGCTTCAATCAAAATCGTCTTGGCGATTTCTTTGAGCTGTTTTTTCAATGTCTGCGCCGCATCGTAAGCGGTAAAGACGGTCTTGTGGGCCAGCTCTTCATAATCAATGCCCTTAGTGTCAAGATATTTCTTGACCTTGGCTGGGATTGGCATAAATTTAATTGCTATTACGGATTTAAAATAAATTAATTAAACCGCTGATTAATAATCAAGGATATTATCTCGCCACCGGCGTCTCGCCCTTGATCGCTTCCGGCGACATGTCGGCTTTGGGTAAAACAACCTTCTTGGTGAAGCATTGCCGGCCGGCGCCATGGTAATACCAGTTATCGCCTTGCCAGCCCTGCGAATTATCCATAGTCGCATCAGTCAGAAACGCCGCGCAAAATTCAAATTCATTCGCCGTTTTTCGGCTATATTCTATTTTATCGCTTTTTACCGCCTCAATGACATTCTTGTATTTGGCGGCGCTCAAATCAACCGGTAGGACGCCATCCTGCTGATAATCCAGCTCCAACATATAGTTGATTTGCGTCAGATCATTAACCAGCTGGCTGTCCAATTGCTTGTTCCTGGTAACGGCCGGCGAATCTATGATCATTAAGCCGGCGACCAATTCAACCAAAACTATAATCGCCAAGACAACGGCAAAAGCCAAAGAAGTCGTGCTGTATTTCTGGTAGACCTTGCGGCGCAAATCATAAAAATAATAACTAAATATTCCGGCGGCGATCGCGACAACGGTCAAAATCTTCAAGGCGATGCGCCAAGTCTGTTCGCCGTTTAAGAAAATGAAAATCAAGCGGACGAGGGCGCCGATAATCGTTAAGGCCGACACTAAAAGCATCAGATAAGTCAGCCAGCGATAAATGCCGCTGTTATGATTCAGCGTGTTCTTCTTGTAATTGCGATGCAACAGATTGACGGCCAAAAAATACACCGGCACCACGATGATCAAGGAAGCAATGGCGTATTTAACCACTTCCTGCGAATACATCGTCGGATAATACATCTGAAGTTTCAGGCTTTCGGCCAGATACTTGTTGATCAACTGGAAAGCGATGCCGCCAATCGCCCAGGACATCCAACCTAAAGAGATGAAGGATAACAGATTGAGAAAAGCGTCCAAAGCGCCTTTGCCCCGATACGGGCTGTTGTCATTTGGCATATGGTTAAAGTTAAATTAAGATAATTTAAAATTATTGATAATCAGGACGAACTTATAACCCAAAAATTCCGCGGCCAGCCGGCAGAAACTCATGCGTTCGGAAAAAATCTCAAAGTAATCCATGGGTTTGGCTTCCTGCGTGTCAATCTGGATCTTGAGAATGATCTGTTTGAGCAGACGATTGACCTTCAGGCTGTTGCCGGTCGCGGCGTAATTGACCCGATCGTGGATATCTTCTCCCCGCGCCTGAACTTCTCGGCTGATAACGCGGCTGCGGTGCACATCGGATTTATCGGCCAAAACCAGAATCGCCGAAATCTTATCAACTATCTTCAATTCGTCCTTATCATGGCTGACAATGGCTTGGGTGATGCGGGCGATGTCATCCGGATTTATGCCTTGAGGGATGAAAATCTGCGAGAACAGCATGGCCGCCCAATAATGGTGCTGGGTACGGCCCAGATAGTTGCCCATATCATGGCAATAGCCGGCGATGGCGGCCAGTTCCTGATCTTTCTTGGCCAGCCCCAATTGCTTGGCCAAACCGCGGCATCGCTCTGAAACGATATTAACATGACGATAGCCGTGATCGGTATAGCCCAAAGCGATCAGGTATTTTTCCGTTTGGCGGATAAAGTCATCGACATAAGGATTAGCCTTGACTTCCTCCAGAGTCAAATTTTTCATAATATTTGTCACCTTCAAATTACTAAACTATTTTATGAACTTAACGGTAGAAATAACCTGCCTAAAATTGCTGGCTGACGAAGAAAATCCGCTGTCTTGCAATTTTATCATCATAGCAGAACCAAAAATCAAAGCTGAGGCATAATCTTTCATCCCCGCTTCAGTAAAAAATATGACATTATTGCCATTAATCACTTCTTCGGTTATTCCGTTAATCGATCCATCATTTTTTAACGCTTTTAATGTTTCCGCGTAATTCTGCAGGGGAAATTTATCAAGATAAAGACCATAACAATCTTCACCTTCGCAAGCACCCTTAGAAACCGGTCCAACATTTATCCGCCAATTCGATCTTACCTGCGGATAACCGCCAGTATAGACGCCGGCAGAAACTTGCGGTTTAGGCCAATCCTTGGGGTATTGAAATTCCAAACCGTATTCTTGGCTTTGGTAGACCGACCAATCGGTTAGAGTAGTTATTGTCGTCGTAGAAGACGAGGTTATCAACCCAGGACGGCATTCACCTCGAAAAAACGCCCATTCCTCGCATTGAGTATTATCAGGAAATTTGCATAAGCCGGATTGATTACCCTCCAAGTCAGTAATAATTTCCAAACTGCCGCCTTTTTCCCGGCAATTGACCGAGGCGGGGTTGGCCAAGCCGACGTTGCCGGCATCAGAAACGGGGCATTGCGCAAACTCACAATTTGGGCCGGTGCGGCCGACTGATGAGCCGTCCGGACAAATCTTGGCCTCCAACGTGCAAGCCGTTGGCGCCGGTTTTTGGCCGGGCAAAGTGCAGCCGGATAAAACAACAACCAAGAGAACAAAAAATAATAGGGCGAGCTTTTTCATAAAATCAATTAAACTTTGCTACGTAGCTTGCTATGTAACTTGTTACGTAGCAATAATAAAAAATTAATCCGCGGTCTGCGTCTGTTCGCCGTAAAGGTTGACGCCGTCTTTTTCGGCGCGCGCTTCCACGCTGTCGGCAATGCGGATATTGGCCTCGCGCAAGGCCTTCAGGCTGGTGTAATTAGGCGCATCCATCATCAAATCCCGGCTGTCGCCGGTCTTGGGGAAAACAATCACTTCGCGGATATTGGGTTCGTTATGCAAAATAGCTAACAAACGATCCACGCCCGGAGCGATGCCGCCATGAGGCGGGGCGCCGAATTCAAAAGCTTCCAGTATATGGCCGAAACGGGTTTTGATTTCATTTTCTCCCACGCCCAAAAGCTCAAAAACTTTTTGTTGGACATCGCGCAAATGGATCCTGATGGAACCGCCGGCGACTTCAAAACCATTCAATACCAAATCATAGCCGTAGGCGCGCCACTTCTTGGGCTCATCGGGATACTTCTCCATATCTTCGCGATTCGGCATGGTAAACGGATGATGAGAAGCGACTAACTTGTTTTCTGTTTCGCTGTGTTTAAACATGGGCGGATCAATCAGCCACATGAACGCCAGAAGATCGGGGTCATTTTTGTCGGGACGCAAGTCGGGCTTGTCCGTGCCGTATTTTTCCAGGCACTCGGCATAAGTCAAGCGCGGAAACGGCTTGGCTAGGATTTTTTTGTTAGGATATAATTTTTCCACCAATTCAATCATCATCGGCTCAATCAAATTGAAAATATCTTCCTGCTCAATAAAACTCATTTCAATATCCAGTTGCGTGAATTCGGCTTGGCGGTCGCCGCGAGTGTCTTCATCGCGGAAGCATCTGGCGATCTGAAAATATTTTTCTGCGCCGGCCACCATTAATAATTGCTTGAACTGCTGGGGCGATTGCGGCAAGACATAAAACTTGCCCGGCCACTGGCGCGACGGCACCAAAAATTCACGGGCGCCTTCTGGCGTGCCCTTGGTTAAAATCGGAGTCTCAATCTCCAAAAATCCTTGCTGTTCCAGATAATCGCGAAAAAACTTATTGGCCTTGGAACGCATCGCCAGATTATTGGCCATACGCAAGGAGCGCAAATCCAGATAGCGGTACTTAAGGCGCAATTCTTCGTTGACTTCAATCGTATCCTGATCAATTTCAAACGGCGGAGTTTTGGCTTCATTAATGATCTCCAAACCGGTCGCCAGCATTTCTACGCCGCCGGTCGGCAACTTGTCATTGACCATATTGGCCGGCCGTTCGTTGATTTGGCCGGTAACGGCCACGACGTATTCGCTGCGCAACTTCTGCGCCAACTCATGCGCCTCTTTATTGGACGGAATAAAAACAACCTGCAACAAACCGCTGCGATCGCGCACGTCAATAAACACTAATTTTCCATGATCGCGGCGCGTATGCACCCAACCCTTGATCAATACTTCTTGCCCGGCTTTTTTTGCCACCTCCGCTACTAACGTTCGTTCCATAAAATTTGCTTATTTTTGAATTTCCCTCCCGTTTAAATTGTTTATATTATAACAAAATCAGATTTTTAATGCAAACCGAAAAATCACCTCGGAACCACTCTGAATCATCCCTATTGACAATTTATTTAATACGTGATACAATGCAATATTGATTTGACGCCCAGTCAAGCTGAATCGGACATTAAAATTAAAACGAACAAAACAAACAAACCGAAAGAAAGGGCTAAAAATGAAAAAAATCAACGAATTGCTCTCGGCGATTATTAGCTTTATCAAAAAAGCCGGCAGCGTAACCTGGGAATTTTCCGTAAACGTTATTTTAATTGTTATGGCAATAGCAGCCGGGGTGATTATCCTGACAATACCTTTCTTCGGCTGGTACTTTAGCCTCATTGCTTCGGTCGTAATATCCGCCTCGCAACATCAGATCAACCGATTATTGCTGATAGCGATATTATTGTTGTACGGACCGATTATCATGTTGGCGGGCGTTCTCACATTCTGGTGGGATCTTGTGGTTATAGCCATAATCCAAGGCGCGATCTGCTGGGTTATTTTCTTAGGATTTTTTTTACTGACCTGGTATTTAGGGTATTTCAAGCCACGGCAAAAGCCGGCTCAATCGCCCCAGTAACAAAGCTCATTCCTCGTCCCGATATTCTATCGGGACGAGTTTTATTTTGACAAAAAAACCGCGTCAGGCAAAGCCGACACGGCATAAAGAACAAGAATTAAGGTTGTTTCGTCGCTACCATCTTAGATTGTTTCGTCGCTACCATCTCGGATTGATCCGTTATCAATCGTCTCCCAACGCCACTACCTCCGCAAATTGAGCATTCATAAGGATAATCACCAATTCCTTGACCATGACAGCCACCACAAGGATTGAACTTGGCCTGACAAAAAATACAAACAAGCTCAGTTCTGAATTCCTCCGGCTTGAATTCGTCAGCATATAGGTTATTACTAATTCCCTCTCTGCCACATACTGGACATTTTACAGAATTATCTCTGGTGCTCATTTCATCTCCTTATTCGGCTTGGTTGAATTATAAAAGAACGAAATTAAGAAATTACGGAACGAGGACGCAAATTGTCTTCCGGATAATCGCTGAGATTAAACCTGCAGACCCGGAAATCTACACCGTACCAACTGACGCCTGACACAAGGCCATCGGAGTGGCGCGAACCGTCGCAACGAGTAATCCTCCGCTTATTGAGATGCTCGCCGGTTTCCTTGAAATACTTCAGTTCCATTAACAAGTCCTCCAGAAGAGTAGTGCAACTCAAACCGAAAGCTCGCGCCTGATGGGCCGTCAGGAACACTTCATCCGGCTCTACATCACCGCGAATCCAGATGGCATAATGCCGATGCGGCTCGCGATCGTTACGGCCTTTGACAGCAGTATCTAAATCGCTCGCCCATGCCAAACACGGAAACATACTGGCATTCTTGGCGAAAGCGAAGTTGCACGTCATGCCTTGCGGCACGACAATCAAACGCTTAAAGCCGTCGCGACGAAGCGGAATAAATATGCCGGAAAAATCAACGGCCATGCCATATTCATCATGGTAGTGCCGTTCCCAACTCTCCAGTTGGGCGAGGGTGTCGGTGTCGTGCTGAAGGGCGAGCAAAACCATTGGTTTGTTAGTTGGCGACATCAAAATCCGCCGCACTTCGCGATTAAGACCGAGGGGGTTAGCCGTCCATTGGTCATAAATGTACCGCGGTATATCCGTAGGAGTTGCGAGAATCATCATTGTGAACAGCTCACGTTGCTGTTTCGCGGTTAAACCGCTGTCTTGGACATTCCCTGCTTTCTTAGGCATGGGCATTTCCTTTCTTTTTGTTGATGTACTTTGTCCTTTGGCGTTATGCCACTCCGGACCGAGTGAAATCCCAACCTTTGGGATTATCAAATAATGATAGTACATTGGAGAAATTTTGTCAACCTAAAAAATAACTTATCCACAACACAAAATCAACCGTTTTATTGGCTAATATAATACCTAAAATTGAACGATAAATCATGATTTTTTCTCTTGTAGAAATACCTAAAAAATGCTAAAATTAAAGGTGTGGAAAACATTAATTTCAGTCACCTGCTGTCGAAATTTTTCGACAGTGATTGGTGTTATTCTTATCTAAATTTAGATAAATTATGGCTAAAGAAGAAAAAAAGAAAAATTCCGGAGCCTACGGAGCGGAGCAAATCCAAGTCTTAGAGGGCCTGGATCCGGTCAGAAAACGCCCGGGCATGTATATCGGCAATACGGCTGAAGCCGGTTTGCATCATTTGATTTGGGAAGTCGTAGATAACTCCATTGACGAGGCCATGGCCGGACATTGCGACACGATTAAGGTCAAACTCTTGCCTGACGGCATGGTTTCAGAAGAAGACAATGGCCGCGGCATTCCGGTGGAAAAACACAAAACAACCAAAAAATCCACTCTGGAGACTGTCATGACGGTCTTGCATGCCGGCGGAAAATTCGGCGACAGCGGTTACAAGGTCTCCGGCGGTCTGCACGGCGTCGGCGTTTCCGTAGTTAATGCCTTATCCATTTATACCAAAGCCGAAGTCAAACGCGACGGCAAGCTTTGGATGCAGGAATATAAGATCGGCAAACCCCAAAAGGACGTCAAGGCCATAGGCCCAGCCAAAGGCACCGGCACCAAAATCACCTTCAAACCCGATCCGTCCATCTTTACCGTTTTAGAATTCAATCTTAAAACCGTTCTGGATCATTTGCGCCAGCAAGCTTATCTGACTAAAGGCATCAAGCTGATTGTTTGCGATGAACGCGACAGCGAACCGGTCAACCACTTATGTTATGTCTTTTATTTTGAAGGCGGCATCAAATCCTATGTCAGGCACATCAATTCGCACGTCTCCCCCCAACACCCCGATATTTTTTATATTGAAAAAGAAACTGACAATATTAACGTAGAAATCGCCATCCAATATTCCACCGAGTACAACGAGACCGTACTCCCCTTCGCCAATAATATCTATAATCCCGAGGGCGGCATGCACGTCATGGGTTTTCGTACCGCTTTGACGCGCGTCATCAATTCCTATGCCAGAAAAAACAACTATCTCAAAGAAAAAGATGCCAACCTCAACGCTGAAGATGTCCGCGAAGGTTTAACCGCCGTCATTTCCATTAAGATTCCCGAACCGCAGTTTGAGGGCCAAACCAAAGCCAAACTGGGCAATGTGGAAGCGCGCGCGGCCGTAGAAAAAGTCATGGGTGAGGCCTTTGAGATATTTCTGGAAGAAAATCCCAAGGACGCCGAAGCCATCATGGGCAAATGCATCCTGGCGGCCAAAGCCCGCCTGGCGGCCCGCACTGCTCGCGAATCGGTCCTGCGCAAGGGCGTCTTGGATGGCTTTGCCTTACCCGGAAAGCTGGCTGACTGCTCCTCGCGCGACGCCAAGGTATCGGAAATATTCATCGTTGAGGGCGATTCCGCCGGCGGCAGCGCCAAACAGGGCCGTAACCGCGAATTCCAAGCCATTCTCCCTTTGCGTGGAAAAATCCTTAACGTGGAACGAGCTCGCCTGGATAAAATGCTGGCCAACAACGAAGTCAAATCATTGATTATCGCTTTGGGCACCAATATTGGCGAACAATTCAATATCGCCGATTTGCGTTATGATAAAATCGTCATCATGACCGACGCTGATGTTGACGGCTCACATATCCGCACCCTGCTTCTGACCTTGTTTTACCGCCATTTCCCCGATTTAATCAAAGAGGGCCATATTTATGTGGCTATGCCGCCGTTGTATCGCGTGCAAATCGGCAAAGACGTCAGGTATGTCTACAATGACGAGGCGCTGGAAAAAACCAAAACAGAAATGATCGCCGCGGCCTCCGCCGGCAAATCAGCTAAGGCGGAAAGCAAAAAACCGGCCAAGCAAGCGGAAACAATTGAGGGTGAAACCGCCGAAACGGCAACTGAGGGCGATTCCGAAGTGGGCGAGGTTGAAGAACTGGGCGGTGGCATTAAAGTCAATATCCAACGCTACAAAGGTTTGGGCGAAATGAATCCGGAACAACTCTGGAATACCACCATGGATCCGGGGCAACGCCAGATGAAACGCATCACCGTGGCTGATGCCGAACGCGCTGATGAAACCTTTGATATCCTAATGGGCTCAGACGTGGCTCCGCGCAAACGCTTTATCCAGACCCATGCCAAAAGCGTCAAGAATCTGGATATCTAAAACCGAATAAAACCGAATAAAATAAAAATACCGCTCAGCCAACACAGCTAAGCGGTATTATATTAATGTGCTTACAGCTCATCCCTATTCTTGCAATTCAACAACTTCCTCGTGTTTCTCTCCCGATCCAACAATACTGACACCGGTAATGAAATAGGTGGTAGAACCGTTCCAGGGACGAATAAGAAAATTCTGATGATAAGACAGACGTACAAGTTTCTGATCTTCCATTGCCTTTTTAATCTGCTGATAAATGTCGGGGTCTAGAATGCTGAAATCCCAAGTATTATTGGTAATAGTCCCCTTATCACCTAAAATCAATTGACCCTCATTGGTTTTCCAGATTACGCCTTTGTAGCTCAATTTAACCACCTTGCCTACCCGTTCCCCATCACCAACACTGCAGCCGCCGCCGCTACCGACAATTATACTCGCCAAAATAGCCAGAATTGCCATAACAACCAAAAACTCAACTAAGCTAAAGCCAGAATCATTATGTCTCATTACTCTCTCCTTCCGGTTGTTGATTTACTTTTAAAAGACTCTTTGACTGCCAATCTAAAACTTCAAAACCGACAATTCAATAAAAAACACTAAAAAAATATTAAAATTATTCAATATGATCAATAACGCACTTGATGGCGCCGGCCGGCACTTTAAGTTCAAACTCGTGGCCGATGCCCTTGCCGATGAAAGCCGAACCCAAAGGCGACTGGTGGCTGATTCGTCCGTTGGCCGGATCAGCTTCGGAGTGGCCGACAATCTGATATTTGACTTTCATGCCGTTATCGCAAGTGGCGTGGACGGTGGAGCCGATCTGCACCGTATCTGATTTCTTATTTTTGATAATGACGGCATTTCTAACCAAGGCCTCCAATTCTTGAATGCGGCCTTCAATAAAACTTTGCTTTTCCCTGGCTTCATGATACTCGGCGTTTTCCGATAAATCACCCAAATCGCGCGCTTTGGCGATGCGGTCAATAACCTCGGGACGATCAATTGCTTTAAGTTGTTCCAGTTCTTCCTTGATCTTTTTCAGACCGTCGGAAGAGATATAATTTTCTGACATGTATTTGTATTTTAGACAATTTAAAAACTCCTCCATTAAAGACGATTTGAGAAATTAGAGTGAATTTATAGTAATAATGATATCACGGTCTCTTAATGTTGTCAATAGCCGTTGATAATAATTAGCAAAAAGCCGCATAAATAAGGCAAAATTATCACTTTTAACAGCTGTCACAGTTAAAGTACTGCCGATTTTAGCAGTTTAACATAATCCGCCTTATCTGGTAAACCACCACTGCATAATATCCCTGGCAATCGGTACGGAGACAGAAGAGCCTTCCCCGCCCTCCTCCACTAAGACGGTAATGCAAAAATTAGGGTTGTCATAAGGGGCAAAGCCGGCAAACCAGGCATGATTGGCTTTGGTTGAACTCCATTGAGCTGTACCGGTTTTCCCGGCCACGGCAACAGGCAGAGCATTCAGGCTGCCGGCGGAACCGGCCGTTACGGTCTGTCGCATGCCCTCGCGGACAATCGCCAAGTTTTCCGCGGAAACCGGAATTTGCCTGATTACTTCCGACTGAACGGTTTGCTTGGTACCGTCGGCCTTAATAATCGCTACAGCCAAATGAGGCTTGATTAATTTGCCACCGTTAGCCACTGCCGCCGTATAATTATTAACCTGCAATGGCGTTACTAATAAATCGCCCTGGCCGATAGATAAATGATAAGTGTCGCCGATATACCAGACTTCATTCTTGGTGTCTTCTTTCCATTTGGCGTCAGGCACGAATCCCGGCCGTTCGCCGGGCAAATCAATTCCGGTCGCCTGGCCCAGACCGAATGATTTAAAATATTTCACCAACCGCTCCAAACCCAAACCGGCAAAATCGCCATAACCGCCGCCGATGTAATAAAAGAAAGTATTAACGGACCAAGCAATGGCTTTTGTGACGTTAGTTACACCATGGCCACCGCTCTGCCAATCGGGAAAATACCATTGGCCGACTCTGATGCCGCCGACGGAATTAACCGTAGTACCCTTGGTAATGATTTTTTCTTCCAAGGCGGCGGAAGCTATTACCGGCTTGACCGTTGAACCGGAAGGGTATTCGCCGAAAATTGAACGAGTGAACAAGGGATTATTAGGATCAGCCAACAGTTTTTTATAATCATCGGCGCTAATGCCACCGGTAAAAAGATTATTATCAAAACTGGGGTAATCAACCATGGCCAAAATCTCGCCGTTTTGCGGATTGGAAACGATTACCGAGGCCTTCTTGCCCTTAACTCTGGCATTTAACACCTCATAAATTTTTTCTTGCAATGCCGCATCCAATGACAATACTACATTATCCCCCGGCACCGATTGATTCTGAGAGATAACTTTTTTCTCCCGGCCCAGGGCATCAACTTCAATTTGTTCTTGACCGTTAATTCCGCGTAAATTGCTTTCATACTGCTTCTCTAGACCGGCCTTGCCGATATTGGCGTCCATTAGGTAACTATCGCTTAATTCCCGATATTCCTCCTGATTCAACTTGCCGATATAACCCAAGATATGGGACAAGGATTCGCTAATCGGATACAAACGCCAGGAATCCACATTAAGCTCGGCGCCGGGCAAATCATCGGCCTTGATTTTAATAATCATGGCCTGCTCATAAGGAACACCGACGCGCAAGGTTACCGGTTGATAGTAATTCTCATCGGCGCCGACTAAACGCGCTTCAATCTCCCCTTCGGGCATATCAATAATCCCGGATAATTCTTTGATTTCTTCCGCCCGGACCGCCTCATCCTTGGGTAATTCCGCCGGCAACAAAGACAAGGAGAAGCCGAACAGATTATTGACCAGGGGCTGGCCGTTGCGATCAAAAATAATGCCGCGATGCGCTTTAACGTATTCGGTTTTGATGCGGTTGTTTTCCGCCAAAGAAAAATAATGTTCGCCGGAAATTATTTGCAACCAGAAACTTTTGACGAGAACCACTGCTAGCGCCAAAGCGATCAACAAAAAAAACCAGCGGATTTTCCTGCCGGATAAGGATAAATTCAAATAACCGGTTTCTACGCCGCTTTCCAGGGAGTTGCTAAGATCGCAGCTGTCTTCCACCCAGTTCAAACGGCTCTTGCGCTTGATAGCTATCGGCTCAATTGTGGCGAAGGGATTGGCCATACTACCGCGATAAATAATTAGGACGAAAGCTGTTGGACCAGCGATCAATAACAAAAAAAACTGCAACCAGCAGCAAAGAAGTCAAAACCAGTTCCTGAATCATCTGCAGGCCGAAATTCCAATTGATGGTGGCATCGGTCAGGCCGATAAAGAACAGGCTTTGAGTGAATAAAGCGAAAATTAAGCGATAAACAATCAAACCGATCGCGCCCAAGCCGACCAAAGAATAAAACGACCGATTGGAAAAGATATTGGCGATTAATATTTCCATAACGGCCGCGGACAACACCAAGCTGGCCGCCGTCAAACCGAAGGGCAGGCCGGAATAAATATCTAGAATAATGCCGCTAACGGCAGCAAAGATAAACGCTTCACCGACGCTGCGCAAATTAACCAAAACAACCAGAGCGGCAAAAATCAAATTAACGAAAGCCAAATACTTGATTACTCCGCCGGCTAACAGCAAATTCAAAACTACTGCGCCGATCAGGCAAACAACAGCCAATAGCGGTCGCCATTTATTATTCAGTTTAAGGTATAATAACCAAGACATAAGACAGGTTGCTCAAGGGTATAATGGGCTGAAGAATGGCAGTCTTAAAAATCTCCGATTCTACCGTTTTAACGCTTTCCACTTTAGCGATTAACAGATCTTTGGGTATTTGGCCCTCCAAGCCGGAAGTAACCACCAAATCGCCTTGACGAATATCCTGATTTTGCGGGATGTTAGTCATGGCAAAAGATAGGCCGTATTGCCCCTCAACCAGGCCGACGGTATGGTCAAGATTCTGCACCGTCGCCGCCACGCGCGATTTATTGTCCGATAACAGCATCACTTTGGAATAATCGTCAAAAACCTCGGCTATCTTTCCGACCAACACGCCGCGATCAACCGAGACCGCCAATCCCTTAACGATACCGTCTCGGGCGCCGCGATCAATGATGACGGTCTGCGACAAGGGATCGGATACGCCGGTGATAATGCGCGCGGCCACGAATTGTTTTTTATCCTCGTCAATAAAATTCAGCTCTTTCTTCAATAAAGCATTTTCTTCTTCCAAACTGTTTATTTTGGATTGGTCCAAAGACAGGTTTTTTATTTCCTCAATCAGCTTTTGATTCTCGGCGATAAGATTCCTTTTGCGCAACCAGTAATCGGAAAAATTCTTGGTTTTCTGCGATAGCTCATAAGCGCCGCCTTGCAACGGCTTGAATAGCAAGATGAACACATTCTCCACCGGCCTCAACCAACCCAGGTAATGAAAAAACACGGCAATAAGTATTGCCGCTAAAGAATAGATTAATGATTTGAGTAACCTGTCTAACATGAGCCGTAATAAATAATCAAAAAAATCTCTTGATATTGGCTTAATTATCGGCTGCCAATTTAGGAATTCGGCACGACAATGTCTTTCAGCAGAGCTTCATCGTCTAAAAGCGATCCCAAGCCGCGCACGGCGCAAGTCTGCGGATCTTCAGCGATATGAACCGGTATATTGATGCCTTTGGAAACATAGTTATCCAGTTCTTTTAATTGAGCCGTACCGCCGGTCAGATAAATTCCCTTCTGATAAATATCGGCTACCAATTCCGGCGGAGTGGTTTCCAAGGTCGCTTTAATCGTATTTAATATTTTTTCCAGCGACTTGGCGATAGCTTCGCGGATTTGCGCATCATTGACTTTTATCTCTCTCGGCAGACCGGTCATCACATCGCGGCCGCGCATAGCCATTTCTAACGGCTCTTTAAGCGGCAAAGCCGAACCGATTTTTTTCTTAATGTCTTCAGCTACCATTTCACCCAGAATCAAAGAGAATTCCTCGCGGGCGAAGTTGATGATGTCTTTGTCCAAAGCGTTGCCGGCGACGCGGGAAACCTTAAAATTAACAATGCCGTCCAACGAAATAACCGCGGCTTCGGCCAAACCGCAGCCGATATTAACCACCATGTTGCCGGTCGGATCCTGAATGGGGATGCGCGCGCCGATAGCCGTAGCCATGACATTTTCCACCAAATAAACTTGCGCCGCTCCGGCGGCCATAACCACGTCAGCCACCGCTTTTTTCTCTACTGCCGTAACATCCAAAGGCACGCCCACCACTACGATGGGCATAGCCGAAAATCCCACGCGGCCGGCTCGAACCTTGTTCATAAAAAACTTCAGCATTTTTTCGGTTACTTCAAAATCAGAAATAATGCCATACTCCAGCGGGCGGGTAGCGGTAATATGCGGCGGAGTTTTGCCCAGCATTCTTCGAGCCTCATCGCCGATCGCCAAAATCTGATCGGTGCGATTATTTACCGCCACTACCGAAGATTCGGCAATCACAATACCGCGATCCTGCTGATAGACCAAGGTATTGCCGCTGCCCAGGTCAATGCCCAAGCCGCGATTGAATTTTCCGAAAAATTTTTTAAACATCTTGAAAAATTATCTGTTTCTTAATCGGCCTCCGCCAATAAACTTCAAACAAGCAAAACCTTATTTTTTCAATTTCTTAATAACTTCTTCCGTTGTCATTAATTCCGCCTCGGCTCCTTCCCTCTTCTTAATCTCCGCCTTCTCCCCCGTTTTCTCGCTTACGATTAAACGCCAACTGATGCCCAACAAGTCGCTATCGGCGAATTTCTGACCGGCGGAAATGTCGCGATCATCGTATAATACTTCAATGCCGGCCTTAATCAATTCATCGTAAACTTTAGCGGCTTGAGCATCCGCCTTAAGCGATAATAAATGAACAGAAAAGGGCGAGGAGCTTTCCGGCCAGACGATGCCTTTATCATCATGATACAATTCCACTATCGTCGCCACTAGCCGGGAAATTCCAATGCCGTAAGAGGCCATCAGAATCGGCAATTTCTTGCCTGACTCGTCATTGATATAGCCGTTCATATCCTTGGCGTACTTATCGCCGAAGTTAAAAATATTGCCCACTTCTATGCTTTTGCCCTCTTTGACCGGCAAACCGCATTTAGGGCAATTTTCACCAGCCTTGACCGTCGCGATTTCCGCATTCTGCGCGAAGTCGCAACCGTCGCAATAAACAATCTTATCTTCGCCGGCGGCGGAGACCACTTGGAACTCATGAGAAAAATTCTTGGTAAAAACACCGCCGGAAGCCTCCACGACTTTAGCCTGCAAACCCAAACGGCTGTAAACGCGTTTATAAGCCTCAATTTGACGCTGATAATACTGATTCAAATCTTCTTCGCTCAAATGAAAACTGTATAAGTCTTTCATCATGAATTCGCGACCGCGCATCAATCCGCCCTTAGCCCTGAGCTCGGCGCGAAATTTATTTTGGATTTGATAAACAGCCAAAGGCAATTCCTTATAAGAAGAAAGGAAGCGGCGCGCCAAATCATAAATAACCTCTTCATGCGTAGCGGCCAATCCCAGTTCTTTGCCGGCCGCATCTTTAAATTGATACATCACTTCCTGCAAACTGCCGCTCCACCGGCCGGTTTCCTCCCAAATATTCTTAGGTTGCAAGGCCGGCATAAGCAATTCTTGACCGCCCTCAGCGTCCATTTCTTCTCGCACAATCCGTACGATTTTTTGGATTACCCGCCAACCAAGGGGTAAATAAGTGTAAACTCCGGCTTGGAGCATATCAACATAACCGCCTTGCACTAATAGTCTGTGGCTGGCGGAAGTTGCGTCTTTGGGCGGATTTTTTAATGTCTTGGGGAATAGCTTGGACTGTTTCATAATGGGCTTATTTTACTATTATAAAGACTTAAAGTCAAACTTAGAAAAATCGATGGAAAAAGCCTTTTTTCTCCTCTTTTTCCGGAACCGCCGGAGCTGATTTTTCCGTTGCCGCTTTTTGCAAACACTCGGCTATCCGGCGACCCTCAGCTTCAACCGCCCCACCCTCGTATTCGCCGCTGTGCGCTGCTGTGCCCTCGTAAGACGCTTGCTTTTGGTCCAAATGGAGATTAACCACATAACCGGCGCCGATTTGATTTATATAAGCATGGAAACGCGGATACAGGCCGGTACCCAGCCGGCGGGCAAAACTTGGCTCGGTGGCGCGTCGATCTAAAACTTGGCCATAACCGCAACGACGAATGGCATCTATTGGATTGAGGCTGCTTGGCAGGCTTATTTTCATATTTATTGTATTAAATCAGTAACTGAATTATAAATGGTATTTACAAGGTGAATTTGACAAACTTTACAAGGCGTGATAACATAGTCAATCAGCAATGAACCTTAAAATAGTATTTTAAAACCATAAGGAGATATGAATGATTGACACTTTTGATAAAATCATTATCGCCAAGGGGTTTTTGAAAAAATTGACTAGTCTTAAGCGCCGAGGTAAGCTTTTTGATAATCATGGGGTGCCAAAAATTGAGGGCATTAGCGGTAGCGGATCAGAGAAAAAACTTTCCATTTTAGCCGAAGCGTGCGTTAATCATCTCAATTATTTTTGCGAATTAACCTGTCCGACAGAGGCTCCAACCATTCAGCAGATTACTCATTTGATCGTTGAGAGTCGAAAAATTATAAAAGCGGCGGAATCAGCCATGCCCAAAACCTCAACTCAAGAGGAGGAAAAATCATGATTACCTCGATAGATCAGGCCAAATTAATTAGCCGGTATGTTCATCGCTTAGAGCAGTTGATTAACAGCCATGAGATAATGGATGGTCAAACTAAGCGCTATTCAAATGAGGCCTTTCTCATTATCCTTCATTTAGAAGAGCTTATTGGAAGAAGCAACACCGGCGAAGTACTATGCAGCGAATGTTTCATAACCCACAGTACGCATACTATCAAGACATTCATCGGTTGGTTTGATTTCATCAAACCATTTGTCTATAACACCCTGTTGTCAGGCCCATTTCCATGCCTTGGTTAGAGTTTTAGCTAGAACGGGCTTATATTGCCTATATTGAACACGAGATCTTCAACTGAAGAGGAGGAAATCATGATTACCACCATGGATCAAGTAACGATTGTCCGGCGGCTTCTGGACCATTTGCATGCCATGAGAACATACCAAGTAACTTGTGAAGAGACAAAAAAGGAGCTGGAAAATGAACAAAGACTGATAAATTCCTCTAACACCTTGTCACCCAGGGCATATATAGCCATCAAAGCGATTGAAGATATACTGCTATCGGATCAAAAAGGTAACTTAAGCAACTACATTTCTCTTACTGAGAAATCAACCTCTCTGCCACGCGGCATCACGATGAAAGATTTCACTGAGTGGGCCGCGCATGTGAACTGGCTACTGTCAATAATGGAAGGATTCAAACCGTCAATAATGTAAGGATTCAAACCGTAACGCCAACAGAACTTTATTGATCCGACGACTCGCCTCGTCGGATTTTTATTTTCCTATAATCCGACACTGCGCTTAAACACGCTGATAATCTTCGCGCCATATCTGATAATATCACGATAAGTGATGACTACGATAAGCAACATTAACAGCAGAAAACCGACATTGTGTGACAAATTCTCCCATTTGCTGTTGACCGCTTTACCGCGGATTTTCTCCACCGCTAAAAACATTATTCTACCGCCGTCTAAAGCTGGAAATGGCAGAATATTGATAATGGCCAGATTCAAGGACAGCAAAGCAACGAATTGCAACACATAAATCCAACCCATTTTGGCCGCTTGTCCGGTCATCACCGCAATGCCGACCGGACCGGCAAAATCCAAACCCAGGGATGGCCCGCCGAACAGTTGCCGAATTAAACCCGCCACCGCCAAAACAATCAAAACCAGCCACTGCCAAGTCATCTTGAGTCCCTGCCATAAAGCTAAAGGCAAGGGATAACGCACTACGCCGACATCCATTATGCCAATGCCGATGCCGATAATGCCGTCTTTTTGCGCGATCATAATATCTTTTTCCAATTGCGCATTATCACGCTCAATTGTAATTCTGGCGGTTTGGCCGACTAGTTGATTAAAATTATCCTTAAGCCCTTGCGAAGAGGTTATTTCTACACCGTTAACCTTGGCTATGATATCACCCGGTTTAATGTCGTTTTGGGCAGCCGGCATATCCGGCAATATTTCCGTAACTTGCACTTCCGGCGGAGCAACAAATTTACCGCCCTGGTTATCTTCCACCGCCGAGGGCATGCCGATAGCAAAACCCAGCGATAAAAGCAGGACGCAAAGAATCAAGTTCATGGTTACGCCGGCGGCCAGGATAATATTCCTTTGCCAAATCGGCTTATGACCGAAACTGTCAGCCTCGCTCGCCTGCTCGCCATTCTCGCCTTTAATTTTGACAAATCCGCCCACCGGAATCCAGTTTATGGAATAAATCATCGGTTCAGCCGGAGCGATTTCCCTATTGCCCCAGATTAAACGCCAACGTCCTTGGTATTTTTGCCAACCGATAACGCGCGGCGGCAAACCCATGCCGAATTCTTCGCACTTAACGCCGAATCCCCGGGCTGTTAAGAAATGCCCCAACTCATGGACAAACACCAGTAAGGATAAAACTAAAATAAATATGATAATCGTTAGTAACATAAAATTATGTGATTGGAAGTCGGAAGTTTTTAAAGCTGAAAAAATAATCCAACAAGTTCTTACGACTTTTTACTTTAAGGACTTTATAAGCTTCGGAATTTATAGTTAAACTGTCATTATTTCTTCCTCTTTTTTCTCCACCAAACCCTTGACTTCTTCGTTATACTTTCCCACCGTCTTATCCAGCTCCTCCAAGAGGCGGAATCTCTCATCTTCGCCGAATTCCTTATTCTCCTCAGCCGCTTCAATCTTCCCCTTAACTTGATCGCGTTCCAAACGAATGGCGATCTTGGCCTGCTCCGCCTTCTGATGCAATAATTTGACCGTATCACGCCTGGTTTCCTCGGTCATCACCGGCAGAGAAATCCTGATTCTTTCACCCTCGTTTGACGGCGACAAATTCAAATTTGATTCCAAAATCGCCTTCTCAATCTCTTTGACGATGCTTTTGTCCCAGGGCTGAATCAAAAGCGATCGGGAGTCGCCGATACTAACGGAAGCAACTTGATTGAGGGGCATTAACGTACCGTAATTCTGCACCCTGACGCCGTCCAAGATCGCCGGATTGGCTCGGCCGGTTTTGAGCTGTCCCAATTCCGTCTTAAAATGGTCTACGACTTTTATAAATTCATTTTTGTGATCATCGATGATGCTCATATTGTATAGTTATGGGGCTTATGGCGCGGGGTTCACGACTAAAATATCCATAAAGCCAATTAATTATTAATTTACCTACTGCGCCAGCTCCGTCGCCAGATAAACCGTGGCCGGCGTATCCGGGTTGACGACAATGGCCGTGGTCAAACGGCTGTACGGCAATTTGCGCGATGACCAAGTCTTACCGCCATCAATCGATTTGACTAAAGCGCCGGCAGTCGCATAATAGATCTCATTGCTAGCCTTAGGATTAACCGCCACCGTCAAAATCGTAGCGGAACGCTGAGCCGGCAACAGATCAACTATACTCCAGGTATTGCCGCCGTCGGAGCTTCTCAACATGCCGAATTTAGAAATGAAAATCAAACCGTTAGGCGTGGCCTTATCAATTATTAACTGCTGATACTGCTGGCTGCCGATATATGATTTTAAGCCCTCGCCCAATGACCGCCAAGAGTCGCCGCTATTGGTGGTTTTATAAATCCCTTCTTTGTCAGTGCCGACATAAACCGTTCGGGAATCGCGCGGATCAAACAGAATGTCCTTAATTACGCCGCCAGTAACGCGCTGGGCAGTCACCCAGGCCTGGCCGGCATTAGTGCTTTTCAAAATTTCTCCGGCGCTGGTGCCCATCAGCATAATATCGGGATTGGCCGGGTCAATACTGATATCGGTTAAAACCACGTTGGCTTTTTGATGATAATAAACATTAACGAAATCACGCCCGCAATTATCGGTTTTAAACACATAAGTATCCAATAAAACATAAAAAACGCATTTATTCTGCGGACTGACAACGACTTTTCTCACTTTATCAAATTTCAGCTTTTTAAATTGCTGCCAGGAAGCGCCGCCGTCAAGCGAATAAACAACGCCGTTTTTTTCTGTACTCAGATACAGGGCTGTAGCATCTTGAGGATCAAGCGAGACCTTTCTGATATCAACCGAGGCAATGGAGGCAACCTTGCCCTTAGTCGTTAAAACATCATTGGTTTGCGTCCAGGTCTTGCCGCTATCGGCTGATTTCCAGATGCCGCCGTCAGCCGCCTTAGTGGTGGTGCTGAGCGGAGCGCCGATAGTGCAACCGCCCAGAATGACGGCTAACGCTAAAAAAGGAACAAGTTTTTTGACAAGCATATGTTTAATGATTAATAATCAATATTGAATGATTTTTATTTTTATAAATTAATAACCAAGTTCTCCAAAATATTCTTAGAGCTGATGTTATTATTAAACATTTTTTTCAATTCGCTGATCAACCGATCCGCATTCAGAACCCTTTCCCAGCTAACCTTATCCCTGATTTCATACAATAACGGCAAAGACGACAAATTAGACATATAATATTCACTGTTCAATTTAAGCAGTATCAAATCCCGCAAAGTTATCTGCCAACTCTCCATTAAGCGATGGGCGCGATCTGAACTGATGGCTTCATCCTTGTCCGCCTTAAACACTTCATCCAATAGTTTCAGGCGTCCTACTAAAGGCAGGGGCAAGATTTTTAATAATGAATCGATTTGCTCCTGCTCTTCATTCAACAGCTCCTGATTATTGGCCAGGGCCACAGCCCGTCCCGGCCGGCCCAAAGCCAGGCGTGCCGATCTTTCAGCAATTTCTTCTGCCACCTCATTTGACAGAAGATAATCCTTAATCTCCTTGCGGGCAACCGGCAAAAAGCTCAAAACCTGGCAACGGGAAGCGATGGTTTTGGGAACAGCAGAAATGTCACTGACAATCAGAATGATAATGGTTTTGGCTGTCGGCTCCTCCAAGACTTTCAAAAAAGCATTGGCGGAATTTATATTAAGCAACTCCGCTTCGGAAATTATCGCCGCCTTCCAGCCGGACAAGAAACTGCCTTGCGACAATTTGTATTTCAATTCACGAATCTGATCAATAATAATATCCCGTTTCCATTTGCCGGTCTTTTCATCCTGAATCCGGCCTAAGCGAAAAACATCAGGATGGGTTCTGTTATTTATCTGCCGGCAAACGGCGCAATCATTGCAAGGCTTGGTTTCTCCGGTTCCGGTGCACATTAAGGATTTAATGAATTGATTGGCGATGGTCTCTTTGCCCAAGGCGTCCGGACCCGTGAAGATATAGGCGTGACCGACACGATTATTTTTTATGGCCGACTTCAAAAAATCAACGACTTTTTCCTGGCCGCAAATATCCCAGAAATACTGAATTTTATTCGTTTCATTCATAAGCCGATTATAACATAATTCCAGTCAATTTTCACTTTATTGCTACTAATAAACAAACAACGGCGTCTGACTTAATCAAAGTTATCCGGTTGATTTGACGCCAATGGCGCGTCTGACTTTTTCCATCTTGGCTTCCGCCGCTTTGTCGGCCCGCTTAGCGCCATCCTCCAAAATGCCGAGGACATAATTTTTGTCTTTCAATAACTCCGCTCGCCTCTTTCTAAACGGCGCCGTATATTCCAGAATGTTATTCAGCAAAATCTCTTTGGATTCCTTATAACCAATGCCGCCCTCCTCATACCTCTGCCTTAATTCCTCCAGCCTGGGCTGGGAAAACAGCTTATGAAAAGCAAACACATTGTCCGCTTCCGGATCTTTTTTATCAGTAACGCCTTTGGAGTCAGTCTTAATGGACATGACTTTTTTCTTTAGGGACTCCTCCGGCTCGAATAATTCAATAATATTGTTCTTGCTCTTGGACATCTTGTCGCCATCCGTGCCGATAATCAGCATTTCTTTCATAATCAAGGGCTGAGGCGCCTTAAACGTCTCGCCCCACTGATGGTTAAACTTATTAGCCAGATCAATCGCCATTTCCAAATGCTGTTTTTGGTCCTCACCCACCGGCACCACGTCGGCGTCATACATTAAGATATCTGCGGCCATCAGGACCGGATAACAGAACAAACCCATATTCACTTCCCGCTTCTTGGCCACCGCGTCCTTGTAAGCATGAGCGCGTTGCAGATACGGCAAGGGCAAAAGACAATTAAAAATCCATTGCAGCTCGCACACTTGAGGCGCATCCGATTGCTTAAACAATACGGTTTTCTTGGGGTCAAGGCCGATGGACAAATAACTGATAATCAGCTCCCAACTGTAAGCACTGAGTTCTTTAGCGTCTTTGAGTTGATTCAGGGCATGATAGTCGGCAATAAAAATATAATTGCGGTAATCATCCTGCAAATCCACAAATTGTTTCATGGCACCGAAATAATTACCGATATGGACGCGATTGGTCGGCTTAACGCCGGAAAGGAGAATGGGTTTCATATATTTATAATTGGATTGATAATTAATAATTGTTGGCTAAACTCTTAATCGCTTGATAAACTTCTGTCGCGGTTTGGCGCCAGGAAAATTCCTTGGCTCGATTGAATCCGCGGCCGATCATCTCTTGGCGCAAATTATCATCAATCAAAAGCTTGATTATCTTATCGGCGATATCATCAGCCGAATTCGGTCTGGCGTACAGTACGGCTGAACCGCCGACCTCCGTATGGGGCGACTGATCGGAAGTAACAACCGGCGTACCCGAGGCCATAGCCTCTAAAATCGGCAAACCGAACCCCTCATACAAAGTAGGGAAAACAAAAACGGAAGCGTTGCCATAAATCGTCGGCAGATCCTCATTATCAATGTAGCCGGTCAAAATCACTTCGCTTTCCAATTTATCGGCGCTAATGATATTCTTTATTTCCTCATACTGATTGCCGGACGCGCCGGCCAAAACCAATTTCAGATCTTCCCGCTTCATTTTGGCTAAGGCAAAAGCTTTAACGATATTGCCGATATTCTTTTTCTTTTCCAGCCGGCCGACATAAAACAAATAAGGCTTAGCGATATTGTATTTCTGCAGGACGGCCGCTTGATCCGGTTCCCGCTCTTGATTATTCAAATGAAATTGCTCGGCATCAAACCCCAAATAAACCACCTTGATTTTCTCCGGCCGGACGCCATAAAGCTCAATAATCTCTTCTTGAGAAAACTTGGAGATAGTAATGATCAAATCGGCGCGCGCCTTGATGCGCCACATGGTAAGATCGTGATACCAAACCTGGATCGGCTTGTATAATTCCGGACTGCGTTTGAAGCCGACATCATGAACATTAACCGCGACTTTGATTGAACGCGGAATGGGCAGAAGCGGAATGGTATGCGCCGGTACCAACAGCACGTCTGGCGGATTGATCTGCAATTCCCACCACAAACGCAATTGCGTCCATAAATATTTAGGCGGCCAAGACAAAACCCTAATTTGCCAGTTCTGAGGCAAACCGCCCAATTCCCCGCTAAGCTTCTCATTGGCGTACAAAACAACCTTAATATCGACAGGAACGATCTTCTTTAATTCCTGAATCAAATGCCAGCTATACCATTCGGTGCCGGTTTTATCATTTTTATTGGCGCGCGATGCGTCAATGCCGATTGTCATAAATATGTAAATTTAGATAAATACTATAAATTAACTGCGAACAAAATTAAAAAGATATTGACAAATAAGTTTAAAGAGATTATGATGTGATATAATCGTAAAAGGATAAAAACAAGCACCTTTCACAATAAATCAATTCTAAATTAATCCGACCGCTAAAAATCCAAACCGCTAAAGGAGGTAAATACCATGAAAAATTACACGAAGGAGCTGAAAAGTCTTATGAAAGATGTTTTTTTCTGGGTCTTACGTTTTTCCACTGTAATTGTGATCATAGGCATGACATGTTTTCTGCTGATTTACATTTCAGTGATTGGTCCAACAAAAAGCAACAATGGATACCTTACGGCAAACGTCCCTACGATTGATAAGCTGGTCAAGGGGGAGAGGGTAACACTGATGCAAATTGACCAACTGCTTAATCCTTCGAAAGATTGCACAATAGGGATGGAAGAGGCAATCGCCCGATGGTGCTTTCTCAACCGCATTCCCGAACTTGACAAGGATAAAGCCGTTAAGAAAATCGTTACTGCCATCAAAACTATTAATTGCCGATTGGATCAACCGGTTGACCTCTCAAAAGAGCTCAAACCTGGCCCCCTGCCACCCGACATTCCGTCCGACCCACCCGACATGATTGAAGCAACTTCCAATAGTCCTAATTAATTTTACCAAACAAGGAGGGAGCAAGCCATGGAGCAGGATAAAGCCGAGAACAAAAAACCTGAACCGCTTAAAGTCAAGACACTGATAGTCGTCTACGATTGCACTCTTCCAGGGCAAGAAGCATGGGCGATAAAACAAATGGATTTATTGAGCAATGCCTTAGCGGTTAAGTCCGAAGCAATTACTTTAATAACCGATCAAGAAACAAATAATCACCCGCCATTTACTCAGCTAAAACGCATCGTAGTTTATCGCTGAGCTCCGCAGGCAGCATTTCAGCACCTTACGTCCCGCAAGCCTTCCGGCTGCGGGATTTTATTTTGTCAAAATTACTATTAATTAATTGCTAACGCCTTATTTTGTCGCCAAGATGCTCCTCTTGTAGCTGTCTAAATTCTCCAACGCGATGCCCGTGCCCTTGGCCACGCAATACAGCGCATCTTCGGCTACATAAGCCTTAATGCCGGTTGCTTGGGTGATTAATTTATCAATGTTACGCAGCAAGCTCGTACCGCCTGACATAGTAATGCCATTCACCGTTACATCGGCCGACAATTCCGGCGGCGTCTCGCTTAGTACTGCTTTAATAGCCGCCACAATGCCTTCCAGTTCGCTCTGAATGGCCTCAGTCGTATCATCGGAGGAAATGCGAATGGTCTTGGGCAAGCCGGCAATAATATCGCGACCGCGCACATCCATATACATTTTCTCTTTCAAATATAAGGCCGAACCGATATTGATCTTGATTTCCTCGGCTGTGCGTTCGCCTATAGCCATGCCATACTTGCGCCTGACATATTCAATGATCGCCGTATCCAATCGCGTACCGCCGATTCTGACCGAAGTGGAAGTTACCACGCCGCCTAAAGAAATAACTGCGATTTCGGAAGTGCCGCCGCCGATATCAATAATCATATGGCCGGACGGAGAACCGATCGGAATGTTAGCGCCGATAGCGGCGACGATCGGCTCTTTAATAATATAAGCGGCCTTAGCGCCGGCGGCGATAGCCGCGTCCACTACGGCGCGCCGTTCAGTGGAAGTAATGCCGGCAGGAACGGCTATCATCACCTCCGGACGAAGCAAGCGAATGCCGCCCAAAGCTTTATTAATAAAATACCTGAGCATGGCCTCGGTAGTCTTATAATCGGCGATCACGCCATCGCGCAAAGGCCGTTGGGCGATAATCGTATCCGGCGTACGTCCCAACATTTCTTTGGCTTCAATGCCGACAGCAATAACTTTGCGGTCCAAGGCGGAAATCGCCACCACTGAGGGCTCATTTATCACCACTCCCTTCTTGGGCACATAAACCAAAATATTAGTCGTACCCAAATCAATACCGATTTTTTTAGCCATAATAATCTATGATAACCCTCCTAAAACTTTATAATAAAATCGCGATCAACCGATAAATCAGTGTCCCAAAGCAAACTTTGACCCAATACCCTTTGAGGCATGATTTTGGAATAATAAGCGGTAATGCGCTGGTCAAATTTTAAATCAATTTTGAGTTTATGTCCAGGCGTGCCCGGTTGCTTCTGAACACTTAATTTGTACAGGCCGTCTTGAGCCAATTGCTTTACCTCCGGAGACAACCGATATTCCAAAACCAAAGTTTTATCAGACCCCTGGTTAACGGTCAAAAAAACACCTAAGTAACGCTTGCCCAACTCATTTTTAATTTCCACTTCCTTGTCTAACGATAAATCCTGCGTGCCCTTGCTATCCTTAAAATACGCTTTGGTGAACCAGCTGCCTTCCGGCACATACACTCTGGTATAACTGCGATAATTAGTAATCAAGGCCGGAACCGATCGGCCGGTGTGTTGATAATTGATTTCCACCTTAGCCAGCAAATCGCCGTTAACATCAGGAGTGACGCTATAAGTTATCGCCCGCTTCATTACTTGGTCGGTTTTTAACGCCGCCAAATTAGCGTCAACAATATACAAATAATCGCCTTCGCCTTGCTTCATCTCCCCCGACCAGTTTTCTTGCGCCAAATAGGTCTGCAGTTGCGGATCAGTCATATACGCCAAAACCTGCTTCTCGTCTATATTCTTTTTCATAGCCAGCCAGACTTGGAATAACTCGGCGGCCTTAGCCTTGGTAATACGGGCGATGATATCCTTGGTTAAATCACCGATGATATCTTTACGATTAGCCAGGTCAATGCCTCTCGCGGCATAAGCAAATTCCACTTGCTGTTCCAATTGATAAGTAAAGTTGTCGCTAGTGAAAGTAATGCCGTCGGCGGTAATCGGCCCGGTAACCGCCAAAAAATTAGCGATGAATTCCGGCGTGATGGCAATGATGCCATCAAGGTGAACCGGCGCTAAGCCGGCATTAGCCCGCTCCACGTTCCAAAACCATTCAATCTGCCGAGCCGAAGTCGGCCAATCCGGCGACCAATTGGCATCGCGCAAAAACAAATATTTCTGAGCATTGTAAGCAGTCATGGGCCAAGGCGCCGGGACTTGTAACTTATCTTTGGACCACTTATCAAGATTATAAATATCATCAGTATGCATAGCGATAATATCGCCGTCCTTAACGGTTACTAAGCCGTAGCTGCCGATAAATCCTCCGGTCGGCCTGAGTTCGGTATTATTTTCAAACAAAATCAAATAATTTTTTTCTTGATTGTAACCGGCTAACTCCGGCAGATACTTGAATAACGGCAAAGCCACTTCGCTTTGTTCTACCGCCTCAGACAATAAACGGTTGGCGGCGGCCACCTTGTTTTGGAAGATACCGGTCAAATCATCAGTATTGACCGAATTCAATCCGGCCTTAGCTAAAACTATTTTATTTCTCGCTTCTTCCAATTTATTCCTGTTCTTAACGATGGAAGCCAACAATTGACGTTTGGATTCCTTGGCCGAGAAATCAAATACCACCCTCTGTTCCTGGGTCTGCAAAGACAAATCGGAAAAAACCGACAGCATTTCCTGATAGCCGGCAAGCAGATCGCCGGTTGCCAACATCATTTTATCTCCGGTACGCGCAGTCTTAGCCACCGCCGGCCACCATAAAATCGGCCCTAATTGTCTGGTTCTTTCCCGCACTACGGCCAAATCATCGCGAATCGCCGTCAGTTGGGCGTCAATAACGGCAAAATCACCTTGCGTGGCGGCCGTCATAATCGGTTCAACCCGATTATTTATTGCCACAAGTCGGAGATAAATATAACTGCCGTTTACAGCCAGGGGAACGATGATGGCGGCAATAATTATCAACAATAAAACCGCCGGCGCCAAAAATTTCCACCAGCGCCTTTTGGCTTTTTTATTAAAAGGGTTCACTTGAAGCAACTGCTCCAATTTGTTTTTTTTCTTAAAGAACATAATATAAAATCTAAAAAGTATAAAATTTAAAACAACTATAAAACAACTAATCGGGGCGATAATATTTCAATAAATATCTGATCCAATCACTGATATGAATCCAAAAAATCTTGGAGAAAATTCCGCTCTCGGCTGACTCGCGCTTATGGTAATGAATAATATCGGCGCCGGCAAAATAATATACCGGCAATCCCGCCTGCCAAAACTTTCGACACCAAGCTACATCGCCAAAATACAAAAATAAGCCTTCATCCATGCCGCCAACCCGATCAATCGCGCCGCGACGGACCATTTCACAGGCGCCTAAAATCCAATCCACCGGCCGCGTTTCATTATGATTGAAATCTTCCATCAGATAACGGCGCAATTCCTCCTGTGCAAATTTGAATTGATTCAGCGCTGTCCGGCGGTAAAACGGCGTCAATAAATGCGGAAAACGCAAGCAAGACATTTGAATGGAACCGTCAGGATTCTTTAATCGCGGACCGACTAAAGCGATTTCCGGCTGGCTTTCCATAAAATCATACAACTCATCAACGGCCCCAGCCGATACGGCAATATCAGTATTCAAGATTAAAACATACTTACCGACGGAATTTTTGATGCCCAAATTATTGCCTTTATGGTGGCCGAGATTCTTGCCTGAAGCGATTAAGCGGACTTGGGGAAAGCTCTCCCGAACTAACTCTACCGAGCCGTCTTGGCTATTATTATCAACCACCACAACTTCAAACTCTGCGCTGGGCGGATTAGCGTATATGCCCTTCAGGCACTGTTTAAGCAACCCGCGGGTTTTATAATTATTAATGACTATTGATATCTCCATAATTAAATTTAATAGAAATGAGGGCCCGTTCTGATTAACTTATCCATTTTCTAATATCTCCGGCCTTAAGTTTGGCGCGTCGAAAAATCTGCCGGCGCTTGGCTAATGTTTGGGGCAACATCCCGATCACTTCGGCAATCGCTTTTAAATTCCTAATTTCAAAAATCAACAAATAACAGAATTTCTTCAGCTCATACCAGGCGATGAACGGCGAATAAATGATTAGATTGGATAAATATTCATTGCCCAGCAAGACCAAAAAATGATTACGGTAAGAATAATAGCGAGCCAGATCATTTTGCTGGCGGCGATTGGCAACCACCTCGCCCAAGCGATTATTCTGCGCTGCCGGAAAGGTTCGCAAATGATAAGCCACGGCCTCGGGTATGAACATCGATCTAAAACCCTGCAGGCGCAAACGCCAAGCCAAATCCACATCTTCTTTATAAAAGAAAAAATTACTGTCCAAAAAATCACCGGTATAATGGTGCCTATCCTGAATAACAACCTGTTCCAATGACTCTTTACGCAACAACACTAAAGCGCCGGAATGGCCGAACACCTCTTGCGCCTGATTGTATTCTGCTGCCGGATCACCGGCCCCCCATTCCACAAAACGATGATTTTTGAGGAATTTTAAACCGCAAGAATCAATGATTTCGGTTTTTTCCGTTTCGCCTATTTCCGCATTAATTAATTTTAACTTAAGCAGTTTCCCGCCGAAACTGGCGCAATCATTGTTTTGTTCCAACTCGGCTATGGACATGATCTTTTCCAGCCAATCGGGTTCCAAAATTATATCCGGATTGCATAATAGAAAAAACGGCGACTTAATCAGCCTGATGCCTTGATTGTTGGCTTTAGCAAAACCAGAGTTCTTATTATTGACGAACATCACGGTTTGCGGATAATTAGAACGGACAAATTCTACCGTGCCGTCATGGCTGTCATTATCAATCACCAAAACCTGGAAATCACGATAAGTCTGGGCATAAATTGAATCCAAACAAGACGCCATAAAACGCTGGCTGTTTCTGGTAACAATAATTATGGTAACTTTAGGACTAATCATGCTATTTGGTTAATTTCTTTTCCGTCACCCAGAAACCCAAACGATACTTGCCGCCAAGCAATAAGCGGGTCTGCGATTCTATGGCCGGAATAGAGCCGAAAATAATCATGGTAACGGGGAATAATACCCACTGCAGAACCATTATCAGCCAATTAAAAACTGACATGTGCTTTGGCCGTTCCGGCAAAGAAAAGGTGTACATGACCGCGTTCAAAACCAAGCCAACCATACCGATAGTCATTAAATTTTCAAGAGTAATCGGCGCATTCTGGACAAAAGCCGTGGCTTTATCAGCGCCGGAAATCATCGCTAAGGGCAGACGGCCGACAATTAAAATCAATATCGGCGCCGTCGCCCAAGAATACATGCCCTCGGCTTGCACCCAAAAGTACCTTAAACGCACGTGCAAGGGAATTTTAGTATTTTTATGGGCGCCGAAAAAATGATCCCACATCCAAGGGAAATGCTCTACGCCCCAAGCCCACCGTCGCATTTGCTTATACTGATTGCCCAAGGACTGCCAAAACTTTCCAATATAGACAGTGTCCATAGATACGGTAATAAACATAGGCACCACTTCATAATCGCCATTGTAATGATCTACGGCCTGCAGACAAATGCGCGAATCTTCAGAAACAATTGTCTTTTCATGACCGCCGACATCAACAATCATTTTAAAACTCATGGAATGGCTGGAAAAGGTCAACAAGCGCTCCGGGCGCGACATATCAGTCAATAGCCAAAAAGTCGTGGCTGAAGCCACTACGCGAATGATCGGATTAGACTCCCAAATATTATTATTATAAAGCACTAATGGCTGATAACTGGCATGGGTCGGATTAGGATGAGTTAAATATTTATAAGTCAAATAGGCGAAATACTGGGGATGAGGCAGGGTTTCAATATCAAAACAAGAAACAATCACATCTTCATAAGGGATTCCTTCTTGATCAATATACTCTTTAAGGCGCTCTTCCTGATAATGGACGTTACTGCCCTTGCCCGGCAATTCATCAGGCCGGCGAGGATGCACGGTAATCATCAGTTTCTTGAATCTGTCCGCATATTTAGCTTCTATTTTGGCAGCCACCTTTAAAAAATTCTCTTTATCCCCCCCTTCTCCGCCCAAAACAACAATCATCTTTTCCTTGGGGTAATCGCACTTAAGCAATGTTTCAAAAGTTCTTTCAATTACTTCGTAAGGCTCCTTGTAGGTGGGTAAGGTAATAACATGCCAATAATCAAGATAATTTTTAGGTAACTTTTTAACCTGCTCCAGCCAATCCTTCTTAATGTTCCGTCGGAATTTGATCCAAGAGGAAATCAGCCACCATAGCATGTAAAATAAGCGGACAATCCAATAAACGGAAAAAATCAAAATAAAATAAACCGCCCAAAGCGGTTTTATTAATGATAATCCTATGGCAGCAACAAAAGTCAGCCAAACAATGGCAGCGGGAAAAATTTCCGATAAACGTTGTTTAGCGGCCTCTTTCATATACTAAATAATAACATAAAACAACGAAAAAAATCAAGTATGCAAAAACGCCTGTCAGCAGGCGTTTAATTCAATCTTTATTTTAATAAATCAGGATTTTTTGCCTTGCTCCTTGTCAATCGCCGGTAATGCCGGGCAATAAATAGTTACAACGGCATTTAATGAAATTATCTTATCAACTCCAGGAACTCCCGCTCAGTTATAATCCTCACTCCCAATTTTTTCGCTTTGTCAAATTTGGATCCGGGATCATCACCAGCTACGACATAATCAGTGTTCTTACTGACCGAAGATGCGACATCGCCGCCCCAAAAGCGAATTTTCTCTTTGGCTTCATTGCGAGAAAAATTTTCCAATTCGCCGGTCAAAACAAAAGTTAAATCCTTAAGCTTGCCGGCCTTCTTTTTATCGGGATTTTTTATTTTAACCCCGCCAGACAATAAATCATCAACTAATTTAAGATTCATCTTATCCTCAAGCCATTCCCTAATGCTGCCGGCAACCTTAGGACCGATATCTTCGGTTTGTTGCAAATCATCAAGGGTGGCGATTTTTAATTTATCAATACTGCCAAGGGTCTCGGCTAAAGCGATGGCCGTTTCCTCGCCGACATGACGGATACCCAAAGCATAAATGAATTTAGCTAAAGGCACATTCTTGGATTTATTTATGGCGGCAATTAAATTAGAGGCTGATTTCTCTGCAAATCTTTCCAGCGGCGCCAAATCTTCTTCGGTTAACCTGAATAAATCAGCCGGCGTTTTTACCAAATCGGCTTGCTGCAACTGTTCTAAGATTTTCGGTCCCAAGCCGACAATATCAAAGGCGGTGCGGGAAACAAAATGACTCAACTTCTCTATCTGCTGGGCATAACATTTTTTGTTGGTGCAATAATAAGCCACTTCGCCCTCCTTTTTCGTAATTGGCGAACCGCAAACCGGGCACTTGTTCGGCATGGCAAATTTTTTCTCCTTGCCACTGCGCATTTTAGGCAAAACCTGAATAATATCGGGAATAATATCGCCAGCCTTCTGCAAAATCACGGTATCGCCTATCCGGACGTCTAAACGCCTGACTTCATCCGCATTATGCAGGGTGGCGCGTTTAACGATTGTCCCAGCCAGTGGCACGGATCGCAAATGAGCCACCGGCGTCAAAACGCCCGTTCGACCAACTTGGACGTCAATGTCCTCCACCACCGTAGTAACTTGCTCGGCAGGAAACTTATAAGCGGCAGCCCAACGCACTAATTTAGCCGTACGGCCCAGCCGTTCTTGCAATTTTAAATCATTAACTTTTAAGACAACGCCGTCAATTTCATAAGGCAGGGATTCCCGATGCTTATGCCAATACTGGAAATATTTCAATGTTTCCTCAACGCTTTTGATTACTTTCCAATGCGGATTAACTTTAAATCCCAGTTCAGCCATCTTTTCCATAATCCCTCCCTGGGTCTTTAATCCCAGTTTAAGCGGTTCATAAATCGTCCACATAAAAGTATCCAACTCGCGATCAGCCGCCACTTGCGGATCTAACTGGCGCACCGTGCCGGCGGCCGCATTACGCGGGTTAGCAAACGGCGCTTCACCCTTTCTTTCCTGCTCCTTGTTAATTTTAGCCAGCGCCTTTTTGGACATGTACACTTCGCCGCCAACCTCAACGTCAATAGTTTCCTCCAATCTTAGAGGCAAACTGCCGATTGTTTTGATGGCATGCGTCACCACTTCACCGGTTATGCCATCGCCGCGGGTTACGCCCCTGGATAATAACCCTTGGCTATAAATAAAAGATAAATTCAAACCGTCAATCTTGAGCTCACAGCAGTATTCAATGTCTTTGTTTTCCGGCAAGCCCAAAAATCTTTTAACCCTTAAGTCAAATTCCTTGACCTCCTCAAAAGAAAATAAATCGTCAAAAGACCATTTCGGTATCTGATGGCGATATTTTTCAAACTTGCCCAAGGCCTTGCCGCCAATGCGTTGGGTCGGTGAATCCTTAGTGACTAAGTCGGGATAACGTTGCTCTAATTTCTCCAACTCATCCTTAAGGGAATCGCGCGCCGCATCAGAAACTATCGGCTTATCTAAAACATAATAAGCGTAATCTATCTCTTTCAGCTGTTTTTTAATCTTGTCTATTCTTTTTTTCGCCTCTGCCTTATTCATAATTATTCCTTCGTTATGTCATTTTCCGAAAACAACACAAAGCCAAATAAACCGGAAAGCGGATCTAATGGCGGAATATGGGCGACGATTATTTGCCGATTATTGTTAAATACCCCTCGTGATTTTAAGGTCAAATTAGTCACGCCGTAAGTTGAAGTGGTTTGGCAATCGGCATCGGAATAAGCCATGACCGATAAATGATCAACATCATCGGTTTCTATTTCACCCAAGGCCTTTAGTTCCACCACGTAATCAACCGGATTGGGCAGAGCCGTCTCGCAATTATCGCTATTGATATTGCAATCGCGAAAATTATAACAAAAAGCAACAGCGCCGGATGAATCTTCGGTTACAATGGAATTATCTTCGGCATAATACACTAAGGTCTGGAGCGTTTGATCGTTTTGATAGAATTGGGGCATCAATTGGTTTATGGCGACTTGCATTTTAGAGTTGGGGGAAGCCGCTAACGACCTAAACCACCTTAAGCCGAAACTTTTCGGATCGCCGCCTTGACCCTGGCGATTGAGAAAATATAATTTGACGCTTTCACCGTTAACCAACCGTTGACGAAAAAAATTCTTTTCGAAATCCGATGATTCATTGACATCCCATTCTGACCCGTTAGCCAAAGAAAAAATTCCATCGCCGCCAGCCGTAGACTGATTATAAATAATGCGCAGGGCCGAAGTTGAAGAGGCGGCCTCCTGTTTTTTGATGATATACAAAGAACGCTCCACGCCGGCATCAGCCGCATAATAAGCCACCGTGGAATTATCTATAGCCCGCGCCTTCTTAATGTCCAATAAAATAAAATAAAAAAAACTTAAAGCGACTGACAAAAGCACGCCCAGAAGTATCAGGGTGAAGACTATTATGACGCCACGCTCATCTTGTTGGTATTCATTACTCATAATTAATGGTAGACTTTGGAAGAAATCGTAGTCTGCAGCCGCAATTCCTTACGATAGCGATCGGGCGCATTTTTATTATAAATCGACATAAGTAAAGTAATTTTCGGCTGATAAATATAATCATCGGCCGTAATGCCGGCATAAGGATCATAAATCGGGCTGACGATGAACTGCAAGTTGCTTACGCCCACGTCGGAAGCGTTTAGGGGGGCGAAAACAGTGCCATCGGGGTTAAGGGTAGTAATAAAGATCTTAGCCGTAAGATCTTCCGGATCATAAGCCAATTGCCAAATCTCCCCGGCCTCATCCTTTTTAAATATCAGCCTATCAACCTTACCGTCAACAGGCGGCAAAGTCCTTTCATAATCCAGCTCCCGGCCGCGAATTTCCCGGCCTATTTTTTCAATCATATAGCGGCCGTCATTTTGCAACTTTTGCATATTGGCAGTCTGCTGCTGGAGATTATTGACATTGATAAAAACTCCGCCGACCAAAACCGAAGTAATGGCAAACAAACCGGCAGTAATCAGCATCTCTATTAAAGTAAACCCTTGATTGTAATTAGATTTTGATTCCATAAATTAACGCCAATTAAACAATTGATCTTCTACGATGAGTTGGCGAGGCTGGCCGGAATAAGACCAAGTGACACGAGAACTGATATTAATACCGATCTTAAGGGTATTATTAGGACAACCGCCGCTATCCGTAGGAGAAAAATAAGCCGTATCATCACATTTTAAATCTTCGGGATTACTATCATTGCAACAAATGGAGGTTAAAGTAATAAAACGGGAAAAAAAAGAGGCTTTATTTGACGGCTGAACCGAATAGTAGCCATCAATACCATAAAATAATTTACCAGTTTGGCTGCTGTCTGTAACCTCAAATAAACCACTCTTATAATCAACGGTATAACTGCCATCAGCCAATCCCCTATCCCATAGCCACAAAGAGGTTTCGTCGGGAATATTCCTGGCCATTCTCAGCCAATTGCTATCACGGACATTTTTGGTTATTTCCACTCCTTCGCGAGCCAGATTGGCCGCTACAATACGCATTTCCGACTCTTTAACGGCATTAAAATTAACCAAAAATAAAAACCAAACAGAAAAGAGGCCGATAGTTATAACAGCGATGGAAACAATCAATTCAATCAGGCTTTGGCCGGATTGGTCATTTTTTAATCTTATCATAGAACTACGGGCAATTGCCTTTAATTTCCTCAACCTTACCAGAAATACTGTTAACTTGGATGCAAAAAGCGCTTGAATTGTTACTGACTTCTATCTGGGCCTCACTGGGATTGCTATCGCCGGACAAGGCCATTCGCCCCCGAGGCACGGCGAAAGAAATTGACAACTGATTGCTCGTTTCATTTTTAACAGTGACGCTTATCCCCTCTAAATTTTTCTTGACTATCTGCTGATCCGGATCTCGGCCCTTGACCTCATAAAAACAACCGGTTTGGCAATTACTGACAGTAAAAACAAACTGTTGAGAATAAATATTGCTTGGGCCGCTGCCGGCCAAAGATAAATTACGCGCCTGATCAATTCCGGCTAAAACCAAATCAGCCTGTTCTTTTAATAGGCGGGTTTTCTCGTCACTGGTAAAACTGGCCACCATAAAAGAAGAAAGCATCGTAAAAATAGCGATGGCAATCAGCAATTCAATCAAAGTGAACCCTTGCTGTAATTTATGTCGTAACATACATTATAATAATAGACCAAGATACCAACTGATGATTCTTTCACCCCAAAACAAAGCGATTAAAGTGCCCAAGGCCAAAAAAGTACCAAAGGCGATGGGCGTCTTAGCTTTGGCTTTACCTAAAATCAATAATATCATAGAAACCGCGGCGCCGATAATATAAGCGATTAATAAGGCGACTATCAGAAGAGGCCAGCCCAAAGTCGCCCCCATCAAAGCGCCTAAACGCAAATCACCGCCGCCGATCCAACGCCCGGAAGAAACCAGGTATTGCAAGCCGAAAAAACCAAAACCAACTAAGACAGAAAAGATCAACAACCATAAACTGCTGCCTAAAAGCAAGCTGAATATAAACAATAAAATAATGGCGGGGATAGTTATCTGATCGGGAATCAACTGCCAGCGCAAGTCGTAAACAAAAATAACGATTAAAATAGAAATTAATACTGCGTCTCTAAAAAAAATTAATGGCTGGGGATGGCAGCTATAAGCCAGGAGAAAGAGCAGGCCGGTAGCAAATTCCACTAAAGGATATTGCCAAGAAATCGGTTGCCGACAATAACGACACCTGCCCTGCAGAAAAATAAAACTCAGTAACGGTATCAAATCTTTCGGTCGCAGCTTAGCTTGGCAGCGCGGGCACTGCGATCGACCAAAAACAATCGGTTCGCCTGAATGCAGTCGCCAAATAACGACATTGAGGAAACTACCGACAATCAAGCCGATAATGAAAATAAATAAAATCATTTCACGCCGTTTTTAGTCCAAGTATAACCGCCGGCCCTAAGGCCGCCGATACCGCGCTCTAAATAAAAATTAATCTCGTAATCGGTTTCGCCCAAAGTGCCGACGAGATACTTATAATTGCCATTATTGATAGGATCAAGCGGGGTGGCCCGATCGGGAAAACACTGGCTGATGACCATGCCCGGATTGCAATTAATGACTTGGTAAGTATTGTACTTGGAAAAGTATTCAGCCATAATATCCTGCCAGACTTTTAGGCCTTTAAGACGCTCAAAATCCCTCGCTTGACCGCTATAAAACCAAACGGCCAAACCGGTAAAAATCAGCCCCAAAATAAGCAGCATGGAATAGACAATGATTTTATAAGATAGTCGTCGCATAGGTTATATTTACCTTAATATTATACCATAAACAAACCGACAAAAAAACCCTCCCGATTTAACGGGAGGGTTTAATTCAAATCTTAATTAGCATTGCATTGTCCGTCTACGGCAGGAACGGCCGTATTCAATCCTCTAAAGCCGTTGGTATCAGCGCAGAAATAGGAATCGCTGGTACAAAGTTGGGCATAATAAGCAACAACAGAGGCCGTAGTGGAAGGTGAAGCGGTCCAACTAACCTTACCGGCGGCAGTACAAGGATAAGTGCCTAACTTTGCGATAACAGAATCTCTATAAGTGTCGGAATCAACGCTTTCTCCATTGGCCCTGGCAATTTCCGTTTGAGTGGAGGCGGTGGCAATATTAGATTGAACCTTGGCGTCATTAGCTTTATTTCTGGCATCTTGCAAATAAACAATGGCAACTGAAGACAAAATGCCGATAATGGCGATAACCACCAGCAATTCAATCAAAGTAAAACCTTTCTTATTCATAGGTTTATAATTTATATTTAACATTTTAAGTTCACTCGCGAGTGAATAAAATTCAACTGTCTCTTAAGCTTTTTCCTCGACCTTTCCCTTATTAAATGGGTTATTTAGCTTATCCACAGCTATTTTATAACATAATTATAGCACAAAAAATGATAAAAAAACAGAAAAACCAGCAATTTGCAAACTTTAAAAAGCAGACGACAACTGCCACATTGGCAAGATGACTGCAATAACAAACAATGCCACTGCAATTCCCAAAACAATCATAATTATCGGTTCAATCAGATTGGATAGATTCCTAACCGAATTATCTATTTCTTTGGAATAAAAATCGGCAGCCTTATCTAATACTTCTTCCAATTTTCCCGATTCTTCTCCAATACTGATCATATTAGCCACGATTTGCGGCAAATAAGGACTGGCGGCCAAACTCTCAGAAATCTGATTGCCTTCATTAACGCCTTCAATTGCATCATTAATCATTTCTTCAAATAATTTATTGTCAACAACCTCCTTCACCACGGCTAAGCCCTGGGCGATGGGAACTCCGCCTTTAATCAGGGTGGCAAAACTCTGAGCAAAACGCACAATATAAATATCCTTAAAAATAGCGCCAAAAATAGGAATTTTAAGTTTTACCCAATCCAGAAAACGTCTGCCTTCAGGCGTCTGCCGACCGACAAAAAATATTATTAGCAAACCAGCAACTGAAAGCACCACTAACCACCAAAAATTCCTTAAAAAATTAGCTAAATTCATCATTAACCTGGTAATTAACGGTATCTGAGCGCCTGATTCCACTAACATTTTAGTAATGCCGGGAATAACAAAGGCTACGACGATAAAACCCACTACGCCCAAAACTAAAACAATCATGGCCGGATAAATCATCGCCCCCCTAACCTTGGATTCCAAATCATAATCCTTTTCTTTTTGATCGGCCAAATAATTCATCACTTCCGATAAGCGGCCTGACGTCTCACCGGAACGCATAATATTGACATAAAACTTAGTGAAAACATCGGGATAGGCCTCTAAGGCGGAAGAAAAACTTGATCCGCCCTCCACTTCGTCCGCCACCTTGTCAATTACATTACGCAAATAATCATTCTTGGTTTGCCGGACTAAGATACGCAAACCGCGTACCAGTGGGATATTAGCTTCAACCATTACCGCCAATTGACGAAAAAATATAACCAAATCTTTATTGCTGACCCGCTTAAAAAATAAAAGTTTCTGCCAATACCAGACGCTTAAGGCGGCTTGTGGCCGAATGTCAATGATGGCCAATTTTTTATCCAATAAAAAATTGGCTACGGCCTCGGTAGAAACCGCATCCATGGCCGCTTCAACAATATTGCCTCGGCGATCTTTAGTTTTGTATTTGTATATCGGCATGATTAATAAAAATTAATTTTTCCCCAAACCATTAGGATCAGGAGAATGCTCCTGCGCCTCTTCGTAAGTGATCAAATTAGCCCTTAACGCCTCGTTCAGAGCTTGATTAAAAGATACCATGCCTTCACGGCGAGAGGTGGCGATAATATTGTCCAACTGATTAAGATTCCCGCTGGCAATAGTCGCCCTGACCGTATCATTAACTAAAAGGATTTCACAAATCGGAACTACGCCGCCGCCAATCTTAGGCAGAAGTTTCTGGCAAACTACCGCCTTCAAGGCACCGGACAACAAATCACGGATGCGTTCCTGATCAAAGGCGGGAAAATAATCAAGAATAGCGGTTAAGGATCTGGCGCACGTATCGGCAGCCATAGTGGTAATCACTAAAGCGCTGCCCCGAGCAATCTCTAAAACCGGCGGGATGATAGAAGCGCTGTTTAATTGTTCTAAAAACAGCACATCACCGCTCTCTTCTTGGAAATAACGCAGAGCATCGACATAACTATTAGTATCTTGGCCCACCTGACGCTGTTCAATGACGCTTTTTTTATTGGCGAAAACATACTCAATCGGATCTTCAATGGTGATGATGTATTTTTTGCGACTGATATTTATTTCCTCAATCATGGAGGCGGCGGTAGAGGTGCGGCCGGAACCGAAGGCACCGGAAACAATAACCAGGCCTCGATTTAATTTAATTAACTCCCTTACTGTTGCCGGCATACCCAATTGACTCAAAGCAGGAATCTGTACCGGCACATAACGGAAAGTAGCGGATAGAAAGCTCTTCTGATAAAACAAATTTATTTTAAAGCGAAGATTCTTATCAAAATTATAGGTTAATATTATCTCTTTATCCTTGGCTAACTTTTGCTGTTGCGTCGGCGTCAATAACGCCTCAGCCAGCTTAATCATGAATTCTGCCGTAATAACACCCTTGTCTTCCAGATAACGTAAATCGCCATTAACTTTTATAATCGGAAAATGACCGACGGTAAAATGCCAATCAGAAGCACTGGCAGTTATCCCTTCGGTTAATACCTGTTTCAAAAATAAATCCTGACTGGTATCCATAATTACGCAATTAACTTTTTGATTTTCTCCACCACTTCCGACGGCATAAAGTGAGCCTTGATCAAATAATCTTTGGCACCCAACTTTAATCCCTTTTCTACGTCTGATTTTTGACTTAAATTAGTCAAAAGAATTACCGGAATTTTTTCCAATTTACTATCGGCCTTAAGTGATTTAAGAATATCAAAACCGCTCATCTTAGGTAAAACCAAGTCCAATAAAATAATATCCGGCGAACCCTTCCTCGCCGCTTCCCAGCCCTTTTCTCCGTCATAGGCCACGACTACCTTAAACCCTTCCAGGGCAAATTTGGTCTTATACAAATCGGCCAGGAAAACATCGTCTTCCACGATGAGGATGTTTATTTTCTTGTCTTTCATAATATCAATTTAGTTGATAATAATTAAATTACATTTGTGTTACTTGCATCACTTCTTCAATGGTGGTCAGGCCCATCATTGATTTCATTATGCCGTCCTGCATTAAAGTGACAAAATTCTGTTTTTTCAATTCCGCCATAACCACTTCGTTAGAAAAATTTTCTTTAGCAATAATATCTCGCAATTCCGGCGTGATAGCAATAATTTCACTTATAACCGTACGTCCAGAAAAACCGCTCTGGCCACAAAGATCGCAACCGACCGCTCGATAAAATCTTACTTGCGGCACATACCGCTTAAGCAATTCTGGCGGAATTTGTTTAATTTCGCTCTCCACTTGCTTAAGCAATGGTCCGGGCAACGACACTTCCTGACGGCAACTGGGACAAACCTTCCTAACCAAACGTTGCGCCATAATCAAATTAAGAGTGGAAGAGAGTAAAAAGGGCTCCGCTTTCATATCAATCATGCGCGGAATAGCGCCCCAAGCGTTGTTTGTATGCAAAGTAGAAAAGACTAAATGGCCAGTCAAGCCGGCATGGATGACCAGCTCGGCCGTTTCGCTATCACGGATTTCTCCCACCATAATAATATTGGGATCTTGGCGCAAAATCGCTCTCAAACCGGAAGCGAAGGTAAACCCCACATCCGGATTAATTTGAGATTGATTGATACCGGCGATAGAATACTCTATCGGATCTTCCAAGGTGGTAACATTGCTGTTTTCCGTTTTAATTTGATTTAAAATTGAATATAGAGTCGTCGTTTTACCTGAACCGGTCGGACCGGTCAGAAGTATCAAGCCAAACGGTTTATTGGCGTTCTGATTTAAAATCTCTATTTCGTTGTCAAGAAAACCAAGCTGAGCCAAATTGGGAACGCCGGCGGAGGTATCTAAAACGCGAATGACCACCTTCTCCGAATTAAGCATGGGCAGAACAGAAATACGCAAATCAACTTCCTGGCCGTCTATTTGCGACCGAATACGGCCGTCTTGAGGCAGGCGTGTTTCATCCAGCTTCAGATTAGCCATAACCTTAATACGCGACACTACGGCGTTATGGATGTAGGCCGGTAAAGTCAACGAGGTATGCAAAATTCCGTCCACGCGATAACGCACTCGGCTTTCATTGCGCCCAGGCTCAATATGAATATCCGAGGCATTACCCTCAATGCCATGACGAATAATAACGGAAACAATTTTAGCTACGGGAGCGGCTTTAATTTTTTCTTCCAAAGCGGCTCCGCTTTCCAATACTATACCCTCTTCTTTTTCCGCATATTTCTCTTCTGCTGATTGCAAAGCAGTGCCTATTTCCTTACTAAAACCGCTATAACTTTTAATAAAACGACGAAAATCTTCCAATAAAATCACGAAATAACTAATTTGAAAACCGGATGTTTTGGCCCAAAATTCAATCGCTTCATTAGCCATGAAATCCCCTGGATCAACCAAGCCGACACTGACCTTTTTACCCTCCTGAGCAAACACGATGGCTTTATAATTCTCCGCTACTTTCTGAGACAATAAATTAAGAATCTCCGGTTTAATCTGACTGGCCGCCAGATCGGCTACGGGCAAATTGAATACCTCGCCTTTTACCTTAAGCAATTCATTGCGACCAAAAACATTGCGATCCACCAGCTCCTCTTCAATCATTTTTTTGCTTTTGTTCGCCACGCTAAGAACCTCTTCTAAAATAGAAGGATTCACTAAATTATGGCTGGATAAATAGTTTTTTATTCTCTCATTGTATTGGATATCGGGCATAAATTTTATTCCCCCAATTCGCGACATTGCGCGGTTGAGGTATTAACAATAGCATTAACATCCGCCGTCTTCCGTTTAAACGGATTGCCGCGATCAGGACTCAACTCAACCCCGACAATCGGCCAATCATTGCATTGATTCAACTGCTTGACGTCGGGAAAAATATCGCGATTTATTCTAACGAATTGACTGCCCAAATTGACCACGCTTTGCTCCTGTAATAAAGAAAACGGCCAAAATTTTTGCCAATAGGCCAAGGCGCCGTAAAGAATGACGATCAAGATGATCAGCAAAAAATATAAGCGTTTAGATGATTTTTTTTCTGTTTTATCCATAAATTAAGGCCGATAGTATGTTACCAAGGAAATATTGTACGATTCCCCATTGTCAGTAACGTTAATGGAATTGATATCGGCAATAATTGCTGATTTTTCTAACAAACTTAAAAATAATTGGAAGGAGTCGTAATCACCGCCGGCTAATTGCAATTTAATCATTATTTTTTGCACGCCGGCCGCCGTAGCCGGAGCATTGGGCAAAACATTAACGCTATCGCTGAAAGATAAATTACTAACTACGAAACCGGCGCGCTTGGCTAGGTTAGTAAAATGCACTATCATACTCGGCGTATCCGGCGCTGATGGCAAAACCAAGGATAATAAACGCTTCTCCTCAGTTGTCAATTCAACTATTTGAGAGGCGTTCCTTTGCGATTCGTTTAATTGGAATTTAGCGATAGAAATTTTTTCCTGTAAGCCGGCCACTGCCTGTCGACTCTCATTATAATTCGCTAATTGCTTGTTTAAAACCAACAAATAACCGATAATTAACACTAAAATAGCGATTAAAAACAGCCAAAAACGTTCATACTTATTCCAAATATCAATGATGGTTTTTTTATAGCTTAAATCAGGCATAAATTATTTGACCAAATGGCGAAAAACGCCGTCAGCCAGGGTTAAACGCAAAAGAAAATCAATGCCGGTAACTCCGGCCTTGGGGTCGGTAGAAACTTGCATGCTGGTAGTTCTGGCATCTTTAACAAAATCATTAGCGTCTTTTAGTACTACGAGTTGCCGAGCCAATGTTTCATAGTTATCGGCCGTAGCCGGCAAAGAAATAAGTCCGGCGATATCGGCCCTAAACTCTTTAAAGTACACGCCATCCAAAGTATATTTTTCTAGCAATGTAAAAAATTTAGTCCAATAAATTCTATTATCCAATAATTTCTTAAGAGTAATGACACGATTAGCCGTATCATTGTTTATTCTGGCTCGTTCATTATAATCTCCAATACTCTTTTGCAGCTGTGTTAATTCATTACGATTGATTGATATCTTCTGATTAATATTACTCTGCAGCCAACTCATGCCCAAATAGCAAAAAAACACCACTAATGCCGGCAAAATCATCGATGAAACTACCCTAAACCAATTGACCCCCCCAGCCTTTCCTTTTAATAATTCAGACGGTATTAAATTAATATAGGTATGGCGATCGTGCGTAATCGGTTCAGTCGTGTGATAGCCGCCATACTTGCTGGACTTATGTTTTTTTTCTTTCTTAATCGGCTCAATCTTAACGCCAGCGATTTCTCTCGCCCCCTCTTTGATCGGCTGATTCGGGGAGGTCTTCAATTCCACTTTTTCTTCCCTAAACTTGATCGGCATTGGCGCTAAAGATACTGTTGCTTCTGATGGTTTAGCTAAATGTATTCTGGGTTCAACTTTTCCGGAACGAGAAAATAAAGAAGCCAAGATTTTCCGCCAACCGCCCTTCTTACTTGACGATTGATTGATTTGCGGTGAGGCAACTGCTTTAGACGCCGGCATGGATTCTAATCTTGATTCTTCCTTTTTATCTTGACTGGTTAACTCTGCTAATCGTTTTGATTCCTGCCGATAAAAATTACTCCGATCAACTCCTTCGCTAATCGGCAAATTAGCCGGCGCCGAGGACTTAAAGGTCGGCAAAACAGCCACTGGATTATCACTGACTGACGATTGGTAACGGGATGAAGAAACAATAGGAGAGACGGGCTTGCCGAATAATCTGCTAAGCCAACCGGCTTTTTCTAATTTTATTTCCTCCGGATTGGTTAAGGAAATATCAAAGCTGGGCGTCCGACTGATTCTTCGCCTTTGTTCTTCGTTTTCTTTTTTTCTTAATTCTTCCGGTAGCAAATTAACATCTGGCATGTACTGATATTATAACATTTTTTATTGCTATATGCTAACAACTATTCTATTTCTCGCATAGCTAAGCCGACAGGAACGGCAAAACGCGCTCCGACGCGATCTAAAATGGGCTTCAAATCAACCGGATAAACTACCCGCGCCCAAGGATCGCCGATAACCGTATTAATATTAAAATTATTTGATAAATAACCCGATAAATGCCCTAAGAGAGCCGTGCCGCCGGTTAAAATCAACTTATCAATCTTAGTATTATTACTATCCTGATATAAATTAATAGTATAGCTGATTTCATTTAAAATCGGAGCAAAAGCTTTTTCTACTGTCTGGGGCAAAGAGTTTTCGCTTGTTTCCGAATCTAATGACAAATCCTGTTTAAACTGCTCGGCGCGATCCAAATTAACATTCAGGGCCATGGAAATTGCCTTGGTTAAAGCTTGACCGCCCAGTTCCAACGATCGATTCAGTACCGGCACCCCCTTGGAAACCACCACTAAACTGGAAGTAGCCGCGCCCATATCAACAATCATTACTGTTGACTTATCATCGCCCAAAAGCGAGCGGATCAAAGCAAAACTCTCAGTCTCCAAACTGAGCAAAGTCAAACCGCATTTAGCAAAAATATCAATGTACTTTTTGATTAGCTGTTTGCTGGCTCCAGTCAAAAGCACTCGGACGTTTTTCTTCGGTTTAGAAAATATCTTTTTCAAAGGATTGGCTTCTTGGCTTAATTCCGGCAATTTATCCGCACCGCCCCCGCCAACTTCAAACTCTTCTACGATTTTCCAATCTAAAATTATTTCCTCCAGCGGCATGGGAATAATCTTCTTGGCTTCCCAGCTTATTGCCGCAGCCAGATCTTTTTTGGATAATGACGGCAAAGTCAAAATAGAAGTAAAAACAGAAAAATTAGGCAGGGCGGCTACGGCCTTATTAGCCGTAACCTTTGATTTTCTACAGACTTCCCTAAGAATCGCAGCAGTTTCTTCAACATCGGAAATTATTCCGGATTCCGAAATATTAGTCGGGCTTTTTTCTGTAAAACCGTAAGTGACCAAACGTGGCCGGCCGGAATAATTGGCTAATTCTACAACTTTAATCGAGGAAGATCCCAGATCGACGCCGAGATAATTGTTTTTCTTTGATCCGAACATAAAAATTTAAAATTGATGACTAATGACTAAAAATTAATAATTAAATATCTGCTCAATACTGATAATCACGAATCACCGGCAAATTTTCCGCCAAAGCTTTGAGTCCGGGAGGCGGATTAGCGATTAGGCGGCCGTCATAAATTATCCTCTCTGAACCCTGAATTAATTTGGAGTAAGTACGTCGAAAATCAAAGGCCCTGGCAATAATCAATCCCAATGTTACTAATTGATTTGGACTTTCATTAGAAAAAAACACTCCGCAACCATTAGCTATATACTTAGGATAATCAGCGGAAGAGCCGCTTTCCGTCTGACATAAAATGCCATCTTTGCCTAAAAGCAGATAAGCCCCGACAATCTTAGTCACCGTCGGATCAACTATCACATCGCCTTTAATCACCCAGGCCACTGATCCGAGCTTCTTTAAATCATCGGGCAAAGAACCGTTGCTATAACCAAAATCACTTTTAATATTCAAATCGCCATCAACTACCACTAAACCGTTGCCCCGCTGTCCATTACCGCCATTAGCAATGGCGAACCCAGCATCAATAGTCAGATTTCCCTTAATAACGTACACGCTATTATTAAAAACTTCGCTGTTTTTCCAAGTTGTTGCATTATTGTAAATATTCAAAACCTGATCATACTTATTATAGCGAGTATTGCCGATTCTTCTGTATTCCGTAGTTAAGCCAGCCAAATCAATCTGTCCCAAAGCATTCCTATAAACACCATTCTGCAATGTCGGATAAGCAATGGCGACATCAGAAAAAAACGGTTGCTGGCAATTGGTGGAAGTGAAACTATAAACATCCTTGGCAAAAATACAATAAGTGGCGTTACGGCCCTTTTCAAATCTTTGTCTGATATAGTTAGAACCGTAAACCGAACCGAATTGCGTTTGCAACCAAGGATAGACAATCTCGGCTGCGCCATTAAACTCCACCCAGCCGGCGCCAATTAGATTGGTGCTATCACCATTCCAACCCCAACCTAAAATTGTACCGTTGACACCATTAACTATGGTGCCATATTTTTTACAACCGCCGCTGCAACCGCCGGTGCAAATAATGCGACTGGCAGTGCCCAACGGATTAGTTGAAGTTTGGCAACCGTTGCAATTAAAGCATATGGAACCACTACCGGCACTGGTTGAAGTAACGCTGGTATCCGGTATGTTTTCACCATCAACCCTGACGCGGGCAAAGCAACTGCGACAATTTAATGATCCTTCCTCATTATTAGTATTGCAATCATAGCAAGCCTGGCCGACACCATTAGCTAAGGAACCGTCAATTACCGTGCCGCCCAAATGCAGATAACCCTCATTACCCAGAGAAACAATCCCGGCCCAACCAGTGATTTTCTTAGCTATTGGATCGTAACTGGCATCCCAGCCACCATCAAAGGATGGAATACCTCCAATGCCGGAACCGGAGCAAGTGAAGCCGAAACAAACCCAACCAACATACTCTGACCAGCCATAGCCGGATAGATTATTGTTACTGTCCAATTGAATTTTATATGATCTCGTATCTCCGCTTTCCGGCAATCCCGGATTCTGATAATTCAACGAAATCCAACCATAATTATCACTCCAGAGCCAGCCGGCCACATCATAAATTACATTTGTTTCTTGCATGAACGCCAACCGGCAAGCCAATACTCCAGCCAAAACGATAATGGCCGTCAACATAGTGAGTGATCCGTATTTAAACGCGCGATTAACCATGACCTCTTGGATTAGGGGCAATTACTGCTCGTCAAAAGACCGTTAGTAAAAATTAAATTGCAATTGCTATTGGTTCTGCCTTTGACCGTGACTGTCCTGCTTATGCCCGTTGCCGAACCTGCCATATAGCCGGTTGCCCTAACTGTGCCATCAACTTGTAATTTTTGAGTCGGTGAAGTGACTCCTATTCCCGCATTAGTACCGCTAATCGTAATAACCGGCGACGCGTAAGCGGTTCCTAAAATCAATTTTCCGCCATTACTTCTTAAAACAATATCGCCTCCCGCTGAATTATTAATAAGTTGAGCACTGGCTCCGGCCACCCCGAATAAACCATTATAAACGCCGCCGCGATCAAGTTGCATAAAAGTACCATTGACACCCCCGCTTAATTGCAAACCGGGATTAACATTACTGCCAGCGGAAATAGCTACGCCCTTACCGCCGCTAAAATATCCTGCAAAACCATTGCTATCTAAAGCATCGCCGGAAACGGCAGTCCCACCTTCTGTTCTTCCCTGAATTGCAGTGCCGGCAGAACTAAGGCCAAAAATACCAACGCCTGATGCGCTGGAAGATAAGCCCAGGATACCAGCCGTATAACCCTCGCCGATTAAACCGAAAGAATATTCCAAACCGGAGGTAATGTGGGTGTTTTTAATATAGGCAGTAGCGCCATCCGGCTGAGTGATGCCATACCCTGAGGCATTATCGCCTACAACATTAAACGTAGATACCGGACTGTTAGTCCCGATGCCTATTTTACCATTAGATAAAAAAGTTATCAGCCTGTTGGAGGGGTTATTATCACCGGTAGCCAACACTAAATCGGAAGTTTCAGCTGGACGATATAGCCACCATAAGTCTTGAGAACTTGTAGTCACGCCAACAGACCATTTCAAACCGTTAGAGTAGTTAGTGGTATTAGTATTAATATCAACGAAAACGTCTTTATTGGCAATCTCCGAACGCTTAGTTATTATTGACTGATTAGAAACAACCAACGATGATAATGGCATCCAAGTTCCAATACCAACATAAGCATTTTCACTCCTGATTTTCATTGCCGGTATGCCATCGCCCCAACCATGAACGGTGGGAGGATCGGTTCTGCCAACATAAAAATCAAACCCCCTTGAATCTTCATTCGTCAATGACGCAGTATACCCTATAGCCCCGGCCTCATTTCTATAGTTACCGGCTCCCATAACACTAAATTCAATTCCTGAATCAGCGCCGGGATTCCAAATACTGGCCGGACTTTCCGTAATAGCCAATGACGACGCCGGATAATATGTCGGACCGGGACCTATATGTAATCGTTTTTGCGGATCAGTATTATTTATACCCACCATTCCCCATTGATTAATAGTCATCCTATCCAATGTGCCCCCCCAAATATTTAGACTGTCTGCCGTACCAGGTTGACCGGCGATCTCCGTATTGCGCGTATACACAGACCAATGTTCACTACCGATGCCGTATTGCAATTGTAGTTCCGGATTATTGACCTTATCAGTAATACGCACTCTGGCTGTTTTAGCGCTAACAGGAGCCGCTACTTCTAGCATTTCAGCGGGAGTATCAACACCAATGCCCACCATAGCATTAAAAGCCGCTGTGCCAAAATCAACGACAGATAAAAGCGGTATGCTGCCGCTGGAATCCAATATTTTCATGGCATAACCCAGTACATTAGCCGATTTAATCAAAAAGCGATGATTAGCCGATGTAGCCGTACCGACAGCTACTCGGCCGTTGGCATTATCAATAATCAAGGCCGAGGTACCGGTAACATTAGTGCCATTAGCCGGATAATAAGCGGTTTGGCCGGCCAGTCCATAATTGACTCCGCCACCGGTACTGCCTCCCGTACCGCAAGCCGAGGCCGTAGCGGAAATTTGACCGGTAGCGCTGGCTTGCAGACAGCGACTCCCGCTACCAACTAAGCTGCTTGCGGTTATTGCACCGTTAACTTGCAAACCGGTGGAACTGACTACGCCAACTACGTCTAATTTAACAAGAGGATTATTTGTGCCGATGCCGACATTGCCGTTCTGCTTGATCGCCAAACGATCATTGCCGCCGCCCCAAATCCTGAAAGCATCTTCGGTCTGATTATTATAAATACCCCAGTGCCCGTTAGCATCACTGGAATACTGCAATTGAATTTCGGGATTTTGGGAATCATCAAAAACCCGCAACCAAGTAGCGGTAACAACGCTGGTAGGCTTTCTTACCACCAAGGTGGCAGCCGGAGCCGAATCATTTATGCCGACGTTGCCATTATCAAAAATAGAAGAATTGCCAAGCGTATTAGCGCTGGTAAATTTGGATACGTAATTAATCGTACCGCTGATTCCTCCGGCTGACGGCAAAGTTGAAGTACAAACCAACTTAGTTCCGTTCCAACCAACCAGGGAGGCGGCACTGCAACCGTCAGGGGTGATCATTAATGTATTCCACCTGCCAGAAATTACATCACCGCTAAAAAGCGTTGATTGATTAAGGGGTGCCGCCACGTTGCCATTGGGCGGATCGTCTGTCGGGCCGGTCCAAGCCGAAACAGGGATTAAAGGAATTAAAAACAAAGACAGGCCGCCCACGACCGAAATCGCGACCCGAAAAAATTTAGTGGGCTGTTTTAACAGCATATTTTTGTCACCTTAATTTGCTCATGGATAAACGCCGAATAATCCATGACTTATCCACAAGCATTAACTACAATTAATTATACAATATTTTGGCCATTTTGAAAAATTACAATTATTAATTACAACATAAAACATCTTCTTAATGCAATCATATTATGATTGCTTGTTTTATAAAAAAATATCAACCGATAATACTTTGCGACTAAAAGCAAAAAATGGTATAATAAGGATGTAATTCTTTAGGCCTTACTGTGACGAATTATTAAATTAGATATGGACGAAGTGACAATAGCCAGTAAAATAAACAGCCAAAAAAACGCCAAACGCAACGAATTGACCCGCGCCAATAATTTTTCCCCCATAGACACTGCATTAAGCCGCCGTTCAATTTCTTCCGATCAGTCGCAAAACCAGCAAGAAGAGAGTCCGGACGATGGGTCCAGCCAGGCTTCTTCAATAAACCGAATTAACCGCCCCGATCGCCAGAATTTTGATGATAATCAAGCCGATACGCTTAACGCTAAAAAAGAGCAAGCCGCCAACACCGCCATTAAAGTCGCCTCGCAAACGGCTGAAGCGGAAGAAAAAATTAAACGGACCATGAAAACCGTTAAAACGCTCAGATATATTTGGCTGGCAATAACTTTCATCGCGGGAACCTGGTGGCTCTGGGTTATTGCCTTAATTCTAATCATCATTATCATGATCGGCGGCAGCATGTACTATGCCTATGAAAAATGCGGCTGGTCGTTTTATCTTGATGGCGCAATAAGTTATTTGCTCAATGATCCGGAAAAATTAATCAGCGGCAGTTTGGAGTGCGTCCAAGAAGGCGAAACCGGTTCTCCGGCGGCCACTCCCGCCTCCACGCCAAGCGCTCAAGAAGCCGGCCCGCAACCGTCTAGCGGCGCCACTCATGGCGAGGGCGAAGGAGAAACCGGCGGCTAATAATAAATACCATATGAATCTTGACTGGAAAAAAATCGGGGTTTTTGCCTTGATCATCGGTGCGATAATTTTACTGGTCTTTTTTGCTTATTGGTTTTTTTGGTTGCCGTTTTTCGCTCCCCCCGCTATTACACCGATAGAACAGCCGGCCACCACTACTATCAGTCAATTTCCTGAGGCCGGCGCCGGCAACCAACAAATAGCGGCGCAATCCGGTTCCCTGCCCCAATCTCCCGGACAGATATCAGCTTCGGTGCCTACAGTCACCCAAACAGCTCAAGGCGGATTAACGGCCATAAACGCTATAGTCAAGGATCCGGTTTATTTTTCTTCCATGACTTCCGGCGGAACAATTAATTATTACAACACTAAAGACGGCAAGTTCTATCGCGTGGACGGCAATGGCAATATCACCGCTCTAAGCGATCAGGTGTTCTACAATGTCTCTAATGCCGTTTGGGACAATAAGGGCGGCAAAGCCGTATTAGAATATCCCGACGGCTCTAACATTATCTACGATTTCAACACCCAAAAACAAATCACTCTACCCAAACATTGGGAGAGTTTTGAATTCTCTCCTAATGATGAACAAATATTGTTCAAAAACATGGCGTTGGATGCGGAAAATCGTTTCTTAGTCGCCGCCAAATACGACGGTTCCAATCCCAAAATTTTAGAAAGCATCGGCGGCATAGAAAACCAAATCCAAACAAACTGGTCCCCCAATAACCAAATGGTCGCTACTTTCAATGAGGGCAAAGATCTCAATCGCTCTGAGGTTTACTTCGTCGGCTTAAACGGCGAAAACTTCAAATCCATGATTGTGGAAGGCCGGGGATTCCAAAGCGAATGGTCGCCTAATGGCGGGCGTTTGCTTTACAGCGTACACAACATGACCGATTTCAAACCGCAATTATGGATTTCCGACGCTTACGGCGACAATATCGGCACTAATCGCCAACCCTTGACTCTTAATACTTGGCCGGACAAATGCGCTTTTGCCGGCAACGACACGCTCTATTGCGCCGTACCGCGCAATTTGCCTGACGGCGCCGATATTGATCGCAGCGTGGCCGACAATCTGACCGATGACATCTACCAAATTGACTTAACTACGGGCCAACAGACATTAATCGCCACACCGACTCGCCAAGGCAGCATTAACAATATTATGTATAATATTTCCTCCCCCAAATCGTTATTTTTCAACGATGCGATTAACAACAGAATTTATAAAATTGACCTGCCATGAGTAAAAAAATCACAACCTTAGGAATTATCGCCTTAATTGTTTATTTTCTGTTTCTTCCCCAAACCACAGTTAGGGCGAATTACGTTGATGATTGCCTGAAACAACAGCAAGACCAGCTTGATAATTGCGAACCCGGCGATGCAGCCTGCCAACAGCAGGCCACTGACGGTTTTCCTCTTTGTAAAAGCGACTATGAAGCGGCGCAAAAAGCGCAATTAGCAGCATTCGACGCGGTCGCCAACAAGGGCCAATCCGGCGATTTAATCCTTAATATCCCCCTGGGCAGTTTTACCGGCGGCAATGTCAACGAAAATTTATTGGGTAATTATATTAAGGCCTGGTATGACTTGATGCTTGGCATTATTGGCATCGTGGCCACCATCATGATAATGTGGGCCGGATTCAAATGGCTCTTAGCCCGCGGTGACAGCGGCAAAATCACTGATGCCAAATCAATGATTTTTTCGGCTTTGGCCGGATTAGCTTTGGCTTTATTGTCTTACACTTTAATATCCATTATTAACCCCAATCTAAGCGACATAAATCTTGAGGGCAGAGAACCTATAGTGCGTGAATATAAACCACTCACCGATTCAGAATTGAGAAAATTATCTCAAAACCAACTCAACAAGCAAATTCTGCCTGAAGCCGAACAAAACGTCAGAAATAAACTAAAAAAAGCAGGTTTTGATATTTATAAGCCTTATTGCAACAGTGAAGACGCCGGCACTCTGCCCAGCAGCGCCGGACTTATGGGAACTTGCATGCAATATCAACTACTATCAACCCAAGAAATAGATAGTCTCGTTAATCTAGGAAACACCTTAACTAATCTAAGTCTAAGCCCTTTAGAACTGCATCAATTATCCGATGATAGATTCAGTATATCAACCAATTCCCTGGCCGCTGATGAAATGTTGATGATGGACACTTTAAAAATATCCCCTGATCTGGTAGTGGGAGGAATTTATCAATTAGACGGTATGGATGCGCCTCTACGCTTAATTAATATTAGTCGGGATGCGGTAGAATGGGAAATTATAAAAAATTGAACTATTTTTTATATTAATTATGAGATACTTGCTAAAAATATTTTTAATGCTTACTCTGGCTTTTAATTTGTTGCTGCCGGCGGCGGTTTTGGCCGATACTAAAGCTGAATACCAACAATGCCTTGCTAATTGTTACGATTCGGGATTGGATTGGACTCAAGAACAACTCAGTAGTTGTATTCACCAATGCTTCACCACCTATCCCAATGGAGCGGCGGAAAGTACTCAATCAATGCCTTCCGATACCACTGTAAACGTTGGCTTAACAAAAACCACTAATCAGAATAGTAAGGCATCTTTTACCTTTACTCCCAATGTTGCTATCGGCGGTCTCTTTACGGCTGACGCTAAAATTCCGGTTAACGCCGATCTTTTTCCTGATTACATTAATACTTGGTACACACTGCTATTGGGGACGGTTGGCATATTAGCAACGATTATGGTAATGTGGGGCGGATTCAAGTGGCTTTTGGCGCGCGGTGACAGCGGCAAAATCACCGAAGCCAAGTCCGTTATTTTTTCAGCTTTAGCCGGACTGGCTCTCGCCTTGCTATCTTACACGTTAATTAGTATTATTAGCCCAAGTCTGACGATTATAACCGGCCAAGAATTTGAACCGGTTGTCTATTACTCATCAAATAATGCGACTAATAACAATGGCATAGGAACCATGGAGAGTGTCAATAAAGTACCATCCGGCTCCAATGCTGCTACTGGCAATATGCAAGGATTAAAGCCGCAAACATCATCATTGGCCAATAGCATCTCAAGCATTACCGACGCCCAACCAACTTCAGCTTATCGACCGCAAGATACCGGTTCAAATCATGCCAACGGCACAGCGCTGGATTATCCCAGAAACAACACAACTAATGCCTATTTCCGCGGTTTAATCAAGAATCAAAAAACAGCATTTTACTATGACGGGCAGCCTGGCTATGTCTTAAATAATGTGACCATAAATAATATAATTTACCCTGAGATACGCGTAATTGATGAGCCCGTTAATAACTGTTGGCACATAGACATGGGCAAGCCGCCTAAACTACCATAAAAAATGGCAAAAACACAAACGATTTTTTCCTGCTCCAAATGCGGCGCCCAATATCCTAAATGGCAAGGGCGCTGTCTTGATTGTGGCGCTTGGGGCACACTAACGGAAGAACTGAAAAAATCAGAAAATTCGGCTAATACGGCTCGAGCGGAAAAAACTATTAATTTATCAACCATAATCGGAGGCAAAGAAACCAGAACCCCTACCGGCTTAAACGAGGTTGACCGCGTTTTAGGCGGAGGCATTATTAACGGCGCTTTAATGCTTTTGGGCGGGGATCCGGGAATCGGCAAATCCACTTTGGCCTTGCAGCTGATCGACAGGCTTGATTCTGTTCTATACGTTTCCGGCGAGGAATCGGCAACGCAAATAAAAATGCGGGCTGAACGTTTAACCAACGATTTGAGCAAATTAAAATTTTTGCCGCAAACCGATATTGACACCGTCATCGCCACGGCCACCGCGCTTAAACCGCAACTATTGATAGTTGACTCCATTCAGACGGTTTACACGGCCGACTCCCCCGGCGCGGCCGGCAACGTGGGGCAGATCACGGCCTGCACCGCCAAATTAATGTCGCTGGCCAAAACAAATAATATTGCTGTTTTAGTTATCGGTCATGTTACCAAGGACGGCCAAGTCGCCGGCCCCAAAACCTTGGAACACTTAGTGGATACGGTAATGTATTTAGAGAATGACGCGCAGAATAATTTTAAGATTTTACGCACCGTTAAAAACCGTTTCGGCGCCGTGGGTGAAATCGGCGTCTTTGAAATGACCGGTAGCGGACTAAAAGAAGTCAGCGATCCGGCCGGTGTTTTTGCCGATAAGGAATTGTCATCGGGCAATCCGGGCATCAGCGCTACCATGGTTCTTGAGGGCACCAGGCCGTTTCTCGTAGAGGTGCAATCACTAACCGCCAAAACCTTTTTCGGCTATCCGCAACGCAAAACTACCGGTTTTGACTTGAATCGCTTACAGATGCTTCTGGCGGTCATCGGCAAATACAATAAAGTTAATCTAAGCAACCAGGACGTTTATCTTAATGTCGCCGGCGGCCTAAAAATAAAAGAACCGCCGGCCGATCTGGCGGTGGCTATGGCGGTTATTTCCGCTTTTACGGAAAAATCATTACCCAATAAAACCTTGATTTTAGGCGAAGTGGGACTGTCCGGAGAAATCCGCAGCGTGCCGCAATTAGCTCGCCGGTTAAAGGAGGCCCAGCGACTTGGTTATGTTCAAGCCATTGTTCCCGCTCGGCCGGATGCGCCCTCGGGAAATCTGAAATTACTGCCTATTAAACATATCAGTGAGGTAACAAGAATCATCGGAACGCTACTCTAAGTGCGCCGTCAAACCGAACTGGCTGACCGCCTCGGCTAACTGAGGAAAATCTTCCATCCGGAACTCGGTCACAAAATCTTTTGCGGCATCGCGGGCCTTTTTCGCTAAAACCAAATCGCCGGGATCGGCGATTTTTAAATTGTCAATAAAACCGGACTGCTCCTGGCCGAATACATTGCCACCGCCCCGCTGTTTCATGTCATATTCAGCCAAAGCAAAGCCATCGGTTGTCTGGGAAAGATAATTCAATCGCGCCAAAGCCCGATCTGAAGGATCTTCGGAAAACAAAAAACAATAAGATTGATGATCACCTCGCCCTACGCGACCGCGAAATTGATGCAATTGGCTCAAACCGAACCTCTCCGCGCCCTCAATCATCATAACCGTGGCATTAGGAATATCCACGCCCACTTCCACCACGGAAGTGGAAACTAAGATTTTTATCTTATTGTTTTTAAATTCGGCCATCACCCCTTCCTTTTCCTCCGCTTTCAACTTGCCGTGCAATAAACCAACCGGCAATTGCGGGAAAACTTCCTTATCCAATTTATGGAATTCTTCGGTCACCGAACGCACGCCTAATTTATCCGAGGGATCAATCAAGGGGCAGATGACAAACACTTGCCGGCCGGCGGCAATCTGCTTATCGATGAACTCGTAAGCCAACCAACGCTTATCCGGCGGTACCACCTTGGTAATAATGGCTTTTCTGCCCTTTGGCAACTCTTTGATCAAAGACAAATCCAAATCGCCGTAAACAATCAAAGCCAAAGAACGCGGGATGGGCGTAGCGGTCAAAGACAAGAAATGCGGGATCTTGTTGTCGACGCCTTTTTGCTTTAATTCTTGCCTTTGTTTAACTCCAAAACGATGCTGTTCATCGACAATAACCAGTCCCAACCGCTTAAAAGACGCCTCCTTCTGAATCAAGCTGTGAGTGCCGATAATCAGATCTATTTCCCCCAGAGCCGCTTTATTCAAAAATTCCTTCTTGCTGATTTCCTTGCCGTTGAACACTTTTTGTGTTCGGGTTAATAAACCGGAGTTAACACCGCAACCATCCAGTAACTTGCTGATACTCTGATAATGTTGGCTGGCAAGAATCTCTGTCGGAACCATTAAAACCGCTTGCTGGCCGTTCAAGACGGCATCATACATGGCAATCAAGGCCACAACAGTCTTACCTGAACCGACATCCCCCTCCAGCAATCGATTCATAGGTTCGGTTTTAGCCAAATCTTTGATTATTTCCCAAGCGGCGCGTTTCTGATCTAAAGTTAATTCAAAAGGCAATCTGGCTATAAATTCTTTTACTTTTGATTCTTTAAATTCAATCGGGGGGGCGGCCAATTCTTTCAAATTGCGTCGCAATATCTGCGACCAAGTTTGCAATAAAAACAGCTCATCAAAAGCCAAACGATGGCGGGCAGCCGCCAAAGCGCTGGCATTTTCCGGCCAGTGCACATTAAGCAGTGCGGAAGAGAGGCTAATAAGATTCTGCCGTCCGGTGATTTCTTCAGGTAAATAATCATTTACTTTTGTTATCAACGGTTTAAGCCCTGATAATAAAAAACGCAATTGTTTATTGGTCAACCCGGAAGTCAAAGGATAAATCGGCACCAAGCCCGGCGCTCCAATACCGGTCCGTTCATAATTAGGTGAATTAAAATGCAAGCTATACATATCTCCGCCTATCTTGCCGTAAACCCTGATAAGCTCCCCGCCAGCTAAAGTTTTCCCTATCCAAGGCTGATTAAACCAAACAAGTTTAATGGAACCGGTATCATCGGTTAAAACCGCTTCAGTGACAACTTTCCTTTGCCGATGACTGCGACGACTGGCTACCAGCTCCAAGCGCCCGATTACCGCCGCCTCCATGCCTTCCTTTAGGTCGGCGATCTTAGCTAACTTACTGTAATCTTCGTAACGAAAAGGATAATAAAAAATGAGATCCCGAACGGTCTCAATATTTAATTTCCTTAATTTATTAGCCAGGCGTTTGGCATAAGGGCTAACCTGGCTGATTTTACTATCAAGTGATAAGTTCATAGGAGGTGTCAGATTTGGTATCCAACTTTATGGACTTTCAACTTTACAAGCTTTTAAGTGATTGGTGTACCCGACAGGATTCGAACCTGTGGTCTCCGGCTCCGCAAGCCGACGCTTTATCCAGCTAAGCTACGGGTACATTATACTAATAATCTGTCCCAAAAACAGCTTTTTGAAACAGATTCATATCTTATCATTTTTACCGATATAAATCAAGTCCTATAACCTCAGCCAGCGTCTTAATTGCTCAGACAAAGGTTCGGCTTCACGCTCTAAATCTTCCGCCATGTATTGTAATAAAAAGTCTCTGACAGCCACGGCATTTTGGCCGTCTAACGGCACAATAAGGCGACCGCGCAAGGAATTACGGAATTCCAGATAAAGATTCTTTACGCCTTGCGCCTGATAGACAACATAAAAGTGATCAATGTCTTTAAAATAATAAAAATTATCACCTGATTTAACGCCATCTTCGGTAATAATAAAATCAATTATTTCCGGCCGGCGCCCCTCATGAAACAGAATTAACAGATAAAATAACAGCAAAAAAGCGCCGAACAAATAGTTCTTATCATAAATCGTCCAGGCCAAAGCCAAGATCAACACGACAATTGAGATGGCATACCAACGTTTATCCTTATGATAAACGACAAACTCCGGATACTGCCAGGAAAAAACCACGCGACTAAGCTGTTCTAAGGTTTTTTCATTTTGGGGCATATGCTATATGTATTAAATAAATTGTAAGTGCTTTTTTTTCGGAGCAATCGGGTTAAGCACCCCCGACCTCAATGTTTACAAGGGTATTATAACACTAATTTCAGGCACTCGTCAATATACCTGAGTCGGGGCCTAATCTAAAATGCAACGGATGTTTATTCGTAATTTTGGCGTATGCCTGAGATGCAGTATTTTTTCGATGTTATTGCGCCGTCCAACCGCCATCCACATACATAACCGAGCCGGTAACGAATTTTGCTTCATCTGAGGCCAGATATACGGCCGCGTAGGCAATATCATCCGGCTCACCCATATGCCCCAATGGCGTAGCGGCGTTAATTCCGGCACTGGCCGCTTTGTCATTTTTTATGCCCTTAGTCATGCCCGTTTCAATGAAACCGGGGGCGATTGAATTGACTCTGATGCCAAACGGCGCCAATTCCAAAGAGCCGGTTCGCGTCAACTGATTAACGCCTCCTTTGGCGGCGGAATAAGCCCCTGCGCTGCGGAAACCAACCTGGCCAAGAATAGAAGCCATATTGATGATTGAACCCTTAATCTTTTTGTTTTTCATATAAGTCGCGGCTGCTCGCAAACTATAGAATACTCCGTTTAAATTAACGGCCAGCACCTTGTTCCAAACCTTGTCCGGCATGCCGACAATCTCTCCTGTCAACCCGATGCCGGCATTATTAACCATAATATCCAAACGACCGAGTTTAGCGACAGCGAAATTAACTAATTTTTTAACATCCGCGTCTTTGGATGTATCGGCTTTTAAAAACAGCGCGCCCGCAGGCAGTTTGCCTGGATAGGCGTTAATGTCGGAAAAAACGACTCTGGCGCCTTCTTTACTGAACATTTCTGCAATGGCTTTGCCCAATCCCGATGACGCGCCGGTTACTACTGCAACTTTTTTTTGTAATCTCATATTGTTTTAGTTAGTAATTGAAATTATTTTTTGGCAATAATTTTAACCTATTGGAACAATTTAAAACGGCTGACAACCGCAATATACAACAGGGCCAGAATAAAAAAAATCACCAGGCCTGAAATGATGGCCCTATGCGCCCCGATTTTCGGCGAGAGATAGGCTACCGCCAGCATGTAGGGAATCCAAGAAACGATCGTTCCCACAAGAACAAACCAGGCATGCTGCCCCACTGCCGCCCCGCCTTTTGACTCGCCGATAAAAATATAAGCCACAAGAGTAAATACCGGAATAAGAGTGGCTAAGCCGGACAAGAGGCGATGATTACTCTCTTCCAAGACAACAATTAAAGTTGTGAATAAACCCCCAGTAATGAAATAGATTAACAAATTGGCATAACCCATATAAATTTTATATTTGGACTAGAAAAGTTATACTAACTCACATTAAATAATTATATTATAACATTTGCGCTGATTATTTGAAAGAAAAACCACATGTGGACAGGACCGACTCAGCCATCAAGATATTGATATGAAAACTTATACGGTCCATACCTTGAAGAATGGAACCAACGAAGAAAAACGAGAATTGATGAACTGCTTTAAATCCAAAATAAAAACCACCAAAAGAGTGGTGACGATTGAATAGCAAATTTTAAGAGAACGAGATTCGAACCAAAAATCGCCTTATATTTTGCACTTTTGACTAAAAACAAAAAAACTGGCCTAAGCCAGATTCTTCTGTTTTTGCCTGACTTCAGCCAAGGCACTCCTGCCTACCGGCAGGCAGGCGGGTCGTCCGATACTAAATACTCACTGCGGTGTGTTTACAAAAAAATTCGAACCGATTTCACCCCCAAAAATTGATGAGCGGGCGGATTTCCTCCCCCAACCCCTCCATCCGCCCGCCCTTTCGAATTGGCAATTTCCAGTTTTTCTTGGGCGGACAACGATCTTAAAATTAATAAAGACCATTTAGCCATTTTCAAAATTACTTTATGAATCTGCTTGAATTTTTCTACCAATGTAATCACCCTCTTTTTTTAAAAACTTTATGCCTCTTAACTTTTCCTTTAAGCTACTTCCTATTTTGGACAATGACTCTTGATTGTGGATTCTTCCTCTAAAATTATGGCCCCCTTGCCCTCCTTTTTTGTATGTAACCCTAAAGTTTTCACTCATACAAACAGGAGACACTGGCAATAAATCAGAAATATCCACATCCAAGTCTAAGAACATGTCTGAATCCATTAATTCTTTAAAATCACAAGCGAGACTGTAAAATATTATGTGTAAATGGTATCTTGGGATGTAGGACGATTGGCGTCCTGCCTAACCCAAGATCCTATGCCTAAAACAAAAAGAAGGCCGGCTGTCGAT
>JBAZRV010000001.1:0-249088 GCA_041662745.1 Patescibacteria group bacterium | reverse complement strand
CTCCGCTTTCTTCAAGCAAGGTGAGATTGTCATAAAATCCGCCGATATTGCTTGCCCAAGCATTGGGACTGGAAAAGCGAATCATCGGTATGGGACCGTTAAGTGTCCCTCCGCTGACATTTAATTGTTCAACCTTCATTCCTTCCGCTCCGGAACCGATGAAGGAATCATAGGCCATTGTAGTCGTAGCAAGGGTGGAGGTGCCGGCGACTGACAAGTCACCGTTAAGAGTTAAGCCGGCAAAGGTAGGAGTGTTAGTAGTGTCAAGCCATTGATTAAAGGGATTATTAGCTGTGGCTAACGAGTAGTAATTATTAAAATTACTTTCAAATCCCGCCCAAGTCGTAGTGGTATTCCAAAAATATTGTTCGGAGGTGGTGGACCAACTACCGGCTAAAGTGAAAATATCAGACCAATTATTGATATAAACGCCGTTTAATCCCGCCGAAGTTCCCAAATAAGAAGAAACTGTAGATGTCGCTGAGCCAGTAACCGAGAAATTGCCATTAACAGTGGTAGTGGCCAAATCGCTTCGGCCGGAAACCTTAAGTCCCCCATCTCCGATAATCAATCCGAAAAACTTTCCCAACCCCTGAACAATCAAATCACTTAACACCTGCAAACCGCCAGAGACTAAAGAACCGATACGAGCAGTCGGAGTGTTTACTCCGGGAAGTTTTACCGAGAATAATTGGTTATCAGTGGTGTGGGAAGCCGGGAGATAGGCCATATCTCCCGAAACATCAACTGACCATAAAAATTCAGGTAGGACAAGATTATCAACTACAAAAGGATTGTACGGATCAGAAATATCAACTATTTTTAAACTTAAACCAGCTTCGTCAACTATGTAAGCAAAATCGCCTTGAATTTTTAAGCCGGTCGCGCCTGCATTGCCTCCGCTTTCAGTAAAAGATATTTGCCAACCGGAAACAATAACCGGCGAAATCGGGTTTGAGACGTCAATTATCCTAAAAACCTGGGTGGAGCTCACGCCCGGCTCTCCATAGCCATCGGAAATGGTATAAGCGTATGCCCCCCTAACTATTACGCTTCTTCCCCAAGGCGGCATATCAGCCAATCCGGTGCCGCCGACAACCGTTGGATTAACCGAATCTAAGATATTAAGAATTCTAAAGGTGTTAGTTGAAGTCGCCACATAAGACATGGTGTAAGCGTATTTTCCCTGAATATCTATTCCTCTCGTCTCACCGACAAAACCAGTTATTGAATTGCTTACCTTACTGATTGAATAAGGATTGGACACGTCAAATATCTGTACACCGTCTTCTCCGATTGTATAACTTGCATAGATGGAAGCATAGAGGAGTCCATCAACTACTTTTAAATCCCTGACGGAACCGGTTATGCTTGTTCCTCCCTCATTTACAACTTTAATATTATAGGGGTCGGAAATATCCAAAATTTCTAAAGAATAATCACTTGCGCTATAATTCTCAAATCCGATATAAGCGTATTTGCCATCAATATCAATACACCTTGCGCCGAAAATACTGTTAGGATTCAAATTAAAACCGCTATTTATCAATAATGGACTGTCTTTTTTAGTAATATCATATATTTTCAAACGTTCAGTCGGCGTGCTTGTCTGCATCACCACATACAAATAATTTCCATAGACTCTGGCAATTGAAGCTCCACCGCCCATAACAGGCAAAGAAGTAGTAGTGTAACTTAGGGTTGAATTTAATAAAGTGGAAGTGGCGACTTTTAAACTGTAAAAATAAGGCGACGAAGTCACGCCAACTGATCCATTAGTTGCCTGCAAAACTCCGTTTAAGCTACCGATAGTAAGATTGCCGGAGAAGTACGGCGATGAGGTTGCACTAACCAATCCGTCAGTAGCCTGTAACAACCCATTCAAGCTACCAATAACAAGATTGGAAGTTGTGGCTACTCCTGCCACTTGCAAATCCCCGCCAAAATAATTCTTGCCATTTTGGGAATAAATGGCATAGTTATTGGTTGCTCCCATTGACAAGACATCACCAATTTTTAAGGCGGTATAATCGCCATTAATCGTCCCACCGTCATTTGTGCTGATAATATTAACGTTAACCAAATTGCCAGTAACCGTGCCGTCGTTCTCCAGTTCAAAATTGGCATTATCAAGATAGCTGTTAGTGGTTATATTGGAACCAACGCCAAAAACAGTCCTAAACCTGTTAGCATCGGCAACATAAAACCCGGACGTATTGGCATAGGTCGTCTCCCAGTTATTGCCGTAATAAATTGAAGTATCATTAGTGGAAGAAGAATTGACGTTAACTGAAGAATAAACACTGCCCTCTCCGACACTGATTCCTCCGCCTAAATCAAGCCAGTTGCTTGCTCCTATGGTGTTTATAAATCCTGTAATTCCGCCAAAGATAGAAGGTGATAAATTATATAAAGCTGAGGCGCCAAACACTGAACCTGCTCCGACCAAAGTTTGATCGCCTGACAGCAATCTATTGATGGTGGTGGTGGCTAAAGTGGAGGTACCGGTAACTGACAAATTACCGCTTAGAGTTAAGCCGGCGAAGGTGGGGGTGTTGGTGGTGTCCAGCCATTGATTGAAGGGGTTTTTTGCCACAGCCGATGAGTAATAAGTATCAAAATTACTTTCAAACCCAGCCCAAGTCGTAGTGGTATTCCAAAAATATTGTTCGGAAGTGGTAGTCCATCTGGTTTGCTGGGTCTCCCAGTAATCGGCTGAAGTGGTTGACCAAGTAGTAGTAGCATACCAATCAGTCAGACTAAGATAAGTGGCCGCAGCCGTAGTGGTGGTAAGATATTGCGAAGAGGTTTCATACCAACCGACTAAAGTGAAGAAAGTTGAGCTGTTATAGGCTTGAGTGGAATAAGGAGTAATTAAAAAATTAAAAGAAGTAGTGGCATTAGCTGAGGTCCAACGATCTTTAGTCGTATCCCAATAATCAGCAGAGGTGGTAGAAAAAAAGTTATTTACTGACTTCCAATAGTCGCTGGAACTGGTGGACCAACTGCCGGCTAAAGTGGAAATATCCGACCAATCATTGATATAAACGCCATTTAACCCTGCCGAAGTTCCTAAATAAGAAGAAACCGTGGAAGTAGTTGAACCGGCAATAGATAAATCGCCGCTTACGGTGGTGGTGGCAAGGGTGGTTACGCCTTGGGAAACAAGGCTTTCCGTAGAAGTTACCCGTGTTGCGGTCAAATCAGTAATACTGGCGATAGTAGCGACCAGATTAGTGAATAGGCCGGAGATAGCGTTAAAAACAGAAGTATAAAGGTTGGTTGTAGTGGCTTGAGTTACTGAAGCGTAAGTAGAAAATAGATTAGTGGAAGTGGAATTTGTCGCCAGGGTTGAGGAGGCATTTAGGGTTTTAATGTTAGCGGTTGAGGTAACTGATAAATCGGTAACAGCCAGGGTGCTGCCGGTCGCATCGCCGAAAACCAAAGTGGAAATATTGGCTACGGTAGCTGTTAAATTACTGATAACGGAAGATACGGCGCTAAGGGCGGCGGCGAAAAAATTAGTACTGGTGGCATTGGTAATTGAAGCATTATCGGCAAAAAAATTAGTGGAGGTTAGATTGGTTATAGTGGCGCGATCATTGGCTATATCCGCCCTAAGGAAGGAAGTGGTGGCCAAACCGTCAAACTCCAAAGCATTCAAGGCATTGGGCACGGCGCCCAAGCGTTTTCTAGGAGTGAGGGTTTCTCCACTCACCGCCACCTCCAAATACATATCTTGATTAAAATCAACCGTTAACAAAGAAGTAACCGATCCCAACATAACTGAAAACAAGCCGTTGGCAACCGCAACCTGATCGGCGCCGGTTCTGGTTTCCGTCCACAGCACCGAAGAACAAGCCGAATCGGCGCATAATCTGAAAACCATATCATAATCGCCGTCAGCCACCGGGACATCGCTATGATCGGTTAATTTGCCTTGATAATTTATCTGCTGATTGAATGAAGCGTTGGCTTGTGTAACGACAAAAAACAGGGAAAGCACGGCAAAACAAGCCATGATAACCCTAATTATCAGACGATTAAAATAACGTTGGTGTGTTTTTGTCACCATGCCAAAATGTTTACGCATTAAACCTAATAATAAAAGTAATAAATTACCCCTACTTTAGGCAATGCCTTAATAAATTATAACATAAAATTGACTGAAAGACGAAATTGTTATCCACAGATTATAAAAAAATCTACTTCACAAAAAAAGATGCTTCGTAAATCACGAAACATCTTTTAATTAACTGCTAAATTTGTTTTTAACCGAATAATCCTTCTTTATCTTCTGTTGCCATTGATTGCGGCGGCAAAATTTCGGCAGGTGGCGGAACATTTGACGATTTATCATTACTGACCGTTTTTATTTCTTCTTTCTTTTCCTCAACTGCAATAATTTTCGGAGATCCGGCCGGTTGCTCAATCATCTGGCCGGCGATTGGTTTCATTGTTGGACTTTCTCCCCGTTTCAAGCCGATATTCTGCTTAACCACGGCTTCAGCCGCAGTCTGGCCGGTTAAATCAATTATCGGCGTCTTAGTCTGAGTATAGCCATCCTTGCTGGCAGTCAAATAATACTTATTGTTTTCCGCCAAAAAGCCGTATTCACCTCGATTATCAGTCACATAAAATTCCAACATGCGTCCGTATTCGGGGGAAAATATCCTAATAACGGCCTTGGCTAAAGACTTCCTATCAGTCAAATCATAAACCTTGCCCCAACTGCGTTTCCCTTTCGGTTTGTCGGCCAAGCGCTTAAAAATCAAGAGTAAGGACAGATGCAAAACCAAAATCAAAGCGGAAAAAACAGCAGGATAAATAAAGACGTAAACTAAAGCCAGAATCGGACCGATTAAACTTAGGCCGGCCGCCCAATGTTCTCGACGGAATTTAGCTAAGGCCTGTTTGTCGGTAACAACCAAATTTTTATCCGAATCCAAGGGAATATTCGGAGCTATGGTACCCATTGAGCCGGCGGGGACATTAATAGTTTCGCCAAAGTACAAATCCAAATACTGACCGTCGGATTTTTTACCGGCCAAAATTTCCGAAGGATAAACAAAACCTGATTTCTCCACTTTAATGACATACTGCCCTTCCGGCGCAAAGAAAATAAACCGGCCGAATTTATCGGTTACCCGAGAAGTTACCAGCCGATCGTTCGCCTTATTATACAAACGGACCAAAGCCAAGTCCACCGGCTTCTTGGTAATGGAATTAAAAACCACACCCCAATCCTTGCGGCGACGTCGGAATAAAAATAGCCAAGGCTGGGTAAACAAAAATTGCAGAATGGAAAAACTCCAGAAGGGCACGGCCAAACTAACATTAACCAGGGCCAAACCAACGGTCACCTGAGCGATTATTTTTCCGACCGGTGATTGAGCAACGTCTCTTGCCGGAGCCAAAAATCCGGCTAATGCCTTAAGCGAATCAATGCCCGGTAATTGTTCCAGGATTTCTAACGGCTTTTCCAAAGCCGTGGAGATTAACCAACCAGATACTTCAGCTGATTGAATCCCGGCGGAGTCCTGCGAGGCGAATCTCAAATCGTAACGGCCGGCCGGAAGAGGAGAAAACTGAGCCGCATAAACGTTGCCTGCAACATTATAAGTCAGAAAATAAACATAATTATTGCCAACCGAGGACAATTCCAGCTTAATCCTGTCAGTGCCTGATGGCACCTTGTCAGCGGCGATATAAGCGGTAATCATTCCGCCGTCGGCGGAAACTGTGACGGTACTGTCGGCGGAAAAAACACTTATTGCATCATCTTGAGTAAAAATAAAACCACCCAGACCAAGCGAGGGCGGAATAACCGGCGGCGTAGTGGTCGGAGTGGTGGTGGGCGGAGTAACGGGCGGGGTTGTGGTTGAAGTAGAAAAAGGAACTCCGCTAATGCTTGCCCCGGCGGAATAAAAACCAAAGGAATTAAAAGAAAAAATAGAATAATAATATCTGGTGCCGTTAACCAGGCCCGGGTTGGCCAAGCTGACTCGGCCGTCGGGAATTGGCGCGCCTAAACCGCTATATATGACTACGCCGGAGGTTAGCGAGGGATACCCTAAAGTGGAACGGCGGACATTTACGCCGGAAAAATCCGGCTCAGACGGATTACGCCAAAACAAAGTCAAAATGCTATCGCCCTCAATTATGCTTAAATCAGTCACAGCGGAAGGCGTGGATGTCGGAGTGGTGGTAGGAAAACCTGCCGGTACGCCGCTAATGCTGGCGCCGGAAGCGAAATTGCCGGAAGAATCGTAAGCAAAAACGGTATAATAATATCTGGTGCCGTTGATTAATCCGGTATTTAAGAAGCTGACTTCCGGACTAACGGCTGATTCGCCCCAACCGTCATAAACCAATACGCCCGAGGCCAAGGCGGGATAATCAATGGTGGAACGCCTGATATTGACGCCGGCAAAACCGGTACTGGTGGGGTTCTGCCAAAACAAAATCAGCCGACTGTCTCCGGCCACCAAACGCAAGCCGTCAACATTGCCAATCAAGGCAAGCGGCGGAGCGTTTTGAGTGGTAAAATTATAATCGCCGGTCTGAGCTGATCCGCCGGTCGTATCCTGGCAGGCAAGATAAAAATGATACAAGGTCGCCGAGCTAAGGGAGGTTAGGGAAGACGAATGGCTTGTCACAGGCGATATTTCAGCGGCTTGGCCCGTTAAATAATCAGTGGTGGTGCCCCAATGCAACTGGCAGGCGGCGTCATGATTGGTTTGCCAAGCAATGGTGGCTCCGCTGGGTGTAGTCGTAACCACCCTGACATCGGAAATCTCAAAACCGCCACCGCAATTAGTGCAGGGGGGCTGGCAGTCACTGGGACAATTATCATAAGTTTCCCCGGTTTCGCAGACGCCGTTATTATTGCAAGCGGAAGTGACCACCGACACGTCAACGCTAAAACTGTCACTGGAAGTTACAGCCGAGGCTGTTAGCGGCAAAAGAACGAAAAAAAAGATGATGGCTATTTTTTTAACCGCTGACATAATTTAGTTGGTATAGGCGGTAAGAGTAACGGTAGCGCTGTAACTGCCGGCTGATTGGCTGGCGCTGACGCCGGCTTCGGCTCGCAATTTGATGGTCGTAGCGATGCCGCTGACATCAGCCGACGACGATTGGGCGATAATTTTATCACTGGTCGTTAACTCATCCCAGCAAGTATCGGTATTGTCCAATATTCCTCCGGTATTGCAGGTCGCTCCATCATCCTTGTAAGTAGAAATTATATCCGACCCTTCGGGAGTAAAGCCGAAACCCGAGTCAGCCGCCGCCACCGACCAGGCGTAATCGGGATTGGCGCCGGCCTTAACATAATCAGCAAAACTGTTTGCTCCGGAAACCAACGCAGGGGCCGATCCGGCTTTAATCTGCAAAGTATAACCGAGAGCGCCGTTAGTCCTGACCGTTGCTATGGCAGAGCCATCAGCCGTACCGCCCGAAAGCGAATTGATTGACGGCGAAAGCGAAACACTGGAGTCGGCAACGGTTAAAGTCACATAAACAGTTTCATCCAATTGCTGAAATCCGGCATTGGTTTTATAAGTCGTGCTGGTAGAAAGGCCGGTGGCGATTTCGCCGCCGGTTTGTTCTAAGTCATAAGTGGTGGAAGTGCTTAATCCGCCGATAAAATTAAGGGAATCGCGTTGCAGTTCATAATTGGTTGACGACATGACATAAGCCCAGGCCGGCGAAGCGAGAACGACCAAAAAAACAGCAAAGATTAAAAAAAATATTTTATTTTTCATAGCGTTCCGCCCTTGCTCCGGCGTCGTTTTAACCGAATAATGGCGCCAATTATTACTATAACAATAGTAGCGATCAAAATAGTAAAAATCCAAGAAGGCATCACCCAAAAACTGGTACGATTTTCAATATAGCTTTGGCCATAACCGGGATTCAATGATAATTTGACGCGATACCAGCCAAACTTCGGCTGAATGAATTCCAACGTTTGAGTCCGCGTCGTTCCCGGCATGACAAAATAGGCGGGGATTGCTATTTTCTCTTCAGTTCGCCCCAAAAAATCCAACAGGGTAATTTCTCCGGACGGATTCAAATAAATATTTCCGGTATTTTTGAAAGAAAAGCTGACCTTAACCGGAGCGGAGTTATTCAACTTTTTTTCTGTTTTCAACATCGTCAATTCTCCCACTTCCTCAACCGGACCGCTGACTCGGACAAAATACAAAGAAGCTAAACGCGAAACCGGCTTAACCTGGCCGGCGCTGTCTTGCGGATCGGCCTGAGCGGGAGCGGCTACGCTAATTAAAACCGCGCCGTAGAGACCGCCGGGCGGAGCATCAACCGGCACCTTGACCTCTACCGGCAGTTCCATTCGTTCCCCATGCAACAGGGAAAAGCTCATTACCTCGGGATGTAAAAAATCTTTTAAGGAATACTGGCCTTTTTGAGTCCCTAAAAATTCTAAATTAGCGCCGCTTTCAGCGGTAAAATCTTCCACGGCCACAGAAAACTTTAAGGGTTGGCCGGAACGATTAATAACCGTGACTGAAGTCATTTCGCTTTGCCCCGGATTCAAATGCAATTCTTTTTTGCCGCCCTCCAACACGAAATCATTAAAATTACCCAAATCAGGCAAGGGGGTAACGGTGTAGGCGGCAGTGCAGAGCGGAGCTAAAATCAATAGACAAAAAATTGCTAGCCGAATTATTCGTTTAGGCATAAATATTGTTTAACTTTCAATTATATTATAACACAGAAACGGGGAGATAAAAAAATTATCTGGTTTCCTTATCTGGTTTCCTGACGATAAATCGACCAAGCCAAAAAAATCAAACCGCAAACAATGGCGCAGTCGGCTAAATTGAAAATAGAAAAATATCTCACATCAATATAATCAATCACCCGCCCCCAATACAAGCGATCAAGAAAGTTAGACCAAGCGCCGGCCCCAGCCAAAAATAAAGCCAGTAATTGCCAACTATTCCTTCGGTGAGAGAGGATTAAGCCGTAATAAGCCAAAACAAAAAAAGCCAGAAGATACAAAACGATGACCAGCCAATAATTAACCGACAAGCCGAAAGCCACGCCCGAATTATAGGCCAAACGCAAGCTAAACCATCGGCCGAGAGGGAAAACGGCTTCAGACCAAGGATGAGCAAATAGCCATTTGAGGCCGCGGTCAAATATAAAAACCGCAATCGGCGCCAAGAGGGTAATTGCGGTTTTAAAATTTTTCATAAATAAATTTAACTTTGGCCTTTTAGAGATTTTTTGCAGGTAACGCAGGAAGTGGATTCGGGACGAATGGCCAAACGACCGGCTTCAATTTCCTTGCCACAGTGTTTGCACTTGCCATAAGTGCCCTCGGCAATTCTCTTTAGAGCTTTTTCTACGTCATGAAGATTATCCTCTAATTCATGCTCTAATGAGAGATTAGTGGCGTAATCCGAGACCTCGGAGGCATTGTCTTCTATTGACTGGCTATTGCCATAATCGGGAAAATCAGCGTTAAAATTAATCTCATCACCCTCGGCGCGCGTACCGATAGCGTCTAAATGCTTAATAATTTCAGTTTTTTTAGCCTCAAGTTGCGATTTGAATTGTTGCAGTTGCTGGTCATTCATAATATTACGGATAATACTTAAAGATAGCATAATTATATTATGCCGGCGGCATTGTGTCAATCTTGGATTAAACGCACCAGGGCGGCGAGCGCCGCCGTTTCGGCGCGCAGAATCCTGCGGCCCAAGGTAACGGTCAAACAGCCGGCTTCCTGGGCCAGCATGATTTCTTCCGCCGACCAGCCCCCTTCCGGACCGATAAACAAATTGATCTTTTCTTCCAAATGATCCTCCAACTGGCGATTCTCTTCGCCCTCATAGGCAATTAAGCGGATGCCGCCCTCACGGCCCAGGGTTTGCAAAGCTTGGCTGAAAGACAGGGCCGGCGCCACCTCAGTCACTATGACTGCTCCGCACTGTTCTGAAGCCTCGCGCGCTATTTCCCTAAAACGTTCCAGTTTGGGCAGGCGCACTTCGCGGACAATGGAACGTTCGCTGACAATCGGGACAATCTTGGCCGCGCCTATTTCCGTGGCTTTCTGCAACACCCATTCAAATTTATCGGCTTTGAGTAATGATTGATATAAAGTTATGCGCCGTTCCGGTTCACGCAAGCCCGGTTTCTGATCAATCAATAAAAACCTGACTTCATTTTTCGTCAATTTAATCAATTGGCCCAAGTATTCCCAGCCGGAATTATTGAACAACAAAAATTTGTCGCCTTCTTTGGCGCGTAAAACATTGGCCAGTTGCCTGATCAGGATTTCATTGTCGCTAATCGCATAATTATCGCGAAAATCCTGTAACGGTATATAAAAACGTTGCATAAGTAAATAGCAATTGAATAAAAAAGATTATTTTGCTATGGTTAATTATAGCAAAATATGACAAAATCTAAAATCCCCCGATTAATCAAGCAAGAAATTGAGCGCCAAAAAAACGGCTTAGTAATGATTGCCTCGGAAAATTATTGCCCGCAAAATATTTTAAACGCCATGGGCACGCCCCTATCCAATAAATATTCCGAGGGTTACCCGGGAAAACGTTATTATTCCGGCAATAAATACATTGATGAGATAGAGTCGGAAGCGCAAAAATCATGCCTGAAAGTCTTCGGCCTTAAAGCCGATGATTGGCACGCCAATGTCCAGCCCCATTCGGGGTCATCGGCCAACTTGGCGTGTTACTTGGGCTTGCTTCAACCGGGCGACAAGATCATGGCCATGGATCTCTCTGCCGGCGGACATCTGACGCACGGCTCGCCGGTCAACTTCTCCGGCCAGCTGTTTAAATTCATCCCTTACGGCGTAGCTAAAAAAACAGAACAACTGGATTACGACGCCATCGCCCGCTTGGCCAAAAAAGAACGCCCGAAAATGATCGTCTGTGGCGCCACCGCTTATCCGCGTCTGATTGATTTCAAAAAATTCCGCCAGATCGCCGATTCCTGTAACGCTTTGCTTCTGGCTGATATCGCCCACATTGCCGGACTGATTGCCGCCAAGGAACATCCTTCACCCTTTCCTTATGCCGATATCGTCACTTCTACCACCCACAAAACCTTAGGCGGACCGCGCAGCGCCTTTATTATTTGCCGAGCCGCTTGGGCCAAGGCGATTGATAAGGCCGTATTCCCCGGTTTGCAGGGCGGACCGTTAGAAAACATTATCGCGGCTAAAGCGCTATGCTTTGAACGGGCGCTGTCAAAAAATTTCAACAGCATACAGAAACAAACAGTGGCTAACGCTAAAGCGCTGGCCCAAACCTTGAAAAATTCCGGCTTACGGCTGGTCTCCGGGGGCACAGACAATCACTTGCTTTTATTGGACTTGCGTTCGGCCGATCTAACCGGAAAAATCGCCGCCGATGCCTTGGAACGCGCCGAGATTTACGCCAACGCCAATATGATCCCTTATGATCCGGCCAAACCGCTCAATCCTTCCGGTTTACGATTGGGCACAGCCGCCCTTACGACGCGCGGAATGAAAGAAAAAGAAATAAGACTGATCGGCTTATGGATCGCCGAGATCATCAAATGGCCGAATAATGAAAAACTGACGGCGAGAATAAAAAAGGAAGTTCGCCAGTTGACCAAAAAATTTCCGATTTATTAAAACAAATAAAAACGAGCCGTAACTCACGCGAGTTGCGGCTCTTTAGCAATGTACTGTTTTTAATCTTAGACTTTAAGCTTCCGTTATTTTCTTCGGTTGCTGAAAAATAATCTTACGACGTGATCCTTAGCTGTTATGTTGCGCTCTTTCCTCGGCTAACGCTTCGGCCATAAAATCCAAAAATGCGCGCCAACTGTCAGGAAAAGCCATGTCCGAAGGCAAACGCAAATCCGCTCGAGGACTGGCAGAAAGCGTGCCCACCTTGGGTCCGTTAGGGCTGGCGTCGCGCTTGAATTGGTTGCCCAGCAACCGGCGCAAAAATGTTTCCAGCCACTGGAGGAGCTCTTCCGGTTCATAAACGCCCTTAAAGGCTTCGCAAGCCAATTGGAACAAGCGCCTCGGTGAATTGCCGGCGCGAATGAAATGATATATGTCAAAATCAAGCGCCGGATATTGGCCGATTATTTCTTCCGTGACCTGGGAAATACGCTTTCCATCCGACTTAACCAGCTCAGGCGAAGCTTTTTTGCTCAAGGTGCGATAAATGATCGCCGAGACTTCAGGGCCGAATAATTGCTTATCGGCAATCCATTTCAACAACTTATTGACCAGGGTTTTGGGGATGCTGCAATTGGGATTATACATGCTCATCTGATCGCCATTATAGGTGCAATAACCAAAAATAATTTCCGACAAATTTCCGGTACCGATAGTAAAGCCCGAATCCATAACGGTCTGCGTCCGTTCGCGCGCTTGGGCATTCTCGCACTGCAAGCAATTCCAGCAAGGCTCATGGCCAATGGCGCGCAAATGGGCGGCAACCTGTTCTTCAATCCTGACCTCCCTAAAAGTTGCGCCCAAGGCGTTAATCAAATCAACCGAATCCTTATAGGTTCCATCGGAACCGAAGGTTGTTCCCGGTCCGGGCATGGTTACGGCCGTGATTTTTTTCATATCCCAACCGCCATAACGGCAAGCCAAAGCTAAATTAAGAAAGGCCAGGGCTGAATCGCGGCCGCCGGAAACGGCAATCGCCACCTTGAGCTTCTCAGGATCAGGAAAAACTCGTCGCAATCGCTCAAACAAACCGATTGACATGATCGTGAGAATACGTTCGCAACGCTTATCCAGGGTATCAGGATCGCCGGGCACAAACGGATAGGGATTAATTTTCCTCTGCCAATTCTTGTCACCGCTTATATCTGCCAATTCAATCAGCACCGTCCGCGCTTGATGTTTCCAACCGCTTGGCGTATTGGAGTTGCTCTTGTTGCGCAAACGCTCGTTATTCAAAAGATTGACATCCACATCAGCTACCAACAATTCATCGTCTTCCGCCCTGTATTGTCCGCCAAACAATGGCTTACTGTTGCCGGAATTGAATGGTTGGCGCTCTGCCAGAATACTGCCATTTTCGGCAATCAGACAGTGCCCGCCGAAAACCGTTTCAGCGGTGGACTCGCCTTGGCCGGCCGAACAATAAGCATAAGCGCAGACCGAATTGCCGGAGATCGCCTTAACCAAAACGTCGCGCCGATAATCATCCTTGCCCACCAATTCATTGGAAGCCGACAAATTAAAAATAACAGTAGCTCCGTTATCGGCAAAAAACAATGAAGGACGCAAATTAGCCCAGCCGTCTTCGCAGATTTCTCCGGCTAACACGCCCAAACAAGCTCCCCCGGATGCAACCAGGGGAAAAATCAAATTATTACCTATAGGCACGGTGACATCACCCCAGGCTGTGGGCATCGCGATTTCCGCATTATCATCCAATAGGCCGGCTGAATTAAACCAGCGATATTCATAAAATTCACCGTAATTCGGCAAGAACGTTTTGGCAATCACCCCCGCAACTCGGCCACGGTGGCAAACCGCCGCAACATTAAACAGCTTATCCCTGAAATACACAGGCAAACCCACAAAGCTAACCAAATCAAGTTCGGCTGTTAACGTCAGATAATGCTGTAATGCTTTCCGGGCGTCGCTAAGCAGTCCGGTATTAAAAAAGCCGTCGCCCAGGGAGTACCCTGTCAAATTCAATTCCGGAAAACACAGCACATCAACCTGCCGATCGGCCGCCTGATGGGCATAAGAAACAGCGGCTTGGCAGTTATTTATTGTGTCACCGATAAACACCCTGGGTACAACCGTAGCGATGCGCAAAAATCCCATTTCCCGGTGGCCTGATCTCAAATTAAGAGGCAAATCTCTTGCTGGCATTCTTTCTTTCTCCTTTTGTCTCTTGCTTTGTTTCTTGCCGATCAATCAAAATTCTTCTTGCAAAATCATCTTGGTTATAAGCTCGCTTAACGATTTCACAAAAACAAAATCCAGCCCTGCCAATAACTTAATGGCCGTAGGACAGGAGTCCGTAGTGTAAAGCCGGTTAATCAATCCTTGTTTATGGGCTTTAATCAACCAGTTGACGGCTTGGACATTGACGGCGGCGTGAGGCACAACCAGATTGATCGTTGCCGCCCCCCGATGCTTCAAAACCTTGGCGCATTCAATCAGGGTGCCCCCGGTCCGAGTCAAATCGTCAACAATCAGAATATTCCGATCTCGCGCTTCGCCCTCCTTCAGAGTAACAATGCGCTCATCGCCTTGTCTGACTTTTTGACAGGTAAGCTGTGGAAAATTATCTAATACTTTGCCGAAACGCTTTTGCGCTCCTTCATCGGGAAAAGCCACCGACCAACCGTAAAAATTTCCTAACAGGCGAGGAACGGCCGATTGCAGGCAAACCAAAGTATTATCAGAAAAATAAAATTCTTCGCGCAGATCATGAATGTCAAAAATAAAAATTCGGGGCGTACCGGCATTGCCCGGTATCGCATCAAACATCCGAGCCAAACTCTTGGCCGTCACAATGTCGCCGACTTTAATTTTCCGTTCCATGGTGCCGGTGGGATAAAAAGGCAAAACCACTCTGAGCGACTTAGCGCCATAACGCGGTAAAGCCCATAAAACCGAGAACTGGTGGAATATCTCGGACGGATTTTCCAGAGAGGCAAAAAACCAGACATGGTTGTTTCTAACCGCTTCAGCGTTTATGGATATATCGGGAAAACCATCGGAAAACACGCCCCAACTGCTGGGGTGGTACTCAACCGGATAATGCCTCAAAGCTTCTGATACGGCTTGAGCGGTTTTCTCCATGGCCGGGCAACTTAAGACGATAACTTTTCCCTTGGGCATGATTCCTGCTCCTTCTTGGTTGCAGTTTTGTTATGCAGATTAAATTGTAATGTTCTCAAGCTTTCTAAGAACAATCAATTTTTAATTGCTCTAATGAAAGGCAGAGGCGAAACAACTCGCCTCTGCGAAAAATTAATTTAATCCAACTAATCGCGTTTATTGCCTTGGTGTTTGAAACCCGACATAAGGAATAACCCCAAGGATGCCAAGGTTTGTAAGATCAACCTCATTTTTTGCATTTAATCGGGATAAATAGATCGCAGGTGTCAAGATCGCCTAACCGCCCCATAACAAAAACCCGACTATTAATTCTGTTCTCTTTTCGGACATAAATTTGCGGCTGTATCAGCCAAAACCAAGGATGGTGAGTGTCTTTGGAGAAAAAGGAATAAGTCGCCCGGCAACCGCGCAATTCATTGCCCGCCGATACCTGCGATTGATACCAAAGCTGAAAGTTTTCGTTCTGCCAGACAGACAATGGTACCTGGCATTCGCCATTGACCCTTAAAGAGCCGGCGCCTAATTTATTCAAAGCCAACCCAATAGTCTCTTTCAAAGTATTCGCCGTCGGAATCTGATATTTTTCCGCTTTCCCAAACAAATACCTCATGCGGGGAGCATTTTCGGGAGCGCCCAAAACAACTTTGCCTGATTTCATCCACTCGCCGAATTCCACGTTAGTGGTTAGGGCCGGCATATGCCCGAGTTCTCGGGGCACCCAGAACAGAATCACATCGGCGCGATTAAGTCCGTCATCTTCCCAGTCGGTTTGAGCTTGGTAATTGCCGTCTTTGCGGAAACCGCCGCCTTTCTTTTCCGGATCATAAACAACACCGTCAAAACCCAATGATTCCAGAATTGCAAAGGCGCCTAATTTCCAAGACAATCCTTTTTCATCTCGCGGAATCGGTCCGGCCAAAAAAATACTCTTAGTCACCTGAGCGGGAAACGGTTCTTGGCCGTGCACGACGATAAAACTGTAATTTTCCGGCATCAATTATTTCTCCTTCTCGGGTTGCGGCAGAAACTGCCGATGCTCATTGGCCAAAGCCAGCAAATCATCGTCGGAGTAGGTTGTCCTGACGATTCTCTCCCAATCATTACGCGACTTGGACAGACACCAAGGACAAACAGAACGCCGCCAAAGGTAATAAGGCGTAATCTGCCCCGTAAACGGATCTTGACGCGTATAATGAATAATCTGGCAATTATGAATGCGATCAAGCGGATCCTTGGAACTGTCCAATTCAACATACTGAAAAGGAGTCAAGCGTTCCAAGCGAACCCGAAAACACCACATCATTTCGCCATGATTGACTACGACGACATTGCTCTCCGAACATTCGCGATGATACGTTCCCAAGACTCGATCGGCTCGCATACAGCCGTTAGCCATGGATTCGCCGCCGAGCGGCGACCAATAAAAGCCGTTGCCGTCGCGATTAAGCAAAATCGGGCCGTATCTCTCGCGCCGTTCATCATCGGGCAGAACGCTTAATTCTCCCCATTCGCGCTCGCGCAGATTATAATCAATTTTCCAACGGCCGTTCAAGCGCAACAGGGCCGCAGTTTCACAGGCCCTGACATAATCGGAGACAAAAAACTTATGAAAAGGCATTCCTAATTGCCTGAGCCAATCGCCGGCAACTTGCGCTTGCCATCTGCCTTGGGCAGTCAGGCGAAATTGCCGATCTTGAGTTCTGCGGAATTCAGCAGTGAACATGGCGTTGTCGCCACGGCGCGATAAAGCATTGGCCTGATTCAATTCCGATTCGCCATGGCGGACCAAAAACAAATTCTTCGGCATAGACATAGCCTATTCCTCCTGATTGTTGGATTAAATTTTAAAGTGCTTGAACTTCTTCAAACCAAGACGCCTACCAAGTAAGCGGCTTAGGCAAAGGGCGGAACTGTCGAAAATCTTCGACAGTTCCGCCGGTTCTAACTAAAAGGTGCTTTTTATGACAAAACTGGAATTGGCGCTTCCGAAGCCATCAGCGCGTGCATTTGCTGATAAACAAGCTCGGTTACCGCCACTTTAAACGGCGTTGGATTTTCCGGCCGCAAGTGGTCTTCGCGCATTTCTCTCTCAAACTGCTGTTTGACATGCGCTTGAACGCCCAAAACGCCTTGGGCAAGAAAATCAAGGCGTTTGCCATCGGAAAATACGAATCGATGCAATTGCTTATAAGTAGTCGGCCTAACTTTACAACGAACCGTCTCACTTACCGGATCGCGGCAAAGGATCTCATTGGACTCCCTGATCCTTTGAACGATATGAGTATATTCCTCATCAGCCACCAAGAGATCCAAAATGGCCTTTCCGTCAGCGCCGTACAAACGAATCGCTCGTTTGGCTCCGGGAATTGTCATCTTTTCACTATTACTATTCATGGACAGTTTGATAACCGGGCGGTCGCCGATTTGCACCAGCTTATACACGCCGCCCAAAGCGGGGCAATTCGCCAAACGAGTACCGATACCGAAGTGGGTAATATGATGTTTCTGACTGCGAAAACTCCATAGAATCGCCTCATCAATGTCATTGGACGCGACGATTGCCTGTTTGGTAAAATCGCAATGCTGGCAGGGACGATGTCTTTTGATAAGTTCATAACCGCCATAAACAACATTAGACAGATACGCCAAATCGCCGGAATCCAGACGAATACCTAATGGCGTGTAGCCACATTCAGCCAAGGCTAAGGCGACCGCCAAGTAATTAGGCAAACCGGAAGTCTCTACCTTATACGTATCAATCAAGGCCAAGAACCTATCCGGATTGGCCCAGGCATAATCAATAAACGCCGCCAACTCGCCTTGGTTGGTTTCATTGGGAAAATAACCCTTGAGAGCTTCTTGATAATATAAAACGCCAGCGGTAAAATTACACTCAACCTTCGTATTTTTGTGAGTTAACATTCTTTGGCCTGACAAATCATCCGCCGTATAACTGGTAACAAAGGAATGCGCGTGCGTTCCGCTAACCGGCAAATCATGAAGCAAGCCGGCCAACACATTGGAAGTAGAATTGAATCCGCCCATAAGCGCGTAATACGAAGCGGAAAGAGCGCCATCCGGACCGGGAGCCCGGCGCAGAGCGAATTCCATCAATGTCGCTTCCCAACCGGCGGCATAACGCATGCGCGCCGCATTAGTGGCGACCTGCGTTGCGTAGTTCGTCAAATTCAAGATAGTCGTCTCAATCAGTTGTGCCACGCAAATCGGTCCGGCCACGCGCACTAACGGCACCCGCGGGAACATCAAAGTTCCTTCTTCCGGCGCCCACACTTTGATTTTCATCTTCAGCGTATTGAACCAGTCAAAAAATTCCGGCTCATAGTGGCTGCAGGCGGGCAAGCTCCTCAAATAACGAATCTCTTCCTGTGTCAAATAGAATCCGGATAGAAAATCAAGGATGCGGCTCAAACCGGCAAAAACGGCATATTGACCGTCGAACGGCGCAGTGCGGTAAAACAGATCAAACGCCGCGTATTGTTCCTGCCGATTGGTTTTCCAATACGTGTAGAGCATGGAAATCTGATAAAAATCGGTTAAAAGCGGGGAAATTCGTGACGGCTTTTCTTGTCCGTTCATTATTTGTTCTCCTTCTCTGTTGCCAACAGCGGATAAATCTTCCGCAAAAACCATTGTACCAAAGCAAAAGTCTTCAAATCGTTATAAGGCATATTCTCCAACTCCTCAATTTTAACCCAACGGCGTTCCACTTCTTCACCCTCTTCGGTTAAACCGAAAAATTGCCGGCTATGGTCAAATTCATCGTCATTGAACTCGGCATAACCCAAATACAGACGCTCGGTAATGATTCCCGGCGAAGTGAACAGAGGAACGTTAAAATTAACCAACTTAAAACGCTCAATAGCTGTCCGCAAATCAACCAATAAACCCAGCTCTTCCTGAGCTTCACGAGCCATCGCCATAATAGTAAACTCCCCGTCATCAATGTGACCGGCGGGAACTTCTTGTACGCGACGTATATTGCTAAAAAAAGAAACGGCCGGCCGGCTTTGGTAGACCAGGGCTACAGCGCGTCGATCGCGATTGTAAACCAAAAACGCCACAGCGTTTCTTTTTTCTACGATCTCTTGCTTCGCCTCATCGCTGTACCAAACTTTGACCCAGCCATCATAAACTAATCGATACGCTTTGTGCAAGATGGTCTTAGTAAAACTCTGGCCATTACTCTTACCGCTCATGGCTTGTTCTCCTTCTTTTGTTCGGTTGATACTTCTATTACCAATCAAATTTGATAACCGTAAAGTCCGTTAGTCTTGATATACTCAGCGATATCGGGACGGACCAATTCCTCCCAATCAGAATGTTTTTGAACGATTGCAGTGCGGATTTGCGATGAAGAGATATCTGCTTTTACAGTAAATGGAGCGACCTGGAATTGCCAAGGCAATTGAAAATCGCCCAGCTCATAACCGGGCCGAGGATAAACCAGCCAACGCCATCTCTGGCAGGCAAACAGCCATTCGCCTCGTTTCCAACGCGCCTGGATTTCATTCAAGCCGCCGAATTCCGAACGCGGTATTACCGAATCTGAACCGGTCAACCATGTTAATCTGGCTTGCGGATATTTTCTAACTAAAAATTCCAGCCAATCTATGGTCGCCGTGTTCCGGCCGAAAATGTCATCATACCAAACCTGAAAATTAATCGGATTGCCGAACGAGCGGCGAAAATCATTAACCATCATCTCGGTCATGGCAATTCGGTGGTTTACGCAATCGGAACAAACGCCTGAAGAATTATTGACGCACTTCGGACAAACCGCCAGATGCTTATCAGGCCGTTCACCGCAAGGGATCCAAATCATCAAATCATAATCATTCCTGTTTTCACCGCCTAACACATCAGCTAAAATAGCGTGATGCCCGTGGTGAGGGGGATTAGCGGAACTGCCGCCGATAATAATGCTTTTAGGATCAATCATCTTTCCCTCCTGCTTCAACCTGCTAAAATTTTACCTAAAGCAAGTTATTTTTGAAAATTTAAGGTGCTGGCCCCCGACTCATATGAGTCGGAAACGGAAAACAACGCTCATTTTCATCAGCGCTAATTTCCAAATTTATCTAATTTTAAATAAAAAGTTAACCATAAAATAATCACGGATGTCGCAATTGTTTTTTTAATTGCATTATATAAGAGAGAACCACCTAATTTATCACAAATTAAGCCAAAAGTCAAGTTTTCAACAAAGATTCAAAAAACCCCGAATCGGGGTCTGGAAAAACTAAAAATATACGGTTTCGTCAACTAAAAAAACTCTGAACCGGTTGGCTTAAATTAACTGTTTTTTGACTTCTTCTATGACATTTCTTTCCGCTTCGGCCAGGGTTGTGCCGGTCAAAACGAATCTGGCCACATCTTTATTGCCGGACGGATTAAACTTACGCGCCAGGAAAATGGCATCGTGATTTTTAATCGCATACACCAGCGCTTGCACTATCGGCACCTCGCCGCGCTTATCTTCATACATCAAAACTACGGCCTCGGTGCGCGGCATGGAAACGATCAGCTCATCAATCACATCGGATAACTCTTCGGGATTGGTGGCGGTTTCCAAAAAATCCTGCGTGGACAAAACCGACCAGACGATCCGGTCATTCAAGTCATTATTCAACCGGGACAAAACGCGACCCCATAATTTTAAAGTGGACAAGAAACGGCTTTGGTACAGATTCTGCACAATCTGATCGCGGCGCGCGCCCTTGGAGATAAGCTCGCCGGCCAAAGTCAAGGTCTTGGGCGTCACTTCCGCCGTTTTGAAATTCTTAGTCGCCATGATAATGCCGGAGAGGATATAAGTCGCCAAATTATCATCAATCAGCGTAGCGTCATAACCGTTAACCAAATCATAAATTATTTCCGAACTGGAAGCGGCGGCGATATTAACCAGATTAATATTGCCATAATACTCATTGCTGGTAGCGTGATCAATATTCACTTTAGGCACGGAATAAAAAAACTCGGTGTTCTTCAAATACAAATCGCCCAACGATTCCAAATCCGGCGTGTTGATCAAAAAAATCAAATCATACTTATAGCCGGACACCGAGGAGGCGATATTATCCGGAGTCAGCTGGCCTTCCTGAGGCGTAATATAAAAATTCAACCGGCCCTCTTTGTGGTCATATTGGAACTCCGACAAGCCGGTAGAAGTCAAGTCCACTGAGACGATAAACTTTTGCAGATTGCTCAGACTCTTCTTCACCTCGCCGGCCGGCAAATGAGCCAAGTTGGTCGATTGCTTGAAATCGTGGCAAACGATGTCCGCCTTCTGTCCCAGTTTGCGCAAAAAATCAGCCAAAGCCAAAGCGCCGGACAAAGCGTCTCCGGTCCAATCCTTTCTGAATACGATTAGGGTCTGCCGAGATTTTTTGACAAGCTCAAAAACCTGCTGTTGTTCATTTAGGGCCATTTTCTGCTGTCTAACGTTTAATTCGCATTAATCTCGTGCTAATTGCACAATAATTCATTGTAGACAAATTATCAGCCGTTGTCAACAATTCATATTAAAAAATAAAACCCTTGAATCGGTCAAGGGTGATTGCTGTTGATTATTGTTTATTCAATCATCATCCCGTCGCCGAAGGAGAAAAATTTATACTTCTTTTTAATCGCTTCGCGATAGGCGGACAATATATTGTCCCGGCCGGCCAAAGCGGAAACCAAAACCAACAAAGTGGATTTGGGTAGATGAAAATTGGTGATCAGGGCGTTGACGAATCTGAACTTATAACCGGGGTAAATAAAAATATCAGTCAGGCGGTTGCCGGCGCGCAGACGGCCGGAGGAATCGGCCATGGCCTCTAAGGTTCTGGCCGCTGTCGTGCCGACTGCGATAATTCGCCGACCCTCGGCCCTGAACCGATTTAACCGCTTGGCCGTAGCGGCGTCAATCTCCGCCCGCTCCGCATGCATTTTATGCTCCAACAAATTATCAACCTTGACCGGCGCAAAAGTCCCAAGTCCCACATGCAAAGTCACATACTCTATTTTTACGCCGCCTTTTTTCAGTTGCCCTAAAAGTTTTCTGGTAAAGTGCAAGCCGGCCGTTGGCGCGGCCACTGATCCCGCTTCTTTGGCGTAGACCGTTTGATAATCTTCTAATTTCGCCTTGGTTTTAATATAGGGCGGCAGGGGCGTTTCACCCAAAGCGAACAATCGCCTGTCGCCGGCATTAAATTCCATCAGCCAAGTCTGATCGCTGTCCTTGCTTATGGCCCGGGCTGAAATGTTTTTAGCCAAAACTATTTTTTGTCCGGATTTGATTTTCCCGCCGATCAGGCACTGCCAAACATTTTTTTGCTGTTTGCCTGCCTTGCTTTTTGATTCCTTTATTTTTTTTAACAAAAATACCTCTACCCGGCCGCCGGTATCCTTCACGCCCGGCAAACGCGCCGGTATCACTTTGGAATCATTAAAAACCAAAACATCATCGGACCGAAGCAGTCCGGGCAAATCAAAAAAATGACGATGCTTGATCCGGCCCGCAACTTTGTCCAAAATCAAAAGCCGCGCGGCATCACGCGGTTTTATTGGTTTTTGGCCGATTAGTCCTGCGGGCAAGTAGAAATCAAAATCACTCAGAGGTATTGCGGTTGTTTTTGGCGGTTTCATCTAGGCGTTGGATTAAACGGGAAATTTTAATCGGATTATTAATGCTTGCCAAAACAAAACCGGGATCTTCGCCGGCTGTTTCCACTTTAACGTCGCCGTAATTGAAGATAGTCTTAAACAATCCCTTTTGATTGACGGAAACGTTCTGAATGCGATAAAGCTCAATATCCGAAACGGTGCGATTAAACAAGCCCTTTTGCGTTCGTAAAATCAACCGCTCATTGGTCAAGGTATCCACGTCCAAATAATTGTCCATCCAGACGGTCAGCATAAACACCATAATCAAAAGATAATAAGCGAACATTAATGCCAATAGTACCGGCATGATTGCCAAATTATCAAAAACTCCGGGGGTAACAAAGTTAATGAAGGCATAAATCACCGGCGGAATAACAAATAATACCAGATAAGACAAAAAAATGCCGATAAAAACAAGCGGATGCGGCCAAAGATGGGCCAACACCAATTCATTCGGGCGTTTATTGGGAATGGCGTTTAAATTTATCATAAATTATTGATAATCACGGTAGTCGATCGGCTTGATCGTTAAAAACAATGGAAGACATTATCGGTTTAATTTAACGGAACCGAAAATATCGCTCAAGCCGGTGATCCAGCTGGCATCAAATAATGATCGGCTCCAGTCCAGGGTGGATAGGGTGGTCAAAGAAAACCAAACCAGCCAGACGGCGGCTACGGCATAAACGACCATGACGACGATATTAAGGGAAGAGAAGAATCCGAATCTGATCAAGTGGTAATAATTGATCAGGGTGTACAAAATGAAAATCGCCACTACGATCAGGTAAAGCCAATAAAAAACTCCGATAGTCAAAGAAAAATCCAATTGTGAAAACATAAAATCTTTATTTCTTTTTTATATAAGTTTTTCCTGCAAATTGGCCGGCGGGTTGGCGCCCAAATGCCGATAAGCCTCCTCAGCCAAAACGCGGCCGCGGGAAGTGCGATTAATGAATCCCAACTGCAACAGAAACGGCTCAATCACGTCTTCAATCGTATCCATATCCTCGGACAGGGCCGCGGAGATGGTATTTAAGCCGACCGGACCGCCGTTAAACTTCTCCAATAATAACTTCAAATACAGATGATCAACCTGGTCCAAGCCCAGTTCGTCAACTTCTAACAGCTTCAAGGCCTCAGTGGCCGTCTCTTCATTAATTTTACCATCTTTCTTGACTTGGGCAAAATCGCGAACGCGCTTAAGCAACCGATTGGCGATACGCGGAGTCTGGCGGGCGCGTCCGGCAATAATTTCTTGGGCCGGTCCGTTCATCTCAATTGACAGTATTTTGGCGGCCCGAAAAATAATCTCGCCGATTTCTTGCTTATTATAAAAATTCAAACGAAAAATATTGCCGAAACGATCGCGCAAAGGCGAAGATAAGCCGCTAATCTTGGTGGTTGCGCCCACCAAAGTGAACTTGGGCAGATTGAGCCGCAAAGTCCGAGCCGACGGTCCCTTGCCGATGACAATATCCAGGGCGTAATCTTCCATGGCCGGATACAGCACCTCTTCAATTGATTTATTCAAGCGATGGATTTCATCCACGAATAGAATATCGCCCTCATTAAGGTTGGTCAGGATGGCCGCCAAATCGCCGGTGCGTTCAATCGCCGGACCGGAGGTTATCTTAATGTTGGCGCCCATCTCGTTAGCGATAATATGCGCCAAAGTCGTCTTACCCAGCCCCGGAGGACCGAAAATCAAAACATGCTCCAGAGGTTCGCCCCTGGTTTTGGCCGCCGCCATAAATATCTGCAAATTGTCTTTAACCGCCTGCTGGCCGACATATTCGCCCAACGATTTAGGGCGCAAAGTCAGATCCAAAACAGTATCATTGCCGTCATCCTGAGCGGCAACTACGCGGTCTTCCGCCATTTCTGCCATATGGCGTTATCTTAACATAAATAGTCTAAAAAACCAAAACTTTATGTTAATCTCTTGACAAAAAATTAAACTATGATAAGATAGTAAATCACCAATTATGGTGAGTCGCACATTGAGTTGTCGGCAGTTGGTCAAAACCCAAACCGCCCCAAGGGGCAAGAAAGGGAAAAACGATGCCAATCAGAAGTCTTAGAAGTCTGAAAAATCAAGCTCAACTGCAAGCCCTGCTAAAGAATCCAGGGATGTTAGAAAATTTTATAGCTGAAATGCTTGCTTTGGTCAGAGATAAAATCAATGAGCTGGTTCCGGCAGTGGAGGCGGCCGATTCTCTGGCTAAAGACGTATCGCAGAGCGTTGTCTCGCCCGTTGCGGCTATGTTGAATGAATTATTGCCGGCAATTGGCGGCATCGGCGGCACCGCCGTAAAAGAGCTGAATCCCGCTATCATCGCTTTGATTGAGTTCCTTCTGAATGAATTTGTGGATATCAGCGAGGGCGCGGAAGAAGCGCAGGGCCGTTTGTTCAATGAACGGGCGCGCTTGAGGAAAAAGCAATTATCCTCATATATGAATACCGGCGGCTTCACGCGTTCCGAAGCCCTGGCGCTGGTTTTGGCTGGCATGGGCTCAAGCAGTGTGCTTTCCGCCGGCCAATCCATGCAGGGCGCCAATCAAGCGCTTAACAGTATGGGCAGTATGGCTAAAAACTCACGCCGCAGCCCCAGAAAAGGATGACGAAACTAGACGTACTATCCGGAAGCCGTTACGGCTTCCGTTTTATTTTGCAAGCATTTTAATTGCTGATGTTAGCCTATTAAATGCCTGACAAAAAATGTAAATGCTTGACAAAAAATCAAAAATAACATACAATAAGCTGATTTGGGAGCTTTAAAAGTTAAAATAAATTCAAGGAAACACGGGGATACAAACAAAGGGAGTGCGGGATAATGAAGGAAAAACAAGGGAAAAAACATGTTTCAGTTAAACAGAATGATAAAAGACCCAAACCAAAACAGCCAACGCCGGTTATGAAAAAAGCCAAGCGGTATCAACCGACACAAGGAGAATGATCATGCCGAAAGACCCCGCCCCGGAACAGCCTGATCCGCTCAGAAAAATTATGGCCGATCTGAATAAAGAGAAATGCCCGGCTTGCGGCGGCACCGGTCGGAAACGCAACCTGGAAAAGCCCCATAATCGCAATTACGGCGATACCGGCGAGGTATGCCCGTTATGCGGCGGCAGCGGCAGTAAAGCCACCGTCCGAGCCAAGCTGATCAAACCGGTAAGAACAACCCCGCATAAATCAAGGTAAATCTACCGAACAGCACCTTACGCCCCGGCTGGCAAGTCGGGGTTTTATTTTTCAAAAAATCTCCTTGACACTTTTTTATCCTTACGCTATATTTAAATTAGCACTCTCGCTGTTAGACTGCTAATAACGAAAATACCTAATTTTAGCCATTTATGGAAGTAAGGCAAGAACAATTGCTTAAAGCCATGGTTGATGAATACGTCAAAACCGCCCAACCGGTCAGCTCTTCGCATTTGGCTGAAAAATACTTTCCCGATTTAAGTCCGGCCACTATCCGCCATGAACTGGCGGAACTGGAGAGTCAGGGTTTGATTTATCAGCCCCACACTTCGGCCGGCCGTATCCCCACTACTTTGGGTTATCAATATTATGTCAATTACTTTGTCATTAACAGTCACATCGCCGCCAAAGATCGGGAAGAATTGAACACTCTTGATTTAACCAAGCATCATGACAGCATTAAAACGTTGGCCAAACAACTCTCCGGCTTATCCGAACAAACCGTCATAATCGCTTTTTCCGCCAATGATTTGTACTACACCGGTTTATCGCAGTTATTCCGCCAGCCGGAATTCACCAATTTATCACTGGTCTGCACCATGTCCGATATTATAGATAATCTGGATCGGGTGATTAACTGGTATTTTCCGCAGGCTGACGAAATGCCGCAAATATTAATCGGCGACACTTGTCCTTTCGGCCGAGACGCTTCGGCCATAATCGCCAAAGCTGAATTGTCGGGACAACCCTTGGTCATCGGCATCCTCGCCCCCTTGCGCATGGACTACCAGAGAAACCTGGGACTGATCAAATACGCGCAAGAATTAATCAATAAAATTAATTAGCTTATAATCTATGTCTGATGAACAAACTTTGGAACAACTGCAAGAAGAACTGCTGAAAGAAAAAGAAAAAAACGGCGAACTTCTGGCCGGCTGGCAAAGAGCCAAGGCCGACTATCTGAATTTGAAGAAAGACGAAGAAAAAAAAGCCAAAGAAACCTACGAATGGGCCAACGCCGCTTTCATGTCCGAGATTCTGCCGGTTTATTCTCACTTCAAATTGGCTTTACAGCATATTCCCGAAGACCAGAAAAAGTTGCCCTGGGTGGAAGGCGTGATCTTTATCCAAAAGACTTTTCAGAATTTTTTTAAAAAATACAACATAGAAGAAATCAAGACTGTCGGCGAAAAGTTTGATCCTAACCGCCATGAAGCCCTGACGCACGAAGAAAAAGAAGGTTATGAACCGGATATTATTTTTGAGGAAGTGGCGCCGGGCTATCTTTTGGACGATAAGGTGCTGCTGCCGGCTAAAGTCAAAGTAGCCAAATAAGCTTATCAATATATTAACTGTTAAACGTATGTCAATCATCAAATGGACTCCCTTCCCTTTCGTCGACTCCTTTGACGAAGCGGAAAAACTAATGGGCGATTGGCCCAGCACCGCCGGCGCCTTTACTCCGGCCATAGATGTTTACGAAGACAAGGATAATGTCGTCGTGGAAGCGCCACTGGCCGGCATTGATCCGGACAAAGTGGAAATCGCCATTGAAAACAATGTCCTAACCATCAAGGGCGAGAACGAAAAGAAAACCGAAGTGGAAGACAAGAATTACTACCGCAAAGAAGTGCGCACCGGGTCTTTCTACCGTTCAGTGGCTCTGCCTTCCAAGGTGGAGAGCGACAAGGCCGAGGCCTCCTACGACAAGGGCATCCTAAAAATCACCTTGCCCAAATTGCCGGAAACCAAACCGAAAACCATTAAAGTCAATATCACCAAATAATTTGCTTATAAAATCGGCGGAGTTATTCTCGGCCGATAAAATAAGAAAATTAAAAAATAAAAAAACCGGAACCACTATTCCGGCGATATCGCAAAAATAGTTAAAAAAGTCAATAAAAAAATAATTTAAAATTAAACGAAAAATATGTCAAAAATCTTAGGAATTGATTTGGGCACGACCAATTCGTGCATGGCTGTAATTGAAGGCGGCCAGCCGAAAGTGTTAGAAAATAAGGAGGGCGCGCGCACCACGCCGTCAATTTTGGCGCAAAACAAGGCCGGCGAACGCCTGGTGGGCATCGCCGCCAAACGCCAAGCCGTTACTAACCCGGCTAACACTTTGTTCTCCATCAAACGCTTAATGGGCCGCGCCTTTACCGACAGCGAAGTGCAACGCGATATTACTCTCATGCCGTATAAAATCATTAAGGCCGGCAACGGCGTTAAAATTGAAATGAGCGGCAAGGAATACAGCCCGCAAGAAATCTCAGCCATGATTTTAACCAAGCTCAAAGAGGACGCTGAGGCCAAGCTGGGAGAAAAAATCACCGAAGCGGTCATCACCGTACCGGCTTATTTTGACGATGCTCAACGCCAGGCCACCAAAGACGCCGGCGAAATCGCCGGACTGAAAGTCTTGCGTATCATCAACGAACCGACTGCGGCCGCTTTGGCTTACGGCTTTGAAAAGAAAAAGGGGCAGCAGATTGCGGTTTATGATCTGGGCGGAGGCACTTTTGACATCTCCATTCTGGACGTTTCTGCCGACACCGTGGAAGTCAAATCCACCAACGGCGACACGCATTTGGGCGGCGATGATTTTGACTTGAAGATAATGAATTGGATTATTGATGAATTCAAAAAACAAGAAGGCATCGATCTGTCCAAAGATGTTACGGCTTTGCAACGCGTTAAAGAAGCGGCTGAAAAAGCCAAGATTGAGCTTTCCACGCAAATGGAAACAGAAATCAACCAGCCCTTTATCACTATGGGCTCCGATAACTCACCCAAACATCTGAATATTCGCGTCAGCCGTTCCCAATTAGAATCACTGGTCGGCGACCTGGTGGAACAAACCTTTGAACCGGTCAGAAAGGCCTTGGCCGATGCCAACATGTCAGCCAAAGACATTGAAGAGATCGTCATGGTCGGAGGTATGACTCGCATGCCCTTGGTACAAAAAAAGGTTGAAGAATTTTTCGGCAAAAAACCCAATATCTCCGTCAACCCCGATGAGGTTGTGGCTTTGGGCGCGGCCGTGCAAGCCGGCGTGTTGCAAGGCGATGTCAAAGACGTCTTATTGCTTGATGTTACCCCCCTGACTTTAGGCCTGGAAACTTTAGGCGGGGTCATGACGCCGTTGATTGACAGAAACACCACTATTCCGACTTCTAAAAGCCAAATTTTTTCCACCGCGGCTGACAATCAGCCGGGCGTAGAAATCCATGTCTTGCAAGGTGAACGTCCTATGGCCACTGATAATAAAACGCTGGGCCGATTTATGTTGGACGGCATTCCGCCGGCGCCTCGCGGCGTCCCGCAGATTGAAGTTACTTTTGACCTTGACGCCAACGGCATCTTGAATGTCAAAGCGCAGGACAAGGCGACGAACCGCGAACAAAAAATCACCATCACCGCTTCTTCCGCCTTATCCAAGGAAGACATTGAAAAAATGAAAAAAGACGCGGAGCTTAACGCCGAGGCTGACAAGCAGAAACGCGAATTGATTGATTTGAAAAACCAAGCTGAATCATTGATCTTCACCTGCGAAAAAACCTTAAAAGATGGGGGTGATAAAATATCGGCCGACGACAGGAAGATGGTAATGGATAAAGTTGAAGATCTGAAAAAAGCCAAGGATGGCGCGGATAAGGATTTGATCAAGAAAAACTATGACGCCTTGTCCGAAACCATCCAAAAAATCGGCGCCGCCATGTACCAGCAACCAGCCGGGCCGGCCGCCGAAGCCGGAAGCGCTGAAGCGGAAGCGCCCCAAGGCGCTGCGGAAGCCGGAACCGCGGGCGAACCGGTAGAAGCGCAATACGAGGAAGTTAAAAAATAACAGATAGTTTTATAACGTTAAGCTGTCGAAAATTTTCGACAGCTTTCGTGATGAAAGTATTAAAAAACCTCGAACAAGCCGAGGTTAAGATACGAGTAATTCCCTTCAACGGACGGATCAGTCCTTATTCCGCGCCTTGGCATAATCAAGAAACTGTCCGACGGCATTTTCGCTGTAATCCATGGCAAAAGCGGGGGTTAGCAGAATAATAAACAAGGCGGTTAGCCAACCCGATGTGATAAAGGCCAAACAGAGGCAGGCGATTGTCCGAGGCAACAGCGCGCCGGCGCCAAGCAATAAAAACAATCCCAGAACTTGCAACAAGCACAGCATGGCTTTCTCCTTTCTTGGATTACCAGCATTAATCGCAATATTAACATTACCTTCTTTGCTATTATCTGCCATCATCTTTAAAGTGCTTCACCTTACTCTAACTTAATAGGGAAAAAAAGTCAAAATAATCATTTATGGGTCACGTTACCGCCAAAGAATATCTAAATCTGCAAAAACGCTTGGACGATGGCGTTCAGGGCGCTCCGGCAGCTGAGTCCTTATATAAAATTCTAGAGCTTTTATTTACTGAGGAAGAGGCGAGATTAGCCTCGGTTTTACCGCTTAAAATGTTTAGCGTTAAAGAGGCGGCTAAGCGTTGGGAAAAAGATGAGCGGGAGGCTGAAAATATTTTAGACGGGCTGGCTGACAAGGCTATTTTAATCGATTCGGAAAAAGACGGTAAAAAGCTTTATTGTTTGGCGCCGACGATGGCCGGATTTTTTGAGTTTTCAATCATGCGCACTGACGGCAAGTTTGATCGCAAGCTTCTGTCAGAATTATTTTATCAGTACATTAACACCGAAGAAAATTTTGTGCGCGAGGTTTTGGGCATTAAGCCGGCCAGCGCCAGGGTTTTCGTTCACGAAACAGCTATTAAGGAAGAAGATCAAAAAATAATCCTTGATTACGAGCGCGCTTCCCACATCATTAAATCAGCGACTTGCATCGGTGTCGGCACCTGTTATTGCCGGCATAAAATGGAACATGCCGGTCGAGCTTGCGCTATGCCCCAAGAAGTTTGTTTGACTTTTAACGGTTGCGCCGAGAGCTTAGTTCGCCACGGCGTAGCCAAAAAAATCTCTCTTGCGGAGGCCTTGAACATCTTAGACGAAACAATTGCTTTGGGCTTGGTCCAAATCGGGGATAATATACAAACAGGAGTCAATTTTATTTGCAATTGTTGCGGCTGTTGCTGTGAGGCGATTATCGCCTGCAAGAAATTGGGTTGCTACGATGATTTCCGCAGTAATTTTTATGCCGTTAACAAACAGGCTGAATGCAACGGTTGCGGCCTTTGCGCCAAGCGTTGCCCGTTTGCGGCGATTGAAATGGAAACCGATGGACTGGGCAAAAAATTTGCCCGGATTGATTCGGCTAAATGCGTCGGTTGCGGCGTTTGCACTCGTTTTTGCCCGACTAAAAGCTTAACACTGATGCGTCATGATGAATTAGCCGACACTCCTCACAGTACGATTGAGCGGGTTGTATTGGAGGCGATCAATAATAATAAATTGCAAAATTATATTTTTGATAATTATACGCTGTGGACGAATAGATATTTGCGCCGGGTTTTGGGCGCCATCTTGTCCTTGCCGACTGCTAAGAGAATTTTAGCCAGCAAACAATTGAGATCAATATTTTTTGATAATATCAATAAGAAAAAGACGGCTGCCGGCTATAATAAAATTTATCAAGAAGGAAAAAACAATGCCAACAAAAAACCCCGCTCAAAAGAGTGAGGTCTAAGACATGAAGGTCCGTTAGAGACCGAATCTGGAATTTGGATTTTTCCTGCGATGGCCCAAAGCAAAAACCGGACTTTCCGTAATCTCATCGTTTGCCGTTATCAAGGCTGTCAGTTTAAGCGGTGAAGTAGTGAATCCGTTTGTAAAATGGGCAATTGCCATTTTTCGACATTCTGGTTGCGGGTATTGATTCGGACAATACATATTATGTTCATCACGCGGGGCAGTTTCTTCGCACTCTCCACAGTACCTGCATTTAGCCATAATCCTCTCCTTTCTAGTGAGGTTGACAATATAAAACACCGAAAGAACTGCCTAGACTATAGCAAATTATAATAATTTAGTCAATAATATGCAATAATATGCAAAATCAACAAAACCAGCCATTGGAAATTAAAATCGCCGACAACTCCGCCGGCGGAGAATACGCCAATGCCATGCAAGTCGTACACAGCAAGGACGAATTCATCCTGACCTTCTTAAATATTGTTCCGCCCAGCGGCCGCGTCTGCGCCAAGATCATCTCCAGCCCCGGCCATTGCAAACGCATGATCACCGCCCTAAACGACAATCTGAAAAAGTATGAAGAAAAATTCGGCGTTATCGCCGAAGCGGAAAGCCCCAAAGAAGAAATCGGTTTTAAAGCTTAAGATATAACAGTTAATCCTAAAAAAATGGCTCAAGATCACTATAAAACTCTCGGTGTAGACAAATCCGCCTCGGCGGACGAGATTAAGCGCGCCTTCCGCAAGCTGGCGCACGAATACCATCCGGACAAAAAAACTGGCAACGCGGAAAAATTCAAAGAAATCAACGAGGCCTATCAGACGCTCAGCAATGAGGGCAAGCGCCGGCAATACGACCAGTTCGGCCAAAGTTTCACCGGCACCGGTTCTCAAGCGGGCGGCGGCTACTACGGCGGCAATCCTTTCAGCCAGGGCTTTAACGGCTTTAACCAAGGCAATGTCAATTTTGATTTCGGCGATGCCGGCGATTTGGGCGATATCTTCGGCAGTTTCTTTGGCGGCACAAGCGGCGGCCGGCCCTCTTCCCGACGCGGCGCCGACTTGCAAACCGAATTGGCTATTGATTTTAAGGAAGCGGTTTTCGGCGCAGAAAAAACCATTGAGCTCAATAAGCAGATAGTTTGTGATGTTTGCAACGGCACCGGCGCCGAACCGGACAGCAAAATCAATGCTTGCAAAACCTGTAACGGCCGCGGCCGCGTCATTCGGGCGCAACAGACTTTCTTGGGCACGATTCAAACGGAGGCGGTCTGCCCCCAGTGCCAGGGCGCCGGCCAAGTGCCAGAAAAGAAATGCCCTAAGTGCCGCGGCGCCGGACATATCAAGGGCGCTGAAAAAATAAAAGTCACTATTCCGGCCGGCATTGACAACGGCCAATCCTTGCGTCTTTCGGGCAAAGGCGAGGTCGGAGAAAGAGGCCAGTCCGGCGATTTGCTGGTCCGCATTCGCGTCCGATCCCACCCCAGATTCCACCGTGACGGCTTCAATATTTACTCCGTCTGCCATCTTTCTCTCAAACAGGCCGTTTTAGGAGATAAAATAGAAATAGAAACGGTTGACGGCCTGGTTAATCTAAAAATACCTGAGGGAACGCAAAGCCAAACCAAATTAAAACTGCCCGGCAAAGGCGTGCCGCACCTCAACTCCCGCGGACGCGGCGACCAGATTGTTGAAGTGATAGTGGATATCCCCAAAGGCCTTAACCGCCAACAAAAAAAGTTATTAGAACAATTAGACATATAATTATGCTTATCTACCTCCTGCTCTTCGCTTATCTTATTTTTCTCGCAATCTGCGCCGTCTTCGGCATTTCCGTCTTAGTCGGACTGGTGATGACCAAAGGTGTGCCGTTTGTTTCCACGCCGCGCTATGACTTGGAAAAAATCTGCGAGGCCGCCGAGCTGAAACCGGGAGAAAAAATTTTTGATCTGGGTTGCGGCAAAGCCAATCTGCTGACGGTCGCCGCCAAAAAATTCGGCGCCTCGGGAACGGGCTATGAACTGTCGCTCTGGCCTTACTTTTGGGGGTGGTGGCGCGTCAAGATTCTCCGCGCCGATGTCCGTCTAAAAATGCAGGATTTCCTGAGGGCCGACTTGTCCCAAGCCGATGTCGTTTTTTGTTATCTTTTCCCCGAAGTGATGGATAAACTGGAAAATAAATTCAAAAAAGAACTGCGGCCCGGCGCGCGCGTCGTCTCCTACACCTTTAAATTACCCAATATCCAGCCGGCTAAAACGGTCAAGGGTAGGGAAGATAAGAACTTGTTTGATCGTTGCCTGAGAACCAAAGGAATAATCTACGTTTATCAATTCTAATTATTGACATTTGATTGGCAAACGGCTAAGATAACTTAACTTAAATTAACCCAAACACATGATAGTTAATATTGCCAAACAACCGAAATCGCAAGTGGAAATCTCCGTGGAACTGACTCCGGCGGAACTTTTGCCATATCTGGCCAAAGCGGCGGAAAAAATATCCGTGGACAAGCCGCTTGAGGGTTTTCGTCCCGGCAAGGCCCCCTACGAAATCGTCATTAAGAAATACGGCGAAATGGCCGTACTGTCGGAAGCCGTTGATGACATTATTTCCAAAACTTATTATCAAGCGATCAAAGACAATAATTTGACCACTATCGGCCAGCCGCAAATCAACTTAGAAAAGCTGGCGCCGGAAAATTCTTTCAGCTACAAGGCCACGGTGGCGATTCTGCCGCAAGTGAAAATCGGCGATCTGACGAAAATCAAACTGAAAAAAGAACCGATTACCATCACTGAGGAACAGGTAAGGAAAATAATTGAAGAAATCCGCAAGCTGCGCGGGCGAGAAGAAAAAACCGACAAGGCGGCGGAATCGGGCGACTTGGTAAAACTTGACTTTGACGTTTCCCGCGATGGCGTGCCCATTGACCAGGGCAGCGCCAAAAATTACCCTTTGCTCTTGGGCGAGGATAAATTCATTCCCGGCTTTGAAGACCGGGTCATAGGGCTTAAAGCCGGTGAAGAAAAAGAATTCACTCTGAATTTTCCGGAAAAATATTTTGAGAAATCGCTGGCCGGAAAACCGGCAGAGTTCAAAATCAAAATCAATGAAATAGCCAAAATCATTCTGCCGGCCGCCGATGATGAACTGGCCAAAATGGTGTCTGGCGGCAAATTCAGCACACTGGAAGAATTGAAAAAAAATATCAAAGATAATTTGTTGCTGGAAGAACAAGCCAAGCAAGATCGTCGGTTGGAAATTGAGATGCTGGAAGAAGCGGTCAAGCTGAGCGAGTTTGAAGAATTGCCGGAAATCCTAATTCACGAAGAAATCCATCGCATGTTGCATGAATTGGAAGACAGTTTGAGCCGCCAAGGCCTGGATCTTGGCAACTACCTGCAGTCCCTTAAAAAAACCGAGGAAGAGATGGAAAAAGAGATGGAACCGCAAGCGGAGATCAGGGTCAAAACCGCCATCTTATCGCGCGAAATCTACCAGCAAAATAAATTTGAAGTTACGCCTGACGAGGTGGACAAGGAAATTGAGGAAATGCTCAAAAATTATCCGCCCAATCCCGATGTGAAAAAACAATTGGAGAGCGAAACCTATCGCGATTATCTCAAAAACTCCCTGGGCAACCGCAAGGTGATGGCATATCTTAAGGATATTTGCATTAAATAAATAATCCGATCATCAATTATCCGGCTAACAACCGAATTATAAATCAACTATGATTAATGCCATCAAAAAGCGCCGAGCTGTCCGCGACTACCTGAATAAATCCGTCAGCGACGACCAGCTTCAGGAATTATTAAACGCCGCCGCTTGCGCCCCTTCCGCCAACGCCCTCTATCCCTGGGGACTGGTTATTGTTGAAGATCATGCCGTTAAGGAAATGCTATCCAAAACCACGCCCTGGGCCACTTTCGCCAAGGAAGCGGCAGTGATCATTGCGGTTGTCGGACACAAAAATGAAAGTCCGGAATGGATTGAGGATTGTTCCATTGTCGCCGAACACTTGTGGCTGGAAGCGACGGAACAGGGTCTAGGCGCCTGCTGGATTCAAATCCGCAATCAAGGCAAAGCGGAAGACGCCGTTAAATCAATCTTAAATATTCCCGGCCAACATGGAGTACTTTGTCTGATGGCAATCGGCGTGTCGGCCAAGCCTCTGGCCGGACATGACCCGTCAACTGCAAATAAAAACAAATTCAAGTTTGAAAAATATAAATAAAAAATACTCCCGATTAACAGTCGGGGGTATTTTTATGTAAAATTAAATAAATTTTATTCAGTATGGCAGAATAATTATCAATGTGGATAAAGGTATTGACAAAGTATTGTAAGCATGATATAATAATATATTGGATTAGAAATGACTCTAAACCATAAAAGCACCTAACAAACTCGGAGGGTAGAGAAATGTTAGTATTTTTTCAAGTGATAATAATGATATTGACATTAATTGCCATGGTAACAATTGGTTTAGGAGCACTTTTCTCCTTAGTATACTTTATTTCCGGTAACATCAAAATGTCAACAGCGCTGCTGGCAGTTAGTTTAGCTGGTATCCTATTGTTTGCTGCAATGGACTGGGCCATAAAAGAATGCGATAAACAAATAACGAACAGTCCGGAATATCGGGAAGCGATGAAGAAAAACGCGGAAGTGCTGGATCGGTTTCTTTCTAAAGAACCGATGGATAAGGAGGAGATGTGGTGGTCTGACCAACCAATATACTATTCCGACCGCAGATTTCTTTGCGGTCGCCTTAAGCAGTATCGGGAAACGTTTGAGAAACACCTCGGCCCCTGCCCCGACACCGACCGGGCTTGGGAAAAATATTTTGATGAACGGGTCTGGCCGGCGTTGTATGAAGACATCAAAGTCGTGTATTGCCCGCCAGCGCCGCCGGCCGCCGAAGTAGCCCTATAACCTCAGGCCTCTTATTGTACAAAAGCGCCCCGTCGGGATTTTCCTGGCGGGGCGTATTATTTTCTATGTTTTTTTTCGTCTTTTTTTATTTTTCTCCTCCTTCAATATCGCCATGGTCGTCTTTACCACCGTATCGGGATTTAAGGAGATGCTGTCAATGCCTAAGCCGACCAGAAATCTGGCAAAATCCGGATAATCCGAGGGCGCTTGGCCGCAGATGCCGATTTTCCGTCCCGAGGCCTTAGCCACTTTGATCACTATGGCGATCAACCGTTTAACCGCTTCGTTATTCTCGTCATAAACATCGGCCACCAATTGCGAATCGCGATCCACGCCTAAAGTCAATTGAGTCAGATCATTGGAACCGATGGAAAACCCGTCAAAAATTTCGGCGAACTCCTCAGCCAGAATCACGTTAGAGGGGATCTCGCACATCACATAAATTTCCAATCCGTTACGGCCTTGCTTAAGGCCGTTTTTTTCCATTAACTTAATCACTTTCTTGCCTTCTTCCACGGTACGGCAAAACGGCACCATTACCTTGATGTTTTTCAGTCCGAATTCTTCGCGGGCCTTTTTAAAAGCCAGGCATTCCAAGGCGAAAGCTTTTTCATATTGCGGAGCATAATAGCGGGAAGCTCCGCGCCAGCCGATCATCGGATTGCTTTCTTCCGGCTCAAATTGCTTGCCGCCGATCAAGGTGGCGTATTCATTTGATTTAAAGTCGGATAAGCGGATAATCACGTCTTTGGGATAAAAGGCGGCGGCAATCATACCGATGCCCTCGGCTAATTTATCAACAAAAAATTGGGGCTTCTTCGGATAATTTACGGTTAGCTCGGCGATTTCGGCCTTGGCTTGCTGATCTTTGATTTTGGAATAATTCAAAAGAGCCAGGGGATGAACCTTGATATAATTGGCAATAATGAACTCTTCGCGCGCCAGGCCTACGCCGTCATTAGGCAAAAAAGAAAACGACAGGGCGGCATAGGGGTTGCCCACATTCATCATGATTTTTGTTTTGGGGCGGGATAAATGCTTTAAGTTGGTGCGTCTGATTTTAAATGGCACCAAACCGCCATACACCTTGCCGATTTCTCCCTCGGCGCAAGACACGGTAACGGCCTGGCCGGTCTTTATCTTCTTAGTCGCCACGCTGGCACCCACGACGCAAGGCACGCCCAGTTCTCGCGAAACAATCGCGGCATGGCAGGTTCTGCCGCCTTCGTTAGTGACAATCGCGGCGGCGCTTTTCATAAACGGCTCCCAATCCGGATCGGTCATGTCAGCCACCAGCACCTCTCCGGACTTAAAATCATTCAATTCCGACACTCTCTTAATTACACGCGCCTGGCCGCTGCCGATTTTCACCCCGACGCTGGAACCGGTAAATAATAATTTGCCTGTGCCGGCCATTACATATTCTTCCAATAAATTCGGATTCTTATTGCTGGCAATCGTTTCCGGCCGAGCTTGAACGATATATAATTTGCCCGTCCGGCCGTCCAAGGCCCATTCAATGTCCATGGGCCGCTTATAATGCTTTTCAATTATTACCGCCCATTTGGCCAACTGCATGATTTCTTCATCCTTTAAAACATACTTCTTCTGTTGCAGTAATGGCACCGCCACTGAACGTGTCGGCCGAATAGGATTATCGGAGTAAACCAGTTTCTTATTTTTATCGCCGACCTGTTTGGAAACGATCGGCTTGAAGCCTTTGGCCAAAGTATTTTTGAAGACATAATATTCATCGGGGTTGACCGTACCCTTAACCACAAATTCGCCCAAGCCGTAAGCGGCGTTAATCAAAATTACGTTGGGATTGCCGCTTTCGGTGTCAATGGTAAACATTACGCCGGCAGATCCCAAATCCGATCGCACCATTTTCTGCACGCCGACTGAAAGCAGGACCTTCTCATGTTTGAATTTATAATCAAGACGATAAGAAATGGCGCGCTCGGAAAACAATGAAGCGAAACAGCGCTTGATCGCCAAATATAATTCTTGTTCACCCCTGATATTCAGATATGATTCTTGTTGGCCGGCAAAAGAAGCATTGGGCATATCCTCGGCTGTGGCCGAAGAACGCACGGCCACGTCAGTATTGGCGACACCATACTGCTTGGATAATTTTTTGTATGCCTGAGAAATTTCCGTTTTTAATTCCTGAGGCAAAACAGCAGTCAAAATCATCTTCTTGACTGCGGCTGATTTCTTGGCCAAATTCCTATCAGTCGCCCCCTTAAGCTCGGCGTAAATGCGACGCTTAATCTTGGCGCCGGCTAAAAACTTATTATAAGCCTGGGCCGTAACGGCAAAACCGTTCGGTATGGGAACACCCCGGCCGGACAAATTACGATACATTTCACCCAAGCTGGCGTTTTTGCCGCCGACTCGACCGACATCTCTCATCGTCAATTCCTTGAACCAAAGAATGTTTTTTTGCATTTTCATAGCCTCCTAAATTTTTATTTGCTATTTTAATTATACTCCCAAAAAATAAATCGCGCATTACCGGCGACAACCTTCCGGCCAAAATCTTGACTATTGACGATTTTTATGATAGGGTTAGCTATTAAAGTTCTTTGACAAACATAACGGATATTGGCAAATAACCGCAAAAAGGAGAGCGCCATGCTTATTGAATACTGCTTGGCTTACTTGGTTTCGCTGCTTGCTTTGTCTTGTTATCTGTTTATCGGCTATGCCAGCCGTCTAACCGCTTTTATGCCGGCAGGAACGGCAATCAGCGATAATTCTTCTTCCTTAACGCGTCAAGAAAGAATTTTCTATGCCGTGGCTTGGCCGGCTTATTTTTCCGTCAATCGTGTCGGTCAAAGGCTATCATTTATGGCCCGGGCCGTTTTTCTTGTTATCGTCCTGGCCCTTGCCGTTAATCTGATCCAACCGAAAATAATGTCTTTGGATCCCGACCGAATCGAGCAAGCCCTGGTGACGGCTGACCCGAAATTTAACGAGGTGCAAAAACATATTGACAGCCTATTGGCTATTTATCCTGATTGGGAAAAAATCGCTGTCACTTCTTTGGGGAAGGACCGAAAATCTTCTCTAGTTGCACCGGAACACATACTTGCTCCGGCGGCAGAAGAAGTGGCCGCCAGCGTCCATCACCCGTTGCAAGCGCGCATAATTGTTTTTCGCTACCAATTGCAAAACGGCTTGATAGCCGATAACTCGCCGCCCAGTTTCAGCCAAATCCATTATTCCCGAAGGCCGTTAGACGATTATGGCGCCGCCGTTACCGCCGCTTATGTTTTGGAGCATTGCGGTTATCAGCCGTACGTCCTATGCCTTAAGACTTCTTGGAAGACTTTTCTGTTCCGACCGCTGGAAAGCTCTGTCACTAAAGTCTACTTGTATAAACAGAACGACAAATTCGGGTATATTTCTATGTTGGGCATCAGCGAACCGAAATTCAACACGCTTAAGGAATTGGCCGGTGAACTGTCAGAAAAAATGCATGTAAGCTACACTCAATACCTGTTGTTTGATCTTAATGTCGCTTGTCCGGGATGGCATAAGCGCAACCCGGGCATCCAGGGTTATGAAATTTGGCGCAATTTGTAAACCTCAACCAAAAGGAGACGAGACATGTCGGAAGATTGCCATCCCAGCCCCGATGAAACCGCTTATGAACCGCTGCCGGAACCGCCCAAAAAAGCCGAGGAGGAGGAGATTGTTGTGGTATTTGAATATACCGAAAAAGCTTCCCCCGCCGCTTACTGCGGGACGCGTTTTATGAGGAGCTTTTACTCGGAACAACAATTGAAAGAATTTCAACGAGCCATGGAAGCCGATGATGATTTGGGAGAAAAAATCTATAAAATAGGTGTAACGCGAAAAGAAGGCGAACGCTTATGCGACGAGGCGTTGACGACAGAGAGAATGGTAGATATTGCGTTAGCAAGATCTAATGGGAATCAGTTTATATTAGAAATGGAACTGATGAAAATGGCGTTGGCCAAAACCTTACCAAGCGAATAAGTGAATAATAACGCACAAAAACCGCGAGCACCCGCCCGCGGTTTTTAAATTTGTTAACTTTATTTTAATTGTATTCGTATTTGAATAAAAAGGCGACCATTAAAATATTGTGCCAATTTTCAATGTCCGTCGTAGACGGACTGGGCGCTCACGTAAAAATTTTGCCAGCGTAGCGTCAAAATTTAGTGAGCGCTACTGAAAATTTGGCCATGATTTTTAGCGGTCGCGACTCTTTGGAGATACCTTTCTCATAGAGAAAGGTATCAAAGAAAACTATATCACCTCCACCTTAATCAAGTTGCTCTGCCCCTTATAACCGAAGGGGTGGCCGGCAACCACTACCACCGTATCTCCCCGTTTTGCCAAGCGCTTAGCCAATAACAGTTTCTTAATGTCGGCCAAAAGCTTATTGAATGAATCGGTAAAGCGGGCTATTTGCGCGTCTACGCCCCAGCTCAACGCCAGTTGCCGCCGCGTTAAAGCCGACGGCGTAACCGCTACAATTTGCACCGCCGGCCGAAAACGGCAGATATTGCGAGCCGTAAAGCCGGAAGTGGTGGCGCAAACGATTAAGCGGGCGGCGGCGCTATCTTCGGCTAAATCTTGAGCCATAAAAGAAATCACCTGGGTAATGGATTGGTTGCTCTTAAAATCATTTTCTCGCGCTTCCTCCCGAACGATTTCTTCCTGTTCCATATGGTTGGCGATCTTGGCCATGTATTGCACGGCCTTAAGCGGATATTTGCCGGTAGCGCTTTCGCCCGAAAGCATAATGGCGTCGGTGCCATCCAGCACGGCATTGGCCACGTCTGACACTTCGGCGCGGGTGGGAATGGGATTCTTAATCATGGATTCCAGCATTTGGGTAGCCACAATCACCGGCTTGCCGGCTTGCCGGCATTTTTCAATCATGGATTTTTGCAACATGGGCAAATCCTCAATCGGCGTTTCAATTCCTAAGTCGCCGCGCGCCACCATAATGCCGTCGGCCGCCTCCAAAATACGATCAAAATTGTTAATGGCCTCGCGCCGTTCAATCTTGGCGATAATTCTGATATGCTCGCCGGAAATCTTGCCTTTCATTCCCGGCTTATCCATTTTTTTGCCATCGCCGATATTTAATTTCAAATATTTCTTCTCTAAGGCGAAAACTTTCTTTCGCAGGTTGAAAACGTCTTTTTCATCCTTAACAAAAGACAAGGCGATCCAGTCCGCTCCGCTTTTGACGCCGAATTCCACATCAGCCAAGTCCTTGTCAGTTACTGCCGGACAATTTATTGATGATTTGGGGAAATTCATGCCTTTATGCGTCTTGATGATGCCGCCGTTTAGAGCCAGGCAACGGATGGCCCGCCGATCAATCTCCTTAACTTTCAATTCAATGGTTGCATCGTCAATCAAAACCGGATCGCCCTTTTTCAGGTCGCGATATAACTCGGGATACTGGATGGGGATAAGCAGGCGGGCGGTTTTTTTGCCGGCGGAACAGTACTTCTCCGGCACCAAATATAATTCCTGTCCCGCTTTGATTTCCACGCCATCGCCCACTTCGCCGATTCTGATGCGCGGACCTTGCAAATCCTGCAAAATAGCGATGTTGGCATTGCTTGCCTTGGCCGCGGAACGCAAATTACGAATCAGTTTGGCGTGATGGCCATGGGTATTATGAGAAAAATTAAGCCGAGCCACGTTCAGACCTGACTTAATCATTTTTTGCATCATGGCTTTAGTTTCCGAAGCCGGACCGATAGTCGCGACAATCTTAGTTCGTTTCATAAAAATATTTAAAAATAAGCCTGGGCTTAAACAGCTAAAAATACGATTAAAACATTAATTGCCTATTTTAATTTATAATTTATCTAATCCTGAATTATAATTTCAACGTTTTCTCCAGCCAAGCGCCGAATTGTTTAGCCGGACCGGCCAATAACGGCAGTTGCCATTTTTCGCCTTCATAAGCTTTAATTATGGCGATAATCGCCACCACGGCCACCAACAAATTAATCAACCAGCCCAAAACGGGAATGAAGCCGACAAAAGAAATAACGAACAGCAGCACGCCCTGATTAGCGTGGAAACGCACGTAACTGTCGTTTTTCCTGGCGGCCAGAGCCACCAGGCTTAAAACCCAGAGATAGGAGATCGCTCCCCAAACCTTCTGATCTTGAGTTAATGTTTTATCCGTCATACTTTTATTTTTAAATTGTTAATCTTTTATTTTTAAATTTTCAATTTATTCGGCAGGACGTCCCACACTAATACGATCAAATAAACCAGCAAACAACCGGCCAGAGCGGTTAAAACTCCTTCTGTCGCCAAATTAAAAACCTTCCAAATCCTGAAACCGCCGGAAAAGCGGGAAGCGGCGACAATCAACCCGATCGCTAATCCGGCAATCGCTCCGGACAGGGCGCCGATAGCGTTGATTTGGCCGTAAGATTTGACTACTTGCCGGCCGATCCAAATGAAAGCCGCCAAGCGTACCAGCCACATCAACAGATCAATTAGGCCGATAGACAATTCCGGCCAAAGCCAAACCAAAAACCAACGTAAAAAAACCTCTAACGCGCCGGCAATCAATACCGGGATCAACACAAACTGAAAATAAAAAACAAAATTAATCGGTTCCCATTTGGCTGTTGAATTACCGTTTTTCATACGCCTTAATTTTAACATAAAATCAATAAATTAAAAAACAACCCGCCATTAGCGGGTTGTTTTTTAATTAAAGTTTCTTCCTTTTAAGCAATAACGAATTCAGCACCACGGAGACGCTGGATAATGCCATGGCTAAGCCGGCATACTCGGCGCGAAGCAACCCCAAGGCGGCAATAGGTATGAATAATACATTGTAAAACAACGCCCAAAAAAGATTCTGCTTTATTTTACCCATGGTCATCCGACCCAGCCTGATCGCCTTAACCGCATCAGCTAAATCGCCTTTGACCAACACTACCTGTCCCGACTCAATAGCGATATCCGTACCCTTGCCCATGGCCAGGCCCAAATCAGCCGCGGCCAAAGCCGGCGCATCGTTAATGCCGTCGCCGACCATGGCGACAAACGGCCTGCGTCCGTAATCTTTTATTTTTAAGCCCCAATTTCCAAACTTATTGTCTTTTAAGTCATCAATGACCTTAGCTTTATCTTGCGGCATAATCTTTGCCACCACATTATTAATCCCGACTTCTTGGGCAATCGCCTGGGCCACGGTTTTATTATCGCCGGTAATCATAATTGATTCTATGCCCAGCTGCCGCAAATCATTAATCGCCTGGACCGAATCGTTTTTAATCGTATCGGCTACAGCAATAGTCGCAACTGCTTGGCCGCCGACAGCTCCCAGCATAACTGTTTGTCCCGCCCGCTCCCAGGCGAGCTTTTGTTCAATTATCTCTTGACCTATTTTGACGCCGTTATCAAGCAAAAATTTTTCCGTACCCGCAAATACTTTTTGCCCTTCAATCGTACCGCTGACACCGCTACCGGCTGAAGCTTCAAATTTGTCCGGGATCAATAATTTGATTTTTTCTGCTTTGGCATAAGCAACGATCGCTTTAGCCAAAGGATGCTCCGATTTGCTCTCCAAGCCGGCCAACTCGGACAGATAACTCCGGTCGGTAAAATCTTTAATCTGAGTCACCGTCGGCCGGCCGACGGTAATCGTGCCGGTTTTATCAAAGGCCATGATTTTTATTTTAGCTGAAAGCTCAATCGCCTCGCCGTTTTTATACAGGATTCCCTTTTCCGCCCCCTTGCCGCTACCGACCAAAATCGCCGTAGGCGTAGCCAGGCCCAAAGCACAGGGGCAAGCGATAACCAAAACCGCCACCGCCGCCATTAACGAATCTACCGCCGGACGATGCAACACGCCGAACCAAACGGCAAAAGTAACTAGGGCGATAAATATTACTGCCGGCACAAAATATTCAGAAACGCGATCGGCAAATTTTTGAATCGGAGCTTTCCGGCCCTGGGCCTCTTCAACGGTTTTCACTATTTGCATCAGCAGAGTATCGCGGCCGACCCGCGTCGCTTTCATTTTAAAGCTGCCGGACTGATTAATGGTGGAACCGATTACTTGATCGCCGGATTGCTTATCAACCGGAATACCCTCTCCGGTCACCATGGATTCGTCAATGGATGAATATCCGGAAATAATCAGGCCGTCGGTCGGGATCTTTTCACCCGGCTTGACGATAATAATGTCACCGACTTGCACTTCCTGAAGCGGCACTTCCCGTTCTTGGCCATTAACCTCCACTAAAGCTGTTTTGGCCTGCAGTTTTGCCAGTTTCTTGATTGCCGCCGATGCCTTGCCCTTGGCTCTGGCTTCCAGCCATTTGCCTAAAACCACAAAAGTTATCAATAAAGCCGAAGTTTCAAAAAATATTTCTCCGCCGCGAAAAACAGAAATAAAACTGTAAAGATAGGCGGCGCTGGTGCCGGCGGCCACCAGGGTATCCATATTAGCGCTGAAATTCTTCAAGCCATACCAAGTTCCTCGATAAAACCTAAAACCGATGTAAAATTGTATAATGCCGGAAAGCAGTGACTGGACAACCAGGCTGGCCGGCGATCTGTCCATTAAAACCATGGACAAAATAACAACGGGCACAGTCAAAACAACGCTCAGCCAAAAACTATTGCGTTCTTTGATTATTTCTTGTTCACGTACCATGGCCGCGTGATCATGGCCGGCTAAACCCTGGCTCATTTTAGCCTGATCCTCTTTATCCATCTTCGGCATGACTCCATAGCCTGTCTGCTTAACCGCTTTAATGATTTGCTCTTCCGTGCATTTATCGCAATCATATTCTACATTGGCTTGCTCTGTTGCAAAATTAACCGTAGCACCCTTAACGCCGGGCACACCTTTAAGCTTTTTTTCAATGGTCAAGGCGCAAGATGCGCAATGCATACCGGAAATATCATAAGTTTGTTTTTCTATTTTGGCCATATAAATTAAAATTTTATGTTTTCTTTTATTAGTTTGACAATAAACCCTTCATCTGTTATCATACCTTATTAGCTGGAATACAGCAAAGGCACATTAAACGGACAAATACTAACAAATACAAGAAAAATCAACCGCCAAAGGAGAAATTTAATGAAGCTGGCACCTTGGCATTTGGACAATCTGATTGAACTTTTGCAGGGTTTGAACTATAGTTTGCAATATTTCCTGTTCTCTTACTTTTTCACCATGACCGGCGCGGCTCTTGTCGCCATACTGATTTGCCTGGGTGTTTGGCAAATGTACAAACATCAGAAACGCTGGCGTCGCGGACTGGGCCTGACTATAGTCTTCGTTGGTCTGGGCATTGCCGTTTCCAGTTATATCGCCGCCAAGAACATCACCCAGGAAAGGCTCCAAGCCCTTGATTCAGCCAACTATGAAGTTAAAAAAGCGGCGGTTAAAACATTTATCATTGACGGTTTGCCGCTACCCATTGATCAAGCTTGGTGGCTGTTTCATAATACGGAATTTGAATTCGCCCTGCAATGCAAACAGACGTCTAAATCACTCTGGGTGGCGGGCGATGATATTTTTAAGATTTTAATCCGAGAACGGCTGGAAGAATCATGCGCTCGCATTGCCAAGGATCTGGGGATTGATTCCGAGTGGCTGATTGAACAGCTGACTGACACCAAGAATCAGATGCTTCTGCCCTCCGGCAGTCAAATCAGGATAATTGAAGTGAAATATGTCAATCGGGATAACAAGGAATTTTCACTGGAACAGTATCCGGCGGAACAACGTCGGCCGTTAATCGATTTTGACGCTCCCAAATTGCTGACCCCCGATCCGTTGGGGCAGAATCCTATACCGTTGCCATTAGTCACTCCTTAATAATGAACCTTACGCCCGCCTGAGCTATTCAGGCGGGCTTTATTTTTAACTTATTGAGTGATGACTTTGGCCTTAAACGATTGAAAAATCTTTTGATTTAAAATCTGATCGGCGGTGATTGAGTCCTTATCATAACTGACAACAAACCTGTCCGGCAACTGGAAATTGACCGTCTTGATGCCATTCTGACTCAATAGGCTTTGGCTAATCAGCGGGGCATGACCGGAACAAGGCAAATCAACCCGCAAGGTTAGGGTTGTATCCTGAATTGCCGCCTGGCCGCCGCCGATGATATTGGCTACGGCTGGAAAAATAATAAAAAATAATAGCAAATTAACGGCTAAAGTTGAGGTGAATAATGTGGCTAAATACTTCCAACTTTTGCTTATTCCCGGCCAATTGAGACGACCCAAGCGATTTAGATATAAAATAGCTGAAAACAAAGCAAAAACAAAGGACAGCAAAATTAAAAATTGGAAAAAATAAGGGATTAATAAAAACCTGCCGGCTAAAGCCGCTCCGGCCAATGAACCGACAATTGACAAAACAATGAATAAGATGCAAAAAGTATGGGGCAACAGGCCATAAAGCAATCCCGGCCAAAAACCTTTGGCTTCTTTGGTTGATTTAGATTCACAGCACGTCTTATTGTCCATATGATTTTTATTTTTTATTAATGATAATTAACGCGGCTTGCTGATTTTTAATATTTCTTCAATCATTTCTTGTTTCCGCCGATTGTTATTGGAAGCCATGGCATCTCTGAAGCAGGAATGGAGATGGCCCTCTAACAGCAGCTGATGCGCCGATTTCAATAGGCCCAAAGCCGCCAAATTCTGTTGCATGATATCTACGCAATATTCATTCTTTTCGGACATGGCGATCACCTTATCCATCAGGCTCCGGGTTTTTTTGAAGGCGATAACCGCCTTGGCTTTGTGCTCATTCATAAATATTCATTATTATTTGTTATGATAGCTTAGCAATTTTTACTTTGTCTGATTATTTATACCCCCACCTTAGGTATAGGTATATTATATAACCCGGCCGGAATAAAGTAAAATGGTTTGTCAAGTCCTTTTGTCAATAATCTTAAAAATATTGTATAATACCAATAGAGCGATTACCGGGTTACGCACGGTGCTTTTCAACTTTTAACCGGTAATTCTTAATCTTTTACCCATATGGCTAATCTACAAAACGGCAATGAACTGATAAAAGTCGACGTCTTCAAGAAAATCGGCCTGGAGGAAAATATGAACGTCGGCGATTTGGGTTGCGGCAATTTAGCCTTTTACGCCTTAAGTTCGGCCAAGTTAGTCGGCAAAAACGGCCAAGTTTATGCGGTTGACATCCTCAAGTCCGCCTTAAGCGCCGTAGATGCCAGAATTAAGCAAGAGGGGCTTAAAAACATTAAGACTGTTTGGTCCAATTTGGAGTTGGTGGGAGCAACTAATATCCCGGCCGGCAGTTTGGACGTCGTTTTTATCCATAATGTCTTATTTCAAGCGGGAAAACATGATAATTTTCTCAAGGAAACTGCGCGACTGCTCAAGCAGGGAGGAAAATTAATGATCATTGACTGGAAAAAGATCGCTTCGCCTTTCGGCCCGCCGATCAAGGATCGCCCCGAGCCGGAGCTAATCAAGAGTATGGCCGCCAAGGCCGGTTTAAAATTACTTGAAGAATTTGAGGCTGGACCCTACCACTTCGGTTTGATCTTCGCTCGTTAACCGTTCTTTACATTTTTTCTTTTTACCCTTAAAATGTGATTGCTAACTATTAACTAATCCTATGTTTAACATTGTCAAATTCTTCACTCCCGGTTATTTTTTGGAATTACGCCCCTACACCTACCCCTCAACCATTAAAATCATGATTGGCGCCGGTATAATTTTGCTTCTAATCGCTGTGGCGCTAAAAGTTTACGCCAGCAGAAAAAAAATGCCGGGCTACCGACTAAGATTATTTGATCAAATCGCCGCCTGGTTTGCCACTTTCGGCGGCTTGGAATTATTCTGGACTTGGCTCAGATACGAACGCGTATCCTATCTCTCCGCCCGTTTTTGGAGCGTCATCCTGCTTCTGGCCGCGCTCTGGTGGGCTTACCGAATCTTCCTTTATTGGCGTAAGGCGGTGCCGCAAGCGCAAAAACAAGCTGAAACGCATCAACAATATTTAAAATATTTGCCCCAAAAAAAGTAGCTATGTCCGATTACCGAATGCGTTTGGGTAAATACGGCGAAAATTTAGCCGCTCAATTCCTGATCAGACGCGGCTATGAGATAGTCAAAAGAAACTACTACACTCAATTCGGAGAAATCGATCTCATCGCCCGGCTCGGCGATGAGATTTTATTTGCAGAAGTCAAAACGCGCACGGCCGATAAAACCGGCTTGCCTGAAACGGCGGTTGATCGCCATAAATTGCGTCATCTGCAAAAAGCCGCTCGGATTTATCTTAACGATCGCGGTTTGAACTGCTTTTGGCGCCTGGATATAATTAGCGTGGAACTGAATCGGACGACCGGCACAGCTAAAATAAAATGGTTTAACAATATTTCCCTCTCTTGACAACTGTTATTTTTTTGTTTATAATAATCGGAATACAGCACCTTTAAAAAACACAAACCACTCGCACTAAATGTAAGGCGAAACAATAAGGAGAAAAAAATGCCTTGGTGGAAGAAAGAAAAAGAAGCAAAAGTTAACCCCGCCGTATCTGTCCATCCGGCCGATCGGCAAAAAAACCGACCGCCTAAGCCGGTTGAACCGGAAAAAGAAAAAAAACCGCCCAAGCCGGCGGTTAAGCCTAGCAAGTCAAAAACAATAGAAGAAATAGTCAAAGAAAAACTGACTGTCAAAGACCTGGAAAAATACTCCCAGTTGGGCGTACCCTTCTTTGAACTGACGCTCTTTTACAGAACAATGAATCAGGTGCCTAAGCCGGAAAATCTGGAAACCGACGCCAGGGTACTGACTGAATCCTGCCGCGATCAAGGCTATGACTTTGAAGATATTACTCCGCGGGAATTGCTGGGAATATTCGTAGACTGGTTTAGGCATAATCGGACTCAAGCGCAAATCGGCAAGCCGTTAGCATCATTGCCTTTTATCGTGGTCATGCGCCATGCCGACAAAGCCGTACGGCGAGAATTGGGCATGTCACCGAACATCTTCCCTAAGAATCAACTTGATTTTAATCGGCGGTTGCAGGAAAAGATGGATGTCATCATAGTAATGGCCAAATGCAACAAAGCCAAAAAATTGGGACTGACCTTAGAACAATTGCTGGCCCAAGAAGCTACGCGACCGGATGCTGACAGGGAAGGTTTGAAGAAAATTTACACCTTGGCTCAAAAATTGGCTGGGATGGGATTGCTTAAGCCCGATAAGCAACAGCAACCTTAAGCTGTCAGGACATTGGATCGCCGCAGAAAAACCACTGCGGCGTTTTATTTTATCCGGCTCTTGACAAATAAAACCGGCTATGCTATACTGGTTACAGATGATTAATGACAGCCCTATCCGGCTGTCATTTTTTACAAGCTATTAAACCAAAATACTATGTCACAATCACCAATCCAGGCAGCCATCCAACAAATCTGCCAGGAAAAAAATTTGGACGAAGCGGTCGTGCTTCGCGCCATTGAAGCGGCTTTAGCCGCCGCCTATCGTAAGGATTTCGGCAATAAATTGCAGAATATCATTACTGAGTTTGATCCTAAAACAGGAGAGGTCAAGGCTTTTGATATTAAAACCGTGGTCGAGGACGAGCCGGAAGAAGGCGCGGAAGAGGAATTGTCGGAAGCGGAAGAAACCGAAGCCAAAGAAGCCAAAACTGAAAAAAAGAAAAAAACCAAGGAAGAGGCCGGCGCCTCGTTTGCCGCCGCCTTTGCCGCCGCCCTGAAAGAAAAACAGGAGCGCGAAGAGCAGGAAACCGCCGCTCCGGAAAAAGAACAGCAGGAAAAAACAGCAATGAAATCTTTCTTGGCCGAAGAAGTGGAATTGACCGCTGAAGAGCAGGAAAAAAGATTCAACCCCAAAACAGAAATCCAAATCAAGGACGCTCTGATAGAAAAACCCGACGCTAAAATCGGCGATGAAATCGTCACACCCCTGGAAGTGCCGGGAGAATTCGGCCGTATGGCCGCGCAGACCGCCAAACAAGTCATTATCCAAAAATTACGCGAGGAAGAGCGTCTGAAAATATTTGAGGAGTTCAAAAGCCTGGAGCACACCATTGTTACTGGCACCATTCAACGCCGCGAAGGCCAGAATGTTTTTGTGGACTTAGGGCATACTGCCGCCATTATGCCGCCGGAGGAGCAAGTTGAACGTGAACGCTACAATATCGGCAATCGCCTGAAATTCTACTTGAAAACGGTTGACCAGGGCCTAAGAGGATCAATGATGATCGTCTCCCGCGCCGACGTTGCCGTAGTCAAGGGAATCTTTGAGGAAGAAATTCCGGAAATCGCCACCGGCGCTGTGGAAATCAAGTCATTGGCTCGCGAGGCCGGCAGTCGAACCAAGGTCGCTATCGCTTCCACCGAAGAAAATATTGACCCGATCGGCGCCTGTGTCGGACAACGCGGATCCAGAATCCAAACTATCATCAGCGAACTGTCCGGGGAGAAGGTTGACATCATTCTTTACGACGCCGATCCGGCCAAGTTCATCACCAATTCCTTATCGCCGGCCAAAGTCAATGATGTCATCGTTGACGGGGCCAGCCGCATAGCTAAGGTCAAGGTAAGGGAAGACCAATTGTCTTTGGCGATCGGTCGCGGCGGCCAAAACGTCCGCTTGGCTTCCAAATTAACCGGCTGGAAAATAGACATCATCTCTGACGGCGGAGAAAAATATAATCCGGAAAAAGCCGCGGAAACAGCTGAAAGCGCAACGACCGGCGAAGCGACGGCAGAAACTCCGAAAGCAGGAACTATTGTCGCAACAGAGGAAAAAACCGCAACGGAAGCTCCGGCTGAAAAGAAAAAGAAAACTAGAAAAAATAAGGCTGCTGAAGACGAGGCAGAGCCGGCGGAAATAAAACCGGAAGAAACCCCGCTATTGGAAGAGACGCCTATAACCGAAGAATTGACTGAAGCCCGACCAGCTGAAGAAATTAGCGAAGAAACAAGCACGGCTGAAGAAAGCTCAGCGGAATAAACAATATAAAACCAGCCAAGATCAATAACTTGGCCGGTTTTATATTTGATAACCCATTGACAAAACTGTTTTCTTTTGTTAAGCTTAATTATTCAATGGATCACGATAGAACCTTAACAAACCGGGAGGGAAATAGAATGCCAGTTCCTTATATTAGCATCACCGATTTTACCGATCGCCAGCAAACCGAAACGATGCTGGCGGTAATGGGTCGGGCCTATGCGGAAACACCGCCGTCGCATCGCTTGGGCGTCGGGGTCATGATGAGCCATAAAACCCTGCGCGGTCTGCCGACTCGCTATGACAAAGTTTTTCCGGCCAAAGATAAAATCTCTGATATTTTCCTGTCTCATCCCTTAGCTTTTAATACTCTGCACTTCGCCGATTATGAATCTCATTCCTGGCGCGAAACGGCTAGTGATTTTGAAGAGGTTGTACTTTGGGGCGGACCGCAGATGCAGGCCTTACAGCTTGATATGATTTGGCCTGACCATGAGCTGGTTAGAGATTTTAAAAGGATTTACCCTCATCTGAAAATTATCTTGCAGATCGGCACCTTCGCCTTTAGCGCCATAGAGGAACGGCCCGACAAACTACTGGAAAAATTAAAATTATACGACTCGGCGCTTGACTACATTTTATTAGACAGAAGCATGGGTCAAGGAAGACTGCTTTCTCCTCCATTCCTGGAACCGTTTTTGGATAAGTTGTCCGAGCAACGTCCGGATCTGGGATTGGTGGTGGCCGGCGGCTTGGGACCGGAAACGATAGAGCTGATCAGTCTCCTGATTAAAAAATATCTCCGGCTAAGCATTGACGCCCAAAGCCGATTACGCCCCAGCGGCAGTATGATTGATCCGATTGATTGGCAAATGTCCCAAGACTACCTGAAAAAAGCCGTACGGCTATTCCAACTGGCAAACGCTTAAGCACCCAGGCCTGTCGAAATTTTTCGACAGGCTTTTAAAATTCACTGTTTATTTTGCAGTCTCAGCCTATAACCCAACCAACCGGCCAGCACCGCTAAAAAAACTATTAGGGCGATGGCATAACTTAGGGATGATCCGATAAATGGCGTTTTATCTCCAACTTCATAAGCTCCCTCAACTTGACCGCCGATCACGGCGATATCTTTAGCAGTACGCGGCAACAGCCGAGCCCCGGAAGCGGTCAATGAGGCAATGCCGACGACCGTTATTTTATCGCCGGTCTGCCAATTTATTTCCTTAACGTCAATTTGAGTTTTAAGATATATCTTGGCTTCACCGCTACTGTCATCAATAAAAGCATTACGGCCCTTTATCTCCAATAATTCTCCCGTTATTTTTACCAATGAACCGATATTGTCTTCTAATTCTATGATGTCAATCTTATGGGGCTGGGGTTCGGCTTCGCTGGACAAGTATTTGATGTCAGCGCGAGTTTTTATCTTTATTCTTCTCTCGCCGGCCGCCTCCGATATCTCTCCGATAACCTCTGCCCGATCACCAATCTTCAATTCGGGAAAATCTTTCTTGTTGCAATAAACTTGGATGCCGGAACCGGCCAAATAGAATATCTGCGTGCCCAACACTCCGGGTTCTACCGACACTACGCCGGAAACTTGTACGCGATCACCAACGCCCAAACCGCTCAGTTCTTCCATAGTTACCCGATGTAACACGCCGGAAACGCCGGCGGCTTTTTTGGTCGCCGCTTTAATGGTATTTAAAACTTCAACCGTTTGTTCCTGGCTTAAACTGCTGCCAGGAAAAAGATTATCCGCTCCCGGCGTCGGCTGAGCTGTCCAAAGCCATTCGCCGTTATCAGTTCTGGCATAAGCCGAACCCTCGCTCTGCTTGGCCGTATAGCTTACCCGATCCAACAGTTCTCCCGACGGAGAAAACAGATTAGTCGTTTCAAAACCCGTATCATTTAAAGCAATGGATGTGGAGGCGCGTTTAATGGCAATGAATCCTTGAGGCAAAATCTGCAAAGCGGGGGAAGCGGCGCGCAGATAATGTTTCTTATTGGTATTATCAGTCAAATAAAAACCGTTCAAATCAATCGTAGTGGTAGAAATATTTTTCAATTCAATAAACTCGTCACTAGCGCCCGTAGCCGGATGAGGAAACAGTTCGTTAATTATTATCTTGCCGTAATAATCTTCTTGAACGACCGGGGCGGTGGAGGTGTCCGAGCTGGTCGCCTCGCTATTATCTGACTGATAACCGGTATAAGACGATCCGCCGCTTGACCCGCTAACAACAGGCTTGGGCGTTATGATATTCATCGCTCCTTTAGTCGGAGTAATTGTTTCCTCAAAGGTGCCGCCGCTATTGCGCGCCCAGGCTTCGCCCTTTTTATTGGAATAATCGCCATAAACCGTCTGATCTAAGGCCTGGCCAACCGAACGTAAAATAATCGTGTCACCGCCATTATTCAAACTGCCGACGACGTCGTTAATCACTAAATATTGCCCGGGCGACATGCTGCCGCTTAAAGTAGTGGTAACGAATTTTTCGCCGTCAATATTAAACAGCATTAAATCGGACAAATCCCAAGTTGAGGTAGCGGGATTAAACAATTCTATCCACTCTTCTTCGCCCGTATTGGGAGCGGGATAGACTTCATTAATCACCACATCGCCGATTTGCGGCGTTAGCGCCGAAGTGGTAGTGGGCGTAGTGGTGGGCGTAGTAGTGCCGACGGGATTGGTAATGAATAAGCTTAAAACCGCAGGAGAAGAAGTGGCTCCCTCGCTATCCACTACATAATAATTGACCGCATAGCTTCCGGATGTTGAAAAGCTCTGGCTGACATTAACGCCATGTTTGATCAGTTGCTGGCCAAAATCCCATAGCCAATCAATCAAGGCATCGCCGTCCGGATCGGTTGATCCATCATCAGAAAATTCTATTTCTTCTCCTGTCTCGGCTGTAATTTTAGTGGAAGTGGCCGAGGCGGTCGGCGGGTTATTGCCGGCGGCCTTAGTAATGGCAATTTCATCTAAGCCAACGCCCTTGCTGCCGGTAGCTTCGGGCGTACTGAACATCAATCTGACCTGAGAACCGCAGTAAGAACTTAAATCAATTATCGGTTGCGCTGATAAAACATTATCTGCCGGTTCATTCCAGTCGGTTTCTTTCCAGGAACCGGAATTAAAAACAGAGACAACGATTGTAGCGCTACTGGAAGTTACGCCGCCGTAAGTCCGAGCCTGATAGTCCAATCGTGCCGTCTGGCAATCGCTCAAATCAATCAATGGAGAAGTTAAGGTTGATGATGACTGTTTTAGGATCAAATATTCTGCAGAACTTTGTTCAACGCCTAGGTAAGTCCAAGCGCTGTTTGAAGCCATCACGCCATTATGTTGAACAACGATCTGACCGTCAGCCGCCCACGACGCAGCGCTGAAAGAAAAAATAAAAAATCCGGCGCCTACGACTATCGCCAGGATTAAAAAAAATACAGCAAACAAGCCCCTCCTCATTTTTTTAATTTATTTATAATATTTTATATTATAACACGGGCATTGACCGGCAGGCAATAATCAACTATACTTAATAGGTAGAAAATATGCCAAAAATATCCATCATCATCCCGACCCTGAATGAAGAAAAAACTTTGCCTGATTTATTGGAATCAATCAAAGACCAAGAGTTCACTGATTACGAAATAATCATTTCCGACGCTGGCTCCACTGACAAAACCATAGAAATCGCCCAGGATTACGGTTGCCGAATCGTTAAAGGCGGTATGCCGGCCGCCGGCCGCAACCATGGCGCGGCTATCGCCGCCGGCGAATGGCTGCTATTTTTGGATGCCGATGTTTTTTTGTCCGGCAAATTCTTAAAATTCCTGATTGAAGAAGCGGAAGAAAAAAAAGTTGACGTCGCTTCTTGCGCCGTCATCCCTTTAAGCGACAAAATCATTGACGCTATCCTGCATGATATGGCTAATGCCTATATCCAACTAACCCAATATTTTTATCCGCACGCGCCGGGATTCTGCATTTTGATTAAAAAGGCCTTGCATGACCGTGTCGGCGGCTTTGACGAATCGCTTAAACTGGCCGAGGACCACGAATATATCAAGCGCGTCAAAAAACACGGCGTTTATAAAATACTCAAACGCCCCAAAATCTACGTCTCAGTCCGTCGTTTGGAAACGGACGGAAGATTCAATGTGGCGGCCAAATATGTGGCTTGCGAAGTATACCGGGCGCTACTAGGCGAAATCAGAACTGACATTTTCAAATATAAATTCGGCCACCATTATGCGCAACTGCCCAAAGGCAAAAAAATAAGAGAAAAAATCCTGGAATTCATCAGCAAGCTATAATCAAAATCTCCGCTAATCGGCGGAGATTTTTTAATTTTTACGGCTATAAACGGTCACTAATTCTCCCGAATCAATCAAGGTGCTATTTATAGCCTCGTCAATTTGCCGGCGATCGGGGGCGGAAACAAAATTAATCTTTTTATCCAGGGCGTAAACATGAAAGACATAACGGTGGCTGCCGGAGGGCGGACAGGGCGGAAAATATGATTGACGGCCGCCGCTGTTTATGCCGATTACCGCCTCGGCCGGTAAATCATCCTCTTTTATGACTGTTAGGCCGGGATCAAGACCGTAAACAATCCAATGGGTAAATGTGCCGGAGAGAGCATCCGGATCGTCAAGCATGAGGGCTAAGCTTTTGGCTTCCGCCGGTACGTCGGCAATGTGTAATTCCGGACTAATCCCTCGGCCGTCGCAAGTGAACTCAGACGGCAAAACATCGCCTGGCTCAAATTGCGGAGAAGTGAGTTTAATCATATATTTAAGGTTAATTGTGGAAACACTTGCCGGTTTTATACCAGCGACACAACCGCTCAAAAATAACAAGGCAACCAGCGTTAATAAAACATTTTTCATATAAATTAATTATAACACCGAATAGGCATCAGATAAATAAAAAACGGGGCTAAAACCCGTTTTTTAATTTTAATGATTGAACCTCATCCTTATCAGCCGAAGCCGTCCCCTTATAATAATTGTTTAAAATAAAACATATAAACCACCAGAATATCCAAGAGCGCGCCGGCAATGCCCATCAATAAAAGGATAAAAAACGCCCATCTGGGAATACGTTTACCAAATAATCCGAACAGAGCGAGAATAAGGATGTAAATAAATCCTATCGCCCCGAAAATGTCAAAAAAATGCGGTTCTAATAAAAACATATGGTGGACTCGAGCGGAGTCGAACCGCTGACCTCCGCATTGCAAATGCGGCGTTCTAACCAACTGAACTACGAGCCCTTATATTACTTTAAACCCTTAACAACCGGCGAAAAGAACCAAGCCAGCAAACCATAGATCAAATCCGTGGCAATCAGGGCGCCGACAAAAATCACAATCATGCCGATAACCTTGTAAGCTAACTCATCTTCATGGATGCCAAAAATCTTTTCCGCCCACATTTGATGGCCCATAAAATCATAAAAGAACCTTGGTTTCCAAACCATAAAAAATCCTACGCCAATAACGATTAATCCGATTAAAATTCTGACCAGCATAAATTTTAATTAGTTTTGATGCACGCCAAGGGACTTTACGCGCATCGCTCTCGCGACGCTTGTCCAGGGTTGGCGCTGAATGCTCCCAGGGTCGCATCCATCGGCGCTCACTGCGCGACTCTCGTCGCTGGCTCGCTTCCAACCTGTTCGAGTCCCTCAGACAAACAAAAAATTTATAAATATTACTACTTTATTTAATTTACCTGTGCACGCCAAGGGACTCGAACCCCTAACCCTCTCGACGTAAACGAGATGCTCTAACCAATTGAGCTAGGCGTGCTGATTTTAAGTAAAATTACTTCTTCTCGATTAATTCTTCTACGACCGCCAGCGCCGACGGTAATTCCGTAACTCCAGCATCATCGCTGAAATGACCCTTGCCATGTTCTATGATCGTTTTGGCGTTTAAGTTTTTCTCAAACAGCTCTTTATCTCCCAAATCAACGTCCGGATCATTGTCGGAAAAAATAGCAATAATCTTTCCGGCTCGCTGTCTAATCTTATCAAAATCCATCGGAGTTTCCAGCCAAGGCCGAGCAATCCTTTTTTCTTCAGCGGTGGCGAGGTGCGGCAACCTGAACCAACCGGCCACACAGACTATGCCGCCGATCGGCTTCTGTGATTGCTCAACATAACGCAATATGGTTTGGCAACCGATGCTATGTCCGACAAAATAAGTTTCTTTATCCGGCTCACCGACAATGCTGGCAAGCTGATTAACCCAATCGGCTATTACGGGATTTTCCGGCTGAGGCATTGTCGGGACTTGAACAGCAACCCCTTGTTGCTCCAGTCTTTCCTTTAACCAAGGCAGCCAGCAACCCTGCGGCGAACCGTCCCAGCCATGAATAATAAAAATTCTGGGGGCCATAAATTTAGATTATTAATGCGGACGAGAGGACTTGAACCTCCAAGGCCTTGCGACCACAGCCACCTCAAGGCTGCGCGTATACCAAATTCCGCCACGTCCGCACAAAAACCCGATTGCTCGGGCTTAATGCTTGATGGTTTATTTAACCTGTTTTTCCGATAACTTCTTCTTATACCCTTTGATATAAGATAATTTGGCGCGACGCACTTCGGCGATTTTAGTCGCTTCAATCTTGGAAATGGCCGGGGACCAGATAGGAAAAATCCTCTCTACGCCGATACCGCCGGAAGCAACCTTGCGCACTGTAATGGTGGCGCTTTTCCCCTGGCCGCCGTGACGGCCCAAGATGATGCCTTCAAAAATCTGGACGCGTTGCTTTTCCTCACCCTTAGTATTTTTTTCTTTGATGATTTGATGGACTTTGACGGTTACGCCTGCCTTAAGAAGCGGTAAAACCTGCTCATGCCAATCCTGCTTAACATTTAATTTTGCCATAGTTTTTAATATATGCTTGATAATTTACTCTAAAATCATAACTTATTTACCATGAAAAGTCAAGGGGAAGCGGCATTAACGCCTCGCCTCCGATTCAGTAACTTTGAGCTCGGCCAACATAAATGGTATAATTTATTAAAGTTTCTATTTAATTGATTAAATTATGCCATCAAAGGTCCTATCGGCGGCGATTGTTGGATTAGAATGCGAGCCGGTGGAAGTGGAAGCGGATAACAGCCCCTACGGTAACCCGGGGGTTTTTATTGTTGGTTTGCCCGATAAGGCCGTGGATGAGAGTAAAAGCCGCGTCCGTAGCGCCATCAAAAACTCCGGTTTTGAATTTCCGCGCGGCAACGTCACTTTCAATCTGGCGCCGGCCGATTTGCGCAAAGGCGGTACGCACTATGATCTGCCCCTGGCCGTAGCCGCCATGATTTTAAACGAGCAAATCAAGCTGGCTGATTTTGCCTCTTCGCTTTTTGCCGGCGAGCTGGCCTTAAGCGGCGAAGTGCGCCCGGTGTCCGGGATATTGTCTATCGCTCTATTCGCCAAACAAACCGGCATTAATAATTTATTTGTGCCGACAGCCAATGCCAAAGAAGCATCATTGATCAACGGTCTGAATATTTATCCGGTCAAAAATCTGGCACAATTAGCTAAACATTTAGCCGGCGCAGAATTGATTGAACCTTGCGAGGATTGGCAACAAGAAATTGAAGAAATAAATTTCCCGATAGATTTAAGACATGTCCGCGGGCAAAATTCAGCCAAACGCGCGCTGGAAATAGCCGCGGCCGGCAATCACAACATCCTCATGTCCGGCCCGCCCGGCTCGGGCAAAACCATGTTGGCTAAAGCTCTGCCTTCAATCTTGCCGCAGATGACCCAAGAAGAAAGCCTGGAAGTAACTAAAATCTATTCCGCCGCCGGGCTTTTGCCGGCTGATCAGCCGCTTATTACTTTACGGCCTTTCCGCGCCCCCCATCATACCGCTTCCGGCGTATCACTGGTGGGCGGCGGCGCTTGGCCGCGACCGGGAGAAATCTCTTTGGCACATCGCGGCGTATTGTTTCTGGATGAATTCCTGGAGTTCCCTAAAACCGTTTTGGAAAATCTGCGCCAACCGCTGGAAGACGGAGTAATCAATGTTTCCCGTGCCGCCGGCACCTTGCGCTTTCCCGCCAAGTTCATTCTGACAGCCGCTCTTAACCCCTGTCCTTGCGGCTACCTGACCGATCCGGAAAAAGAATGTACTTGCTCCGCCGCCGAAATCCTGCGCTATAAAAAACGCGCTTCCGGACCGCTGTTGGACAGGATTGATTTGCACCTGGAAGTGCCGCGAATAAAATTTGAGGAATTATCCGGCGCAGGCAACGGCGAGCCGTCAATCACGGTACGCGAACGCGTTCAGCAAGCGCGAAACATACAACTGCAAAGATTCAAAAAAGAAAAAATATTCGCCAATAGCGAAATGTCTTCCGAACAGGTTAACACCTACTGCTTAATTGATGAAGCGGGCCGGCGACTTATCCGCCAAGCCGTAGAAAAATTGCGCTTATCGCCGCGCGTTTATTTCCGCCTCCTCAAAATCTCCCGCACTATCGCCGACCTGGAAGCCAGCGAAGAGCTAAAATGCGAACACCTGGCCGAGGCTCTGCAGTACCGACCGCAGGAATAACCGTAATAAACACAAAAGCCGCTCTAACTCAGAGCGGCTTGTTTGTTCAAAAATAATTCATCTTTCCGGGCCAACCAGCCAGCCAAACCAACCCGCTCGATGCGCTGTATCCTCTTTGACTGGGGGCGCATCTTTTTGCCCCTCCACTGCGGCAGCCGATAGGTCGGACGACCGGTTCTCCTGCTGGGGTTTGCCAAGATCCGGCGCCGAAGCGGGAGTAAATCGACCGGCACAACTGAGTTCGCCAACATACTTCCGCTTGATTCCGTCATGTTCCCGATCATTCGGCTTGGGCGCATGAAGCTCCGCGGAGTTTTCTCGTTGGCAATGCGGGCAAGAAACTTTCAAGCTGATTGCTTCCATATGCTTGCCATCGGTAATGGGAGCATAAAAAGTATTGGCCGGTGTCATTACAAACAGCCGATTGCAACCAATGCACAAAATCTGAATTGCCATGATCATCTCCTTCTTGTTTTGCGGTTAGATCAATTATACTTTAAAGTTCTATATTGAATATCCAATATTAGCAGATTAACTTTAAGTTGTCAAGTGGTTGTCTATGATAACTCCTAAAATAACAACTTAGCGAATATAGCCCAAAGGATTGACTTGCGTGCCGTTAATGCGCACTTCAAAATGCAAATGGGGTCCGGTGGAACGTCCGGTAGAACCTTCGGCGCCGATTACTTCGCCTTTCTCAACGCTCTGGCCGACTACCACATCAATCCTGCTCATATGGCCATAAAGCGTTTGAATGCCTCCGCCATGATTAATAATCACATTATAACCGTAACCGGTTCTGCCATATTGGACGCGAGTAACCGTACCCGAGTCGGCGGCTCGAAGCGGCGTACCCCACGGACAGGCGATATCTAGTCCGGTATGAATCCAGCCCTTATAATATTGCGAAATGCGATAACAGCCGTTAGGCCAACTCATGCGACCGGTGCCTTGCACTACCACATTATTATCGGCGGCAGTACGAGCCGGTACGGCGGCGGCGGCTACGACGCGCGGCTTGGCCGTTTCAATAATCTTGGCGCCGGGCACGATGACCAGTTTGCCAATAGTCAAGCTATCCTCGTTCAAAGCGTTAGCCTCAACAATCTTAGCTTCGGGTATGCCGTACTTTTTGGCGATTTTGGAAACCGTATCGCCTTTGACCACTTTATAAACTACGCCGCTCATTGACGGGACGATCAATTTTTGTCCCGGCTTAACATAGGACGAGAAAGATAAATTATTCGCCCACAAAATCGTGTTGACTGATACGCCGAATCTGGATGCGATCTTGCCGATAGAATCGCCTTGGACCACCTCGTACTCCTGAATAACTCCGACTGTATTTTTGGCTTCATCGGTAGAAACAACCGGTTTGATTAAAGCCAAATCTCCTTGGACCATCGCCTGATCGGTAAAAATATTATCCTGATCAACGCCTTGGCTGTCAGAATAAAAATTGCCTTGCACATATAATCCCTGATCTTGATAATTGTAAACTTTGGTATCCTCAAAAATATTATTGGAATCTTCTATAATCTCAATATCGCTTAGGCCGGCTAATTTATAAACCAGAGCGTTTTGTCCGTAATCCTCCTTATTCTCATAGGCCAGCAGGTTGGAAGTAACCACGCCGACACCCAGCAACACCAGAAGAACATGGTACAGATAACGATTAGTCAAAAGCAATAAAAATTTATCGGTTCGCTGCGAAGCATTCTTGGCCAACTGCGATTTCAGCCACAGATACCTGCCGTACAGGGGCAAGGTGACAGACTTAAAAATCAACTGCGTCACCGGCTTTAAGACTATCGCCAAACGTCTCCCCGACCAAACCGAAAACTCGCCTGACTTAAGCAGGCCTCTTAACAAAAAAGCTAATAACCGCGTTATTAGTTTGTCCCATTGTTTCTTAATATACTTGGCAGTTATTGTTATTTTTACCTGTTTGATTATACCAGAAAACCACTCTAAACGCAACCTAAAAAACCCTTGACAAAGAGCCGTCTATCTCTTACAATACCCTCAGTTAAGCAGTTAGCGCTCTTACATTATGAGTGCTAATCGGAAAAAATCATCAACATAATTTAAGCGACAATATAATTTAAGCGACAATTGACTAAAATTATTAATAAAAAAATCATATGAACATTAAACCGTTAGGCGACCGCGTACTGGTTGCCTCCATTAAAGAAGAGGAAATGACCAAATCGGGCATTATCTTGCCGGATACGGCCAAAGAAAAGAAAGCGGAGGGCGAAGTCATCGCCATCGGCGAAGGCGAAAAAGTATCTAAGCTCGGACTGAAACCGGGCAACAGAATAATCTGCGGCAAATACGCCGGAGATGAAATAAAGGTTGATGATAAAGAATACAAAATCCTGTCAGCGGAAGACGTGCTGGCAGTGATTGAATAGATTTATATCTTTTGATTATTGTATTTTGTAATTTGATTATTAATTTTTTACTAAAAATTCTATGGCCAAACAAATACTGTTCAATGAAGATGCCCGCATTAAATTGAAATCCGGCATAGACCAATTAGCCAATGCCGTTAAGACCACTTTAGGCCCCAAAGGACGCAATGTAGTTTTGGACAAAGGTTATGGCGCGCCGCAAATCGTCAACGACGGCGTGACTATCGCCAAAGAAATTGAACTGGAAGACAAGTTTGAAAACATGGGCGCGGAACTGATCAAGGAAGTCGCCAGCAAAACCAACGATGTGGCCGGCGACGGCACCACCACCGCCACGGTCTTGGCGCAGGCGATTGTCAGCGAAGGCCTAAGAAACGTCGCGGCCGGAGCCAACCCGATTATTCTGCGGCATGGCATTGAAAAAGGCGTGATCGCTTTGGTTAATGAACTGAAAAGAATCAGCAAACCGATTTCCTCGGCTGAAGAAAAACGCCAAGTCGCCGCCATTTCCGCCAATGACGAAGCCATCGGGCAAATCATCGCCGATGTCTTGGGCGAAGTGGGCAATGAAGGCGTGGTAACCGTGGAAGAGGGTCAATCCTTCGGCGTGGAAAAGGAAATCGTCAAAGGCATGCAATTTGACAAGGGTTATGTTTCCCATTATATGATCACCAATGCCGAGCGCATGGAAGCGGAGTACGCCGATGTGCCAGTGCTGATTACCGACAAAAAAGTCTCTTCTTTGCAAAGCATCCTGCCCTTGCTGGAGAAGCTGGCGCAAACCGGACGCAAAGATTTGGTAATCATCGCCGATGATGTTGACGGCGAGGCCTTGGCGACTTTCGTGGTCAACAAACTGCGCGGCGCTTTCAATGTTTTAGCGGTCAAAGCGCCGGGATTCGGCGATCGTCGCAAGGAAATGCTAAACGATATCGCCGTTGTAACCGGCGGACGCGTCATTAGCGATGAAGTCGGCTTAAAACTGGAAAACACCGAGCCGGATTCCTTAGGCCATGCCGCCAAAGTTATCGCCACCAAAGACAATACCACCATCGTCGGGGGCAAAGGTGAAAAGGAAGAAATTGAAAAACGCATCAATCAAATCAATAAAGAAATAGAATTGTCCGATTCGGATTTTGACAAGGAAAAACTGCGCGAACGCCTGGCTAAACTGTCCGGCGGCGTGGCCGTCATTAAAGTCGGCGCCGCTACCGAAACGGAAATGAAAGAAAAGAAGCTCCGCATTGAGGACGCCTTAGCCGCCACTAAAGCCGCCATTGAGGAGGGCGTAGTGGTCGGCGGCGGCACCGCTTTGATTCGCGTGGCCAAAGCGCTCAATAATTTGGAAGTCAAAGGCGACGAAAAAATCGGCATTGAAATACTGGCCAAAGCCATTGAAGAGCCGTTGAAACAGATTGCCAACAATTCGGGCGACAAAGGCGATGTGATTGTGGAAGAGGTCAAAAAACTGGATAATAATATGGGCTACAACGCCCTGACCGGCAAATGCGAAGATTTAATCATTGCCGGCATTGTGGATCCGACCAAAGTCGTCCGTTCGGCGTTGCAGAACGCCGCTTCGGCCGCGGCCATGATTCTCACCACCGAATGCGCGGTTACCGATTTGCCGGCCAAGGATAATTGTTCTTGCGGCGCTCCGGCAACCGGGATGGGCGGAGGCATGGGCGGTTACGGCGGCATGATGTAGAGACATGGTGTATAGCTTATGGTTTATGGCAAATAACTAAAATAAAAAAATAAAAGACCTCGGATAATTCCGAGGTCTTTTTGTACAAATTGGAATTCATTTTCACTTAATGCTCTACTATATTCATTAGTGGCGCGCATAAACATGATTATATTCCCTTTCCGACTGCTAACTACCAATTAATCCTTAATACAGCGACGCAATTAAGATAAGGATAATAATTCGTATCCACTTTAAGCTTCAAGCCGTTCCTCTGACAAAATTTAAATAAATTAATTATGGGAGTCAGCTCGTTAAACTCTTGCCTGCATGACAACTTGTCAAGATAACCGCGTCTATCTCCTAATATCACATAATCAATCCCATTCTCGCCAAGTTTTGCCTTGGCTGTTAACGCTTCCGGCAAGCCGTCAATGATAGCTTTAATTTCCGGATTTATCAACCGGCTAATTTCTTTTTTTGCGCGAATATTATCTTGCAATTGTTGGCGGCGTTTATCTGCCTCGGCTTTCTTTAAAACCTTATCAAGCATATCGCAAAGCTTTTGCTCCGGCATGATTTATCTATTCCTTCCCTATTGTTCTTATCTCTTGCTTATCTTGTAAAAAACTAAATTCTCTTCTCTATAAACGCTTCCCGCAATTCCCGCCATTCTTCTTGAGAAAAGTCAACAACTTTTTCCGGTTGGTTGGAATTTCTAAGCTTTATACCCTCCTTAGTTGGCAGAAATTCCGGACAAGCGCCCATGACGCAAACGCTTTGCCATTTTTGTTCTTTATTTTCCATATATTCGCCGTTTATCTGTTATCTAACCTGAAGTATAATTGACCAGTAGCCATTAATCTAATAAAATCAAGCCAATTTAATTTTTGCTCTAATTTTAAACAAAATTACTTATTATTTTTGACAATAATCTTGTCATTTTGTATGATGCTAATATATGAAACACAAAAACACCCCGTCTTTTCTGGAACTTCAGCCGGGGGAAATAAAAATTATTCAAGCGCTTGGCGGCGAGAAAAGATTAACGCCGACCGCAATCTCCCGTAAAACCGAAGTCAAAAGAACGACGGTTAACTTCCTATTGAACAAACTGTTAGAGCGGGGGATAATCAAAAAAACAAAAATCGGCGGCCACTTTGAATGGCGGCTGGCCGATGAAAACAATTTGGCGGAAAAAATAAATTCGCTGTACGGCTTTTTCAATCTGACGCTTTCCCGGGCGCTGATTAATCTGCCGGATATCGGCGTGGAGATTTTTAAAAGCCAGGCGGCGGTTCTGAATGCCTATCGCCAGTCGTTGAAAATCAACAAAAACAGCCGCGTCTATGCCATCCAAGGCAACAAATCGGTCAAAGCGCAAAAATCCTTAAGCTACGGTTATTTAAACGACATCCAAAATCAATTCAAACAGAAAAAAATAATCATTGAAGGCGTCGCCGGAGAGAGCTCGTTGGAATACTTTAGTGATCTGCCGCTTTATTTGTTAAAGACCTATGAAAACCGTCTGACTGTAATGTATTTGGTCAGCGACGGACTGATTGATTTTGATATGGATATTTTAATCCTGGACAAGGAAGTGGTTTTGATAAACTTTGAGAAAAAAATCGTGGTTAAGATAAAAAACGACAGCATTAGATTGGCGCTTAAGGCGCTGTATGAAACCATGAAATTCTCCGCCAGGAAAATTGATTTGAACCATTACCTGAAAACCCTAATCAAACAAAAAACGCCGCCAACCGGATGATCCCTGGCAAGCGACGGAGTAGGTTTTAAAAAACGGGGCGCCGACTAAACAGTCAACGCCCCTAAAGGGACTAAAAATCACGGTGCTTTGATGCTTTATAGCGCTTCAAATGCTTACAACGCTTCAATAGCGCACCGGACGAAGAAACGGTCTTTCTCCTTTTCCTCCTCGCTCAAATCGGCGTAGGGGAGCTTCTGGCTTTCCGGTGCCCAGGCGCCGTTTCTCTCCAGCCACTTCTCGTGCTGGACGGCGGCGGCTTCTTCAATAAAGTCCTCAATAATGAAGTTATCATCCAAGGCTCGACCCTGATCAACCGCGACCAGGATGCAGTCCACTGCAACTTCGGCGCCGGCCTTGTTTTCGGCTTGCCAGTCGGTCGGCAATTCTTCGTAAGATAAGGAGGCGATGTCCACCTCCGTAATGCCGCGCGCGTTAAAGGCCGGGTCCTTGGTTTTCTTCACTCGCGGTTTGTCGCCATTAGCGGCTCGATACTGCGCCCGCCAATCCTCGTGAGCCGCGCTGGCCACTGCCAAAATCATCTGATCGCGCTTGTCCATAACCGTCTTTCTGACTCCGATCCCAAAGGATCTGCCGGGTTGGTGGAGTCATTTTACCGGCAAACGGCAATAGAAAAACTTTCTACTACCATCTGCCGGCAAATTAAAATGAAAAAACAATAATCAACTAATCTTCATCCGTTTCATATCGGATATTCCAGTATATCACAACTAATGATTTTTGTCAAGCGCCAAGGATTTACCCCGATGCCAAGCATCAGAGCTTGCCACAAGGCTATAGCCAAGTTTGTTAATGCGAGTTCGCTTAATCGCCTAATTTTTAGACCAACCCCGCGAAATAGAACAAAAAATAAAAAAACATCACTAATATAAAATAATGATGTTCTTTATAAAATATTGATTTTAATTATTTCAATTTTTTCAATATTTGCGCCAATTCTGCCGGCAATTCGGATTGATAAATCTTTTCTTCAGTTTGCTGATTCTTAAAACCCAAATAGTAAGCGTGCAAAAATACCCGTCCCGGCCTAAGTTTTTCTTTCAGGCGATTATTGCGATAAAGATTATCGCCGACGATCGGATGGCCTAAAGCAAAAAGATGTACGCGAATCTGGTGAGTGCGGCCGGTCAAAATCTCCAATTCCAACAAGGTATAATTATTGAACCTCTGCTTAACGGTAAACAATGTCTTGGCGACTTTACCGGCTTCGGCGGCGACAGGAAAAGCGGCGAATTTGCCTTCGCCGGATTTACCCCGGCCGATGCGGAAGTTAATCTCGCCCGCATCCTGACCGACTCGGCCATAAACCAGGGCCAGATATTTCTTGGTCAATTGCCTGGTCTTAAACAGTTTTTTAAAGTAATCAAACGCGTCTTGGGTTTTCGGTATAACCATCAATCCGGACACTTCGCGATCCAAACGATGAACAATGCCGGCGCGCGCCGGATCTTCGCCAATTTTTTTAATTTGCGGATATTTGGCAATCACCCAATCCATTAACGTATCGGTTTCATTTTGATCGGTCGGATGCACCAACAGTCCGGCCGGTTTTTCTATAATCAAATATTCGTCATTATCATCAATAATCTTGATTTTGGGCCAGAGCAATTTGCCATCCCGATGAGAATCAACGGGAACAGCCAGCTTCTTTCCACCTTTAGGATTATCAGCCGGTTTGGCCGGTTCCGTAATGATAATGGAGTCGTTTTCTTTCAAAAACCGATGCACGGTCGGCTGACCGCCATTAACCGCAATCGCTCCGGACTTAATCAACTTTTGAACCTGCGATCGTGTCCGTCCCAGTTCTTCAACCAAAAACAGATCCAGGCGCCGGCCTTGACTTTCTTTACCAATTGTAATAATATTATCTGACATAAAGATTGTTCTGTAAAAACAGGGAAGGAGTTAATTGTGCTTAAGCAAACACTGAATCCCGACATTAAAATCGGCTGTTACTATTTCCAAATCGCCGCCAACGCCAGAACCGGCAATATTCTTTGGGTCACCGCCATTAACCAGCTCAGAGGACTCTACGTCTGCGATATTCTCAATGTCCACGACTACAAGGTTTACACCGACAAAATGGTTCCTCCGGAAAACATTGATCCCAGCTGTACCGTGCCGACGGAGGCTAAAAAAATAATCAAGGAGAGGATCCGTCAGTCCCTGGAACGGCGCCTCGCCGGCATAGAAAAATTCTTCAAGCAATAAATGGCACCTTCCCAACTCGGTTTCGGCCGGGTTTTTTAATTTTTAAGCGTCATCGCTGGGATTGACACGATGCAAGTTCCGCTTTCTTTCTTCGTCATAAAATTTCACATCCGGATTAAGTTGCTTTAATTCTCCATCAGATGATTTCTGCAATTCCCTAGCCCGTTTAACCAAATACTCATGATCATTATTCTTCGGTTCTTCCAATACTTCGCCCAGCAAGGCATTCAAGATCAGGCCGACGCGCGGTCCCGGCATAATATCTAAAAGCTTCATAAGTTCATCGCCTTTAAGCTTCAGCATTTTGGGCGTAATCGGATCCAACTGCACTTCTTTGAATCGCCGTTCCAATTGGACGAGTTTCCAGGGCTTGGCTTTGGGCCGGCCCATGCCCAAACGATCACAGATGCGCACGGCGATAAAATCATCAATATGATCTTTGCCCAAACGCGCTAACAAGCGGCGTACGCCGGCATCGGAAACAATATCCAAAGCGTAATAAAACATATGGTAACGAACCAGGTGAGTGACATAGTCCACAGTCTCATTGGAATAATTCAGGCGACGCAGGATTTTCTTGGCGATTTTTGCGCCAACGATATCATGATTATAGAAAGTTGATTTAGGGCCGTCGCCCTCTTTGGTTTGCGGTTTGCCGATGTCATGAAAAAGCGCGGCCAAGCGGACTTCCAGCTTAAAGCCACGGTCGGCTCCGGCTTGAACCGCCCGGACGCTATGCTCAAAAACGTCATAAATATGGTGCAAGTTTTGCGTCACGCCGAAAGCGGCGGACAATTCCGGAATCAGGATCTGAAGCAAACCGACAGCCTGCATTAACCTGATGCCTTTTTCCGGACTGTCAGATGTAATAATCTTCGTAAACTCCTCATTAATCCTTTCCGGCGCGATGGTTTTTATTTTTTCCGCCTTGGCTTTTATGATTTCATAAGTAGCCGGCTCTAAAACGAAATCAAGCTGGCAGACAAAACGGATACCGCGCAACATGCGAGTATAGTCCTCCTGGAATCTTTGCGCCGGATCGCCGATAGCTCGAAGAGTCTTGTTCTTTAAGTCTTGTAAGCCGTCAAATTCATCAATTATCTTTTCTGCCGTCAAATCCCAAGCCAAAGCGTTAATGGTAAAATCGCGACGCGACAAGTCAGACTCAATCGGCAAATTCGGATCGCTCTGCACCTCAAAATCCTTATAGCCGCCGCTCATGCCGGCGACTTCGGTGCGGGGCAAAGCGACATCAATCGCTTCAAAGTTATTATCACCGACCCGGAAGCCTTCGGGTACGAATTTGAATACGCCGAAACTTTTGCCAACCAAATCAACCTCGCCTAACCGGCTAAAAAAATCTTCCACTCTTTCAGCGGACGCGCCGGCAATGACAAAATCATAGTCCTTAGTGGCGCGCTCCAACAGGATATCGCGCACCGCGCCGCCAACCAAGTAGATTTTTGCTTCCGGATATTGGTTAATGAATTTTTTAACAAAGGCAAACTCAGGCAGGCTCAGAGCCGCCCGTTGCCATTTTTTCAATTTGGCCGTCGCCTTATCCATAACTACATTATACAATACATTAGATAGAAGATAAATTTTAGCTTAATTCCGATAAAAAGTCAACCTTTGGACTTGAATAATAAACCCTTTTTTGTTAGTATTCCTTTTAGTTGCATTGGTCTTTACTTTTGACTTTGCGGACTTTCAACTTTATGAACTGTTTTGGGCCTGTAGCTCAGGGGTTAGAGCGCTACCCTTATAAGGTAGATGTCGATGGTTCAAATCCATCCAGGCCTACTATCAACAAAGTTCTTTCAAACACAACCAAGAGGAGACCGTATCATGAAAAGGCTGCCCCTGCCCGTCTGCTTGTTTTTGCTCTGTTCATTGCCCGCCTTATTGCCCGGCGCCGAGGAGATGAGTTTTTTCCAAAGCAACCAATTGGCTTTGACAGAAAATCAGATTTACACCTTCCTCAATCTTCATCCGATTATTTTTTATAATCGTACTGATGCCGATCAGACTAATGATGACTTACGAAAAATAAATGATTCCGAACGGTTATTCGGTCCGGTCCAAAAAATCTTCTTGCCGCCGGAAGACGCCTGCCAACGCATTGAGGCAAAAATTGACATGAGTTACGGCGTAACGGCCGAGTATCAAAATGAAGGATTAGAATTTGAACTGCGCTGGGAAATTTATGCCGATTCGTGCCTGATTGCCAGAGGGAAAATCCTGCCGGCAAAAAGAAACTATTCCTTCTTTATCCCGGAAGATATCCGTGACACTAAGGTCGGACATTGGGTTGTCCGAGGAGATGGGCAATTATACATTGAAGAGCTCCGAAACGGCTTCTTAAGGCCGGCTCCGGAAAATTGTCCCGGGTATAACGACCGCTTGGGGGACGACGGCAAAGAATCTGCCGGAGCCAGGCATCGCGATATTAGTTATCTGATAGCGGTTAAAGCGGTTGCTTATCAACTAATTTGTCTCAACATAGAAGACGGGGGAGGCGGGGAAGAAATCTGGCAGCCCGTCGGAGAAAGCCAGACTGATTGGTTTTACTTTACTGTTGCAATAACCGAAAAACGACGCGATGAACAGCCTATTAAGATCTTTATACGAGAATAGCGCCATTTTGGCGCTTTTTTTACAAAATAAAAAATCGGCTTTAGGCCGTTTTTATTTTATGCAGGTACTTATGTGGGCAATAGTGGATTCGAACCACTGACCTTCTCGACGTCAACGAGACGCTCTAACCAACTGAGCTAATTGCCCCTGTGTTAAAAATACAATCAAGTTCCTTCATTAAAACACTAATATCTTAGCACCTTATTGGTAATTTGTAAAGGATGATAAAATTATTAAAATAAAAAAGCCGGATAAGCTACCCGGCTGATTAATAAATTACTAAAAGTACTTTCGAGGCAGGCCGGCTTTAATTGCCGACGATGTCCTCAACCAGGATAACGATATCGCCATCGGACAATTCATAATCGGCAACATCGTCGTCCGCGACAACGTCATTATTGACGCGAACCTCGTACCCCTCTTCTTTTTCCAATTCAGCGCCCTTCAACGCCTTGGCGATCGTTCGCTCGCCGTCGCAATCACTCAGGCCGACTTCCTTGATTACGCCCGGCAATTTTCCGACTTTAACGAGAATGAATCCCTTGTCTTCCATAGCTATTGCTCCTTATCGGTTGCAACTGGTTTGCATCGACAAAATCGCAACACACGATTTTGCCATAATAACAACTACTACCTAAAATACCGAGTCAGCATCATCCAAGGCCGAACAGAAAAAAATACTTCATTAGGCAGCTCTACCTCCTTTCCCTGTTTGATTCTAAACCAGTCCATTAATTGCCACACGGCGATTCCGGAAACGATTTCCGCTGTCGGCCCGACTGAAGTAATGGCCCCACAAGCGCTAGGAGCCGCAACCCGATCTTCACATAAAGTGCTTTCCCAACCCTGGACGTGACCGAGAAGGCTAGGATTAATGGTATAAATCTTACCTGATTCAGCGCCTAAGCGCGTTTCAACCATTAACCGAATATTTATATTAAATTTAATGGAACTCTCCCAGATCATTCTACGCGAGGCCATAGTGTCTGTCAAGAGGAACACAATATCGCCCAATTCTTGGCCGGGGCCGCCGTCAAACCTAACATCGCGTATATCTATGCTCGTACCAGTCGCCGCCGCAACCGCATCATGTATCGCCGCTACTTTTGGACGATTGATGTCCTTCAAGCCAAACACTTGATTAGGAATGTTGTGGGCTTGAACCGTGTCAAAATCCCAAACGCGAATATTAGTAATACCCAATCTGGCTAAGGACAAAACTATATGCGAACCGGTAGCTCCGCAACCAATCACATCAACTAAGTAACCGGTCTTGCTAAACTCTTGAGGAGAAAATACTTGCAAGTGACGCGTCGGATTAATACTCATGACCCCCCTCCCAACACTAACATCTCCTCCACAGTCAGATCTCCCGGCAAACCAGAAACCAATAAACCGTCAAAAAAACCTCCTATAGCGCCTTTGCCAACGCGTCTCTGATCAACCCAAGTGACTTTTTCTGCTAATTGATTAGCGATAAACTCAGCCTGATTGTCGGTTATAGTGTTAGAAATCTGCCAAGGAACGTCTTCTATCAGAATTCCCGAATCATAATACATGATAGAAAATTCCATCCGGCCTAAACGATTAATTATCCCTCTAATAAAGTAGGGGAAACCCGAATTACCCAATAACGAAAATTGCTGTTTATCTTGAAACGACGGAGCGGTTGATAGGGTTCCATGGCTATGTCCCCAGAACCTTACCCGATTCCAAACTTCCATGCCATCCGGACGTCTAAGTATTTCCATGCCTACCGCGGACAACCCTTCTCTGGTTAAGGTATTGGTAAGCGCGTCAACTCTCTGCTTAAAAATGAAAAGCTCATCAATAACATAAGTTCTTTCAGGAAGTTCGGAAACTGTTCCCAGCCAGCCGGCCTCTCCTCTGGCTTGATCGGCAATATGATACATTCCTTCCTGGACTTCCGGAGTTACTATGATCAATGGTTCACCGCCAATCAAGGACACCTCGTTCCGAAAGGCGTGCGGTCGGAAAAATTTTGCTCTGGACCTGGACGGCCCGTTCGCAGAACTACCAGCCGGACCACGTTTAATCTTCTTCACTATTGGTTTCTCCTTTACTGTTAAAACCTTACAATTACCATATTGGTTGGATGATCAAGTAATTTGTGATGATGCAACAGAAAAATAATTCGCCATAATAACATAAGCCCAAGCCTCATCAACGCCTAACCATGTTGCTATCTCTCTGGTATATGCCAGTGCACCGTTCAGATGCCATTTCCGCCAACCGCAGTCAAACGCGATATCATAACCCTTAGGCATGATTTGCGCTGTTCGAACGAACGTTCTTAATGGAGCATCAACGTTTTTGAAAGGATTATCCTCTTGCGACCATAAATCCTTCAATCTGTCCTGCGCTTCCGGAGATTGCATTTCTAATGGCGCTAACGGCCAAAGAAATATCCCTACACCGGCGTCATCACGAGGGTTAACTGACTCAATAAATTGAATCATGACGCCAACCAGAGCCCGAATTTCTAAATTAGACAAGAGATCGGGGACAATCTCTTCGGCATTGCCCAGGCAAAAATCTTTTGGTTTAAAAATGTGAGGATGGTGCGAGTGATCACTGAGATAACCGCCGATTGTCCTAGTAATATTGGTAAAGGAAAGATAATCTTCGGGCTCCGAATAATCCCCTACCAACTTAAGCCGTATATCCAACCGGAAGGCGCCAATCTCGTATAGCAATCCCGTGGCTTTGTTGCGACAATATAAGACATTAGTAGTTACGCTGATAGTCCCATCATCGCTAACAGCCACATCCCGTACCTTGGACATAGACCTTAATCGCTCAAACTCTGCCAGTATTTCAGTTTGACCTTTAGAGCCGATACTATCGGCCTGCTTCCGTTTGGCCGCTGCCAATTCAAATAATGCTTGCGTCAAAGCAATCCGCTGATCCCTGATTTTTTCTTCCATTTCAGTAATTCGTTCTGCATCCGCAGCTCTTGATCCACTGTTTATCAATGAGGATAGCAACGCCGCATATCTCTCCCGATTAGCAATCAAAATTTTCTCCTGCTGCTGTTTGCGCCGCTGGGCCATCTCAGCTGGCAATAACTGCAAAAAAGCCGCTACCTTCTTTAAAAGCAACCTAAAAATTTTCAGTTCATAAAGTTCATCGCTGTGACAAATATCATAATGAATATAAAGATTGTCGGGGAATAACTCAGCTACCGCATAACCGGTTGACTCATCAATAATAGCTTCTCCCAAGCCAGTAGCCGTATATGAATCATTAAGATCATAAAAAACTCTATGACCAAAAATCTCTTTCGGCATATTGGTCTTCGGCAAACCTTGTGGCGAAGACAAAATTTTAATATTGAATTTACCATTATTAGAAAAATCTTCTGTCTGCCGAGGAACGCTGATAACGATATCTTTTTGAACAATCGGCAATAAGACTTCTCTGGCAATTGTCCTAAACCCCCTGCGATTAAAACCATCCCAATTTTGTGTAGAAACCCTATATCCGCTCCTTTTATCATTGGACTCAATATTACTGGCGGCTGATGTGTCAGGCATTAGCTTTTCTCCTTTGCCGTTTAAGCCATTTTAAGTTTTTATTATTTTGTCAAAGTGCGGTTATCAAGTAATAACCTGCCATTAACTGCAAAAACTTGATTTATCATCTTACTAAAATAAGTCATTATTGTCAAGCGCCAATATATTAAAAATAAGCTTGTTTAAATTTAAACAAATTTACTGTAAATCTTGCTATATATTGCAATCTATAATAAGATAAACAAAACTAATGCCTAATTTACCACCAAACTTATGAAATGCTTAGTCACCGGCGGCGCCGGATTTATCGGTTCAAACCTGGTTGATGAATTAATCAGTCAAGGACATGAAGTGACGATCCTGGATAATCTTTCCACCGGGCTGAAAGAAAACATCAATCCGGCAGCTAAATTGATTGAAGCGGATATCAGGGATTTGGAAGCTATCCATTCCGCCTTCATCGGCCAGGACTGGGTCTTTCATCTGGCCGCTCTGCCTCGCGTTCAGCTGTCCATTGAAGATCCGCTTACCACGCACGACATTAACGTTAACGGCACGCTCAACGTCTTAACCGCAGCGCGCGATGCTAAGATTAAAAAATTGGTTTACTCCGCTTCTTCTTCGGCTTATGGCAACCAGGACAATATGCCCCTGAAAGAGATCATGTTGCCTTCACCCATCAGCCCTTACGCCGTTCAGAAATACGTCGGCGAACATTACGCCAGGAACTTTTCTTTGCTCTACGGCCTACCGACCGTCTCCTTAAGGTATTTTAACGCCTACGGTCCGCGTCTGGCCATGTCCGGCGGCTATGTAACTGTGATTGCGGTTTTCTTGCAGCAAAAGCGCGACGGCAAGACCATGACCATTACCGGCGACGGTACGCAGACGCGCGACTTCACTTATGTCGGTGACATTGTGCGCGCTAATATTTTAGCGGCGCAAAGCGACAAAGTCGGCCAAGGCGAGGTAATTAATATCGGCGGCGGCCAAAATTACTCCGTTAATGACATCGCGCAAAAAATCGGCGGCGTCGCCGAGTATCTGCCTCCGCGCATTGAACCGCATGACACCCTGGCGGACATTTCACGCGCTCAAGAGCTTATCGGTTGGAAACCGCAAATCGGAATTGATGACGGACTAAAGAATACGATTGTCTGGTTTGTTGATGATGCCAGAAAAAAATTAGCGCAACGATTCGGCTTATAAAAATTATTGCCAAAAACATCCGCTTAAGCGGATGTTTTTAATTGACAACTGAAAATAAAAATGATAAACTGGCTTTTCAAGCTCTTTATACCGCGATTGAATCCTGAAATCAACTTCTCAACCAAAAAAAATGAGGTAATCATGGCTAAAACACAAAAATTCCTTACAACGCTCGGCATGGTTTCATTGATTCTGCTGGCAACAATCGTCTTATGGTTAAATAATTACTATCGGCAACAACTTCTTGGCTTTCAACAGCAACTTAACGCCAATGGCCCCGGCCGGCTTAACGGCGCTAACGATTATTGCGGCTTCAGTCCCGCTTTCGGAGCGGAAATGAGACGATTACGCCGTGATTTTAATCAAGCTAACGGTCCGCAAAAAGACCGGATTGCCGATCAGGCCATCCAGACGGCCTTTAATTATCACTGTCAGAAAAAACGTCAACCACAGTACCACCAATACCTCTGCGATGCCATGGCCAGTAACCTGATCCAATGGCCGGCGCTCTGCCGGGTTGATCCGACAACAGCTCAAGCAGTGAAAACGCGAATGATTGATCTCTGCCAACAGACTGTCAAAAAATTTGACCGAAAGCCGCCTGTCGACCCGCGATCCGGCTATGCTATTTTTAAACAGATCATAACCCTGCAGGCCAAGGGAATTTTCACCTGGGAGGAGTTGGGCACAAATCAAGACAAATTACGGCAATTGATGCAACCCGGACGCCAGCAGGCCGGCCAGGAAATAAAAAAGTGAAAAAACGACGGCACCATAATAATACCGGTCAACGACAGATAAAGCTGGGTCGTACAGAAAAACAAGTTAAACGCATCGCGCGTCGGCTAAAGATACCTTATGGCGCGCGCCCAAAATAGCACAAACAAAACTCGATTCCCTGCCGGAATCGAGTTTTATATTTATTTCCTCAGCTTGCCGGAAAAGTCAATCCGGTAATCTGTCCAATGATTTTAAATCTTGTAAATCACATCTTTCCTCTCCACTACTATTTCCCAACCGCAACGTTTGGCCTCTTGATACAATTTACTATTGGGGTTAAAGGCGATCGGCCTATCCACCGACCGCAATAAAGTGATATCTCCTTCGGAATCGCCCACGCCGACTGAGCCGCTTAAAGTCAAATTTTCCTTGGCTATTGCCCGCTTAAGTATTTTGGCCTTGTCGGTAATCAGCTCTTCGTGCTCCACCCGGCCGGTAAACCGCCCCCGCTTGTCCGCCTCTAAAATCCGGCCGTACACCTCATCAAAACCCAAGCCTTGGGCAAACAACTCCACTAACTCGCGCGGCGAATGCGATATGGCCAAAAGAAAATACCCTTGCTTTTTCAAATCTTTCACCAAATCGCGCGTAAAACGATAAACCCGGTCCTGATGGAAAACGATGACTTTTTTAGCTACTCTAACATAATCCCGCGATCTGACTCTTTTTATGTTCTTTTCAAAAGCCTTGATGACATCATAAATATATTTATCATAGGAGTCTTGGCGATTAAGCCAAGCGATGAACGACTTGGCATAAACCTTTTTGGCCGAGGCCGGAAACAATCCTTCGCCAATCAGCGCCTCAGTCACCTCAATCAACAAGCTGGAACGAAAAATCGTCCCGTCAATATCAAATACGGCGACTTTTTTATTTTTTACTGTCTCAGCCTTGTTCATAAATTAGTATTAAAAGTAATCTAATTTTATCATAAATAAACCAAGTTGGACATAATTTGCTAAAAATCTATTGACATATTGCGTGTAATATGATAAAAAGGGGTATGTGAATATTAGTCGCCGGACCTTAAAACAGAATAAAAAAAGAAAGGAAAATACCATGCCAAGAAGCAAGAAGATCGTAATTACGGGCATTCCCGGCAGCGGTAGCACAAGATTCTGCAACGAGTATGCCGTGGCTGATCCCAGCCGCTTGGAAATCAACAGTTATCATTCTGGCAATATGCTGCTGACGCTGGCTCAAGAAACTCCGCAAAAACCTCCGATAACTCCGGAAAACTTACTTAACCTTAATCCGGAATTGTTGGCCGCTTTAGAAAACAGGGTTTTTGATTCCATCTTGGCTTCGGTCGCCAATAAGCAAGAAAAATGCGATCGGTTGGTTATTGATCTGCACGCTCAATTTTTCTGGAATGACGTGTTTATTAACGCCTACGACTGGCGTCACTTGCGTCAACTCAACCCCGACATGTTTATTACACTGATTGAAAAACCGTCCACCGTCAGGGAACGGCAATTGGCCACGCCGCAGGGTCGGGTACAAAATCACAGTCTGCGCGACCTATTATTGTGGAGCAATGCGGAAGTAAATACGGTTGAAGGACTGGCTTCCAATCTCGGCAAACCGCATTACGTTCTGCCCGGCCGGCAGGACCCCCTGACTATTGAAAGCTTGCTGGCCAGCGCTTTCTTGATTTACTTCCAAATGCCCATGACTGACGCCAGTTCCGAGGCGGATCAAATGATTACGAAGTTTAAAGAAAAACTTCTTACTTTGGGGCGCCGCTTAACCGGACTGCCAACGCCGCTCATTGATCCCAGAATGATTGATATGGAATCAAACGCCGGGCTCTCCGCCAAAGAAGAATTGATTATTCGTCGGCATACGGTTCATCGGGACCTGAATTGGTATATTCCCAAAGCCTCCGACCAAGTCGCTTATTACCCGCTGGGAACAACCCTCTCTAAGGGCGTCAGCGACGAATGCACCAGGGGCTTTGAAACCGGTAAAAATGTTTTTGTGATCTGGCCCAGCCAGCACGCCAGCCCGTTTATGGATATCGCCACTAAAGTATTTCCTTCCGAAGAGGCTTTCTTTGAATTCTTCTCTGACTATATGCCGCAAAGAATTAAAGAATTAAAACGCGTGAATTAAAACCGGGAGAACAAAAATGGCCAAGAAAAATAAACCGACCGAGAAAAAACTGCAAGTCATCAGTTTTCATTCTCGGTGCGGCGGAGTCGGCAAAAGCACCAATGCCCTGGCTTTGGCGAAACAAATGAGCGCCAAGGGCCGACAGGTTTGCGTTATTGATCTGGATGTCATTGGCGCCGGCTTAATGCCCTTGTTGACGGACAGCGCCTTCAGAGAAAACCTGGCGCAAAACACCGTAGCTTTTCTGGAACAATATATGCTGGCCGCTGACACTAAAGATTTTGATCTTAGCGATTTGATCGTTCCCTACCAATCTTTCAGTGTTATTCTGCAACTCCGCAGCGTTAATTTGGAAAATACCAAGATTAATATCCGGGTCCGGCGACGGGCAGGCGGTACTCCTCAAAAGTTGCTGGCTAAAAAGCCGCTGATTAAGTTGTCTGGGAATCTTAGCGATGGTTTCAATATGCTGATCAGCAATGAAAAATGCTGGAGAGAAATAACGGTCAGATTGAACGCTCTGCTTAAAGGGTTGGCTGAAAAAGGCTTTGATTCGGTAATAATTGACTGCCACACCGGCGTCTGGCTTATCGCAGAGAGTCTGATGAGAATGGCCGCCGATAGACAGCGTGACTGGAAGCTGGTTTGGATTAATCAGAGACCGCCTGAAAACACCGATCGGCGCGTCGCTTAAATCGCATTGCTATCTCGTTCATTCATCATCCGTTGCCTCAGGCAACGGATTTTTTAATGCAATTGACACAAAAGCCGATCAATGCTAATCTGCCTTAAAGCTTAAAGTTCTTTTCAATCGAATAAAGGAGGATGGCATGTTTCCCGTAACCATAACTTACCTGATCTGGGTACCGCTGGAAATATTTTTCTATGCTGTCGTTGCCTATTTTTCTAAAAAAAACAACAGCGTCAAAAATAAAAAAATATTGGCGATAATGATCGGCTTGAATCTCATACCCCTTTGGGCGTTCGTCGCTCCCGACTCCGCCAGTCTGGCATTTGATATGTTGCTTTACGACACTCTTATGACCCTGACCCTGACTTCAGCCCTGGTGCTGTTAGGCGCCGCCGTGAAATTCAAACGCCATAATTGGCTGGGAGTGATTGTCGTGATCATCGGTTTCATACTGATGAAACTTTAAGGAGGCGAAAAATGATTGTTTACGGATTATTGATACCGCTAACGATAATTGACGGCATGGCTATGAGCTACTTTTCCTTGCAGAGCAGTTTAACCCAAAACTGGTGGTCGTTCATTGGTCTGGTACTGATTAACATCGCTCCGCTCTGGCCGTTTATCAGCAAGTACTCAAAAAACCTGATTTTTGACGGCCTGCTCTTCGTTGTTTCTTTGACGGCGGCGGAACTTGCAACCATTTCCCTTATAGATAAGACTCATAATCCATCACTGCTTAATTGGCTTGGCCTGCTCATTGCTTTTACGGGCTTTGTCTTGATTAAACTCCCTTGGCCGTTAAAAAAGCAAGGGGTTGCGTAAAACGCTTCGTTTGACAGCGATTAAAAGCTTAAGAACATTATGAAAACCGCTCGGTCGCATTGACCGGGCGGCTTTTTTTAATTTTGTTTATAAGGCAATGCTATAAAAATTACGATTTTTTATGGAAAAAATAATAAAAGATAAAAAATCCGATCATACCGATAATCAAATCCCAAATCCTGTCTACCGCCGTTTCCGTAATGAATAAAATGCCGGTCAAAAAGATTTCAATGATCTCATAAACCAGCAAAAAAGCAAGGGTGAATAGCCAAGAATACCTCTTGGGGCAGTAAATGGCAAACAGCAGCCCCAAAATCGCGCCGGAGCAAAAATGTATCATTGACCAATAATCAATATAAATATATGACTGGTCAATAACGACCCGCCCCAAAAAAACTTGCAAGGGATTATTGGTTATAAATGAATTATCCATTTTTATATTGCATTATAGTAAAAAATTACCGCCTCTTCCACTCTAACCGGTTGACTTCTCTCAGCGGATTAACTTGGCGCTCCTGATAGTAAAACGCCCCTTGGGAATTCTACCGCCGGCCGCATCAGTATAAACATAAGCGCTGCGGCTATTATTATTATGAAGATCGGCCGCTGCCGTTCCTTGATTGGACCCGACAGAAACAGAGGCATATAAACCGACATTCATTTTTTCCGCTTTAAGCTTGGCAAAATTAACAATGGCTTCATTAATTTTGGGATGCGGATTGGCTGAATATGTTCTCTCAATGAATAATTGCGGTTTATTATCATCATCTTCAACTAAACGCATAACGCTGCGAGCGATAATACCCCCGCTCTCATTGTATATTTGAATAATCTTAACATTGGGGTCGGACAAATAAGATAACAGTCCGGCATTCTGGCCGCTACGGCCATCGTAATTTTGGCAAGAGGCGACAGGCCTTTCTCCGATAAAGACATAGGTTTCCAAATCAACCCTGTCAGTCAAGTAAAGCTTTCCTCTTGAAACTTTTTTACCGCCATAAATCTGCTCAAAACCGCCGGCAAGCAATTGGCGGATACGATTGATATCACCTATAAAATCAGGGGATTTTTCTCCAAAATGCTCTGCCAACAAACTAAGGGCCTTTTTTAACGGCACCTGATTTTTATTCTTTAAAATCAATACTTGATTTTCCAACTCATGGGCGGTTAAATTTTTTAAGCCGGACAAATATTTAAGCGCTAAGATGGCGGTCATCTCAGTCTCGTGTTTTTTGCGATAATCGGCTATCTGACGAGCCAACTCCTTGTACTCTGCCTGACGCTCCTCAGTCAACCCCGCCGTTTTAGACAATTCGCGCAATTCTCTCTGGCGATTGGTAAAAATATTCAACGGCTCAATTAGGGTGTTGTATTTTTCATCAATACCGGATAAATCAAGGGATTCTTCAGTAATATGGCCGTCAGCCACGGCATCACCGATTATATCGCCAATACCCGCCTTCAGATCGGAAATATCATAAGCGAGAGTTTCTTCAAACTTAAACTTTTCCTCATCAAGCCATTGCCGATATTGATCCAAGGTCAAACCCTCGGGTATTAGCTTTTTCTCCTTCAATTTATTAAGCTGTGAAAGTTTGTCTTCAGGGTCAATGTTGCTATCCCAAGCACGCCAAAAACCATAGGTGCCGTTCAAAACATGAATAATGAAATCCTTAAAGGCCAACTCCTGATAACGATCTTTTTTGCAAGACTTGTAATAATAAATCATCAAGGCGCGAGTTGAATCAACTGATAAATTGTCAAAAGACAATTCTGGCAGATCTTCCAGGCCGAAAACATATAAAACAAACTCTTCAATACCGCCTTGCAACTCCTTCTTAACTTCGCTGAAGTCCTCTGATTGCAATATTTTGCCCAAAAAAACCAAACCATTGAGCAGAGAAAATTCCAATAAGCCTACAAGCTCGGTTTGCTGATTTTCCGGCAGAGACATCAGCCAGCCGGCATGCGCTCTGATCGCCGCATGGCTGTTGAGCAAAAAAATCTTTTTTGCCGGCTGTTCAAAATCGTTATCCGCTTCAAAAAATCCGGTAATCAATCTCGGTTCACCCGCTTCTTTCTTGTCCTTGATTATTTTTTCCAATTCCTTTCGGTATAGCCCCGCCAATGGCGTTTCCATCACCCGCCTTAAAACCGCAGAGTAATAATCCAAATCTGTTTTGCTTTGAGCAAGCAAACCAATTAAAGGGTTCATTTCCTCAATCCGCTTCAATGTCTCCGGCCGAACAAACTTATTGTCAAAAGCGACTCCATATTCACTCTTCCTGAAGGCTAAAAGCCTCGCATTTTCTCGTATAAGCAAATGATACTTATCTTCACCTAAGATGTTTTCGCACAACATTGATGATTCCCCGCGATTCGGACGAGTATCCACTTCAAATAATATTTCAGGATTAACGGCTATATAGCCGGGCAAATCTCTAATGATATATTTAGCCGCATCTAATCCCTCGGTTACTAAGATATTCTCATCAAAAACCAAAAACCTGTTTGACTCGCAGGCCTCAATTAAAATTTCTATCGTCTCTCTGGCCAATAATTCTAAATTGCGATTATTCGCTTCATAGCCGTTATCAACCAGCTCGGCCAATTCTTTTTTAAGCCGTTCGCCTTCTTTCTGTTTTTCCTCATCATTTAAATAACTTAATTGCGGCAAAGATTGCAATTTCTTCTGCAATCTCTGTTCTTCTTTGCCATACCGATTGATTCCCTCGTTCAATCGGGCTAACGCCGAAAAATTATTCAATTCCGTTAAACGCTCCGCCAAAGCCGCCGCTTTGGCCGGTTTTTTTCCTAATTCCGCAATTAAATAAAGATCATCAAATAACGTTGAAAAATTTATACTTTCAGCATGACGGATTACCAAATCAATCAATTCTTTAGTTTCAACAAACCTTCGAGCCCTTTCCCAGATATGGGAATACTCCGTTACAACGGCAAATAAATAGCCATTCTCGGCCAAAAGCCTCCGGCAAACATCAGCATATTGATTAATATATTCAGACGACAATAAGGCCTCAAAAAAGTAAGAATTGACATTCCCAGTCAGCTGTTCCGTAATGAATTGTTGCTGTTCCGCTTGAGAATAAATGCTTTTCACTATTTTAGAATTGTCAGCTTGCAAAAACAGGTAGGGGTTGGCGGAAAAAAGCGATTTGGCTTTACCGGCCAATGATTCTACCGACGCCTCTACCGGTTTGCCTTCCCGCCGCAATTGATGCAGGTGATATAATAATCTATGATACTTTTTAATGAAATTTTGATCATCGCCGGAGCTAATCGTGATCAGCTCATCAAATGTCATAATCCCATGTTTAATGGCATAATTTATATTATTAAGCCAAAGAGCGGGGGCAAATTTATTTACGGCATCCCATATTTTTTGCCGCTCGCTAACTCTGAAAATCGAAAAAAATCCTTCGGCATTTAAGGCTACGGCATTGCCTACGCGGCCATACTCGCCATTTTCTTGCAAATTTTTGATTACCTGGCGAATTAAAGATTGTTCCAGATCGGCTTCGGACCCAGACTCAGTGCGACGGCTGAATTCCACAAACTTTTTAAGATCGCTCAAGTCAAGCAAGACGCCGAAAGGAAAATCTTCTTCTTCAACGCAACGGTTAAGCAAGGCCGCAAGCTCTGTTTTTGACAAGCCCAAATTATCAATTTGAGCGAATACCGGAACGCCGTCTTCAACTAACTTGAACAAATAATCCAATTTGTCCTGGCCCAATTTACCCTGACGATCCCGGAACGTACTCAACAGCGCCTGGGTTTTCCTCAAAAGAGCGCGGTTTTCTATTTTCGCCAGCTTAACGCCTAACTTAAGCGGGGTTATTTCTGTCGGATAAAGATACTTCAGAGCCGTCCTCTCTTCTTCATCTGGATGGTAAGCCTCCAATTCCTTCATTATCGCTTTTTTTTCTTCAAGATCTTCAGTTGTATAAAAAATATCTACCGGCAAAAATCTTTGCGGAGCCGTAGCGATATTTTTTATTTGCTCCTTGCTTAAAATATGCAAATTTTCTATCCGATCCAAATAAGGAATCAACAAGGCCGGATTCATATTGGACAAATTATCCCTGACTGCACTGCTGTTTTCTTCAGGATGGTTTTCCGAATACCGCAATAATCCCTCTATCAGTTCGGAACTTTTCTCATAAGCGGAAAACCGTTCTTTTTGCAGACTGTCAGCCGGCTTGCTCCTCTCATGTTGCCAATTGGGCAAAAGAACGTACCGACCATCCTTGGACCACCGGCTTAATTTCACAAAAGGAGCAATCATCAATAACAAGGCGGGACGCTTCTTAATAATAAACAAGACCATCTCGCTTCTTTGATCATAATCAATGGCCGGCCAGCATTCCTGAAAGGCTTGGATAAACTTCAGACCGTCAAGCGTGCGATAAATAAAAATACCGATTTCGGCTCTTGATTCAAAATCTATTTTATTAATAAACTCCAAGCTTTCCCGGTCATCAAATTCATTCAGGGACATGAATTGTTCCAAAAACTCCACTCTATCTCCCTTATCCAAAGATTCAAAACTGTCCCGATACCATTGAGCCAATTGCGCCAACCGCTCGAGAGAAAAAGAGCGCAAATCCACATGACCGGACTCTTTGGCGGTTGCGATTAATCCGCCGATACCTGCTTCGGGAGCGCTTTCATCAATTGATTCGTGTCTCTGTCTTGGTCTCATAATGCACTAATTTTATCATAAAAATAAATAATTTTAAACAAAAAATAATAACCGATGGATAGGGCTGATGACAAAATTAAATTCTATAAATGATATTAAAACCTGAAATCCCATCCTCAATATAAAAAACGCCCTATCCGCCGGCTAACGGAATCGGGCGCTTTTATAATGAAAGCTAATATAATGAAAGCTAATGAATGATATCAGGGCTTGTTTTCATATTGGCGTTGCCAACCCAATTAAGGCTTGACAGCTTCAACCGCTAAACTTTCCAAGGGCAATCCTTGGTACTGCTTTTTGCTAATATCCTTGTTTTCCCCCAATATATTAACTTCAAGTCCTGATTCTTTTATAATCGCAATGTAATCATCTTTTAACAAAGCCCCGCCAACGCAACCGGCAATCAAAATTTCATCATTTTTTTGTTCATCTGTTAAATTATCCAATAACACGATATCTGAGATATACATTCTGCCGCCCGATTTTAAAACTCTGTATGCTTCCCTAAACACTTTTGATTTATCGGGAGCCAGATTGATTACGCAATTGCTGATTATGACATCAATGGAATTATTATCAATCGGCAAGGCCTCAATGTCGCCAAGCCTGAACTCAACATTATTATAATCATACTTTTTTGCATTCTCAGCGGCTTTAGCAATCATCTCTTCGGTCATATCAATGCCAATAACCCTGCCATTATCGCCAACTCTCTTGGCAGCGAGAAAGGCGTCAAACCCGGCTCCGCTACCCAAATCAAGAACAATGTCACCTTCTTTAATTTTTCCTAAAGCAGTCGGGTTGCCGCAACCCAAACCAAGATTAGCTTCAGGGACGACGTTCATGTCCTCATCGGAATAGCCAATGCTTTTTGATATGGCTTGAGCTGACTTACAGCCGCAACCGCAACCTGATTGCGAAGCGGCTAGGCCGGCATAACTTTTTTTAACGATGTTTTTTATTCGGTCCTGTTCCATATGATTACGTTAATTTATTAGTTTAGTTACTATATCAAAAAATCGCCATTTAGGCGACTTTGGAAGAATTAATTGGGGGGCTTTCACCAAAATTTAGTCAAAATTAGATAAATTTAAATAATTTTGGATAAAATTAGATAGTTAACTAAATAGATGCATTGACAAATTTTAAACCATGTGATATAATAAACTATTACAGATTATCTGTAACCCAACGTCACAGGGGAATAATATGTGGCGAAAATACACGAAAAGAAAAAGGAGTCGTATCATGGATCTGCTTGTGGTCGAGCTGGCCGCGGTTATTGGTATAGTGGTGTTTTTCACTGGAGTATTCACTTTGGCGGCGATTATTCGGGGATGAGTATTGTCATGGCTTTGGCTGTGGTTCGTCGTTCCCATTTTTCATTTGCCTGCACTAAATATTGTGCAAGCTATCGGCATATCAATGGTAGTGGGATTTCTGACGATGCAGATGAGCACTGCGAAAGAAGAGGACGACAAGTCGAAAAAGAAAATCAACTTGATTGCGGATCTGATTTTCCATCCGTTTCTCGTTGTAGGCATCGGTTACATCGTCCATCTGTTTCTGTAACATCAAGGACTGAGTAGATCTACTGCTCCCGCCGATATACCAAGAATTAAGGGTGAAAGAGACCTATGCAGTCGAGCAGGGACTCGTAAGGCTCCAGTACGACGTCATCACACTCCAAGACAAGAAATGAACTTCAAACGAGAGGAGAAGACATGATGAGTGCACACAGTGTAGTAGGGATCGATTCAGAAATCGCAAGAGCGTTGGACGAGTTTTGGGCAAGCTTGGATCCTGAAGAAAAGGCGGCTCTGCACATCGCTTTCAACCTGAAGAAAGCGGATGTGGAATATCGGCGTTTCGACGATGAGGCATCGATGCTCCGGAACGCGCGGTCAACCAGAGGAAGTATCGCCAATGTTCGCGGCGACTTCTTCCACTTCATGAAAGAACACATCAATGAATGCCCCGACGACGAGGCGATGATGCGAGCAATCCTCGCCTAACATACTTTCGCCCCGCACGATCCACGGAAGCCCCGTACGACATCGTGCGGGGCTTTTCATTTTTCTAAAATCCCCTCCGTCCCGTCCGCCCCAACCATAAATCAACATAAAAAGACCTATATTTATAGGCCTTTTTATATCGTTCCATAAAGCGAAGGGTAATAGACGATGTTAGAACTTATATTAGCAGATGCGAAGGTAGTTTTGAAATGCCTAGAATTAGCGTTTGACAAAATAATTTATATATGATACAATCATATGTTAGTACTTTGTTAGTTTTATAGACTTACTATTTCTTGAACAATCAACCAAAAGGAGGCCACAATAATAATGGTCAGTAACTATCTCCAAACCGCAAAAGATAATGAAGCGGTATTCAGAAGTATATTGAGAGACTTAAGGGATAACAGAACAGTAAGACCTATGGGTCTCTTTGTTCCCGAAGATTTGGATACGGAAGCGGAGCTTGAAAAGCTTTTTGCAAAATACTCTTCTGGAAACAGATATGGAATATTCACGATTACAAATTTTCAAGTCAAAGAAGGGTTTGCGACAATTGCATTTCAGGATATTGCTTTCTTATCCGGAGGTGGAGCAAGCTTAAAGTATTCTGTTGATGGCAATGATGTGCAATATCTTGAGCCAGAATTCACAATGATGAGTTAATATCGCTCATCTCAAATAATGCACCGTTATGTAATCAACGCTGAGGACAAGGAAGTTCTCGGCGTTTTCATTTTTCTAAAATCCCCCTCGTCCCGCCTGCCTGCCGGTAGACAAGTCCACCCTAACCACAAATCAACAAAAAAAGACCCACATTTGTAGGCCTTTTTATATTGTTCCATAAAGCGGACCGGACGGGACTCGAACCCGCGACCTCTGCCGTGACAGGGCAGCGCTCTAACCAACTGAGCTACCGATCCAAAACTCTCTCTGATAAGAGAGAGAGAATAAATTATTCAGTTTTTACTTCTTCAGCAACCGGAGCTTCAACAACTTCAACCGGCTTTTCTTCAACCGCAACATCAGCTGCAACCTCTTCAGTCGGGGCAACAATAGTTTCAGCCGGAGTTTCGGCCGCTGCTTTAGCGGCTTCTTCAGCTGCCTTAGCGTCGGCTTCCGCTTTGACATTGGCTTCTTCTGCGGCTTTCTTATCGGATTCTATCTGCGCCAGACGCTTCTTGCCGGGCTGAGTTTTTCCGGCTCTAACCTTATCCGCTTTAATCAAACCCAAGTTAACCAGCAGGTTATGAACGGTCGGTGTCGGTTGGGCTCCTTTGCCAATCCAAAAAGCCACGCGCTCGGCTTTGATTTCCGATGCTTTGGTGTGAGGATTATAAGTTCCCAATTTTTCCACATTGTCACCCCACGGATCCTTGGATTTTTCTACGACGATCAAGGAATACAAAGGGTGTTTTTTCTTGCCTGTTCGAGACAATCTGATTGATAACATAATAATATAATAATTAAAAAATGGGCTTTAGGCCCTGTTACGAGCACTCTGACTAATCAATAATTTAGCATATAGAACGATAAAAGTCAAGGTGGGACAAAAATTAATGAAAATAAACCGGCCTTAAAGACCGGTTAAAGTGCAATATCTAAGACTCCTTCACAAAATAATTAACGTAATCGCCAAAGGAAATAAGAGTTGCCGCCACAGCCGCCAAGGTAAAAATTACAGACAAAGCCATTAAACCAGCATCCACCGCCAAGGGGACTCCCCAAAGGTTGGCTCCTAAAGCGACAATAACGGAAACCAGCATAGCAGTTTGAGCATTGGCTTTACGCTTGCCCCAGGGCCGAGCCGCCAAATTAATGCCGGAGGTGGCGCAATAAGCACGCAAAAACCACACCGTTAGTTCGCGGAACAAGAATATGGCCATGATCCATAAGGGTAGAATACCCAGCGAGGCGAGGCAAAGAAACATCATTAAGTGGAAGGTCACATCGCAATAAGGATCATACAATTTACCGAAGTCAGAAACTTTCTTCCAGCGTCGAGCCAGAAAACCATCAAAGAAATCGGTTATCTCTATGATTACCACGACCAATAAGCACCCAGCCAAAGACACGGCCGAAGACCGCACAAGCAATATCATGGCTAAAGGCGTCAAAAGCAAACGGCAAGAGGTCAAGACATTGGGCAAGTTGTTCCAGACAAAATATAAGGCGCTCAAAGTTACGGCGATTAAAGCATTAATTGGATTATTTTTAGCCATCGCTATTGCTCTCCTGCCCATCCGGAATATCTTCTTTCTTAACATTACCGGAGCCCATTTGACTTTCCAACCACTGACGCATCTTGTTTTGCTCTGCTGAAGCCGCAAGATTAACCACATTGTCCGTTGTTTCTGGATCAACTTTTTCATTAGAATAAGGGTTCATTTCCCCCTGGCTATCTTCTCCGTCATAATCTTCATCATCAAACTGGTTAGGGCAATTAGTTAAAACCGTCATTGCCGAATCAGGTAAAAGCGAAGATAGGGCCTTAGTTAAGTCAATGGTATTGACTTCCACCTGCGCTAACCGATCCTTAATCTTCATCAGCGATGGCAAGCCGAAATATTGACTGAAGACGTATTCTAGAATCGACATCGTATCATCTTGCCAATCATATTCCAAATAGATGGCATCACATTGAGAAACGCAATAGGATAATAGCGAAAGCACTTGTATAAACCAACACCTGCGTTCTTCGCCGTATTTTTCGATCAGTTTCTTGTCTACAGCGTCTCTTTCTGCCAAATGCAATTGCACCTCTTGGCTGTCCAAAAAAGTTATCGGATTAACAACGTTCACTTCTTGCTCTTTGAGCCAGGCTTCAATCCGATTGAATTTTATCCTGTCATTTTCCAAATCTCCGCTTTTAGCGCTGCAAATATATATTACCATGGCTACTTCTCCTTTCCTTGGTAAAACCGCATAATTGTCAAGGTTCAATTAGCCACATCTTAGCCAAGATAACATTAAAAGTCAAAAAAACCGCCCTGACGCAAGTCGGGGCGGGATTGAAAGAACTGATTATCGGCTTTTAACGGTCGGTTTACGTTGAACCCTTTCCAAAAATACTGGTCCATTAATAGTTTTCTTGCGATCTCTATCCATTAAGAAAAAAGCTTGCTTAGGAGTTTCAAAATCAGCTTTAATGGATAAAGCGTAAGCGTTATAACCGATTAACGATCCATTACAAACATAACAACCGCCGTCTCGTAACTGGTGCCAATGTCCGATGACATCCAGATCAGCGTGTTTGGCCTTGTTCCATTGGGCAATGGCTTTGTTGAGCGGGATAGTGATTCCGCCGACTCCGCCCTGGTATTTGATGCCGTCACCGTGGTGGAATCGTAGCATCTGATCGTAAACCTGGATATAAGCCAAGTAACTATCGGGGATAATAAACTTGACGCGTTTCTCATTTATATCTTGATAATGCCTGGCCAACATGGTATAAAGCACCCATTCCAAAGAAGTTCCGACCTGATTGGCATGGCGTTTCTTTTTGGTAAATCGCCCATGATTACCGCAGCAGCAGGGAATAACCAAATTGCAATCGGTATGTTTTAAAAACATATCAATCCCTGAAATCAATTGATTTTCCACCAAAAATAGAGCTTTGGTCGGCGGTAAAGTATTAATCTCCTGCAACTCTTCGTGAAGATAATTAGAAATAAAATCACCCAACAATGCCAGGATCACGGTATTAATAACCACTTCGTGCTGATTCATTTCCAATAAACGCAAAGAATTCTGAAAACAATACGTGGCTCGACGCTTAAATATATCCAGATCAAAGGAATTAAGTCCGTTAACGGTTTCCGGATCAACTTTTTCTTCCGCATGCCAGTCGCTGTAAACAAAGACGGCGGTGGCTTCGGAAGTATTTGATCCCTTTTTGGGCAGGATTTCAGTTATTTGCGGATCCTGCTGCAACACTTTGATTGTTTCAACAAATTGTTGTAACTCATTATAGCGTCCGATCAATTCACGGTATTTTCTTTCCACGCCTTTGATTTTTTCTTTGTGTCCCTGTTCAATCAAATCCAAATCCACGTCTTCACCAATGCCTGGATTATTTTCTTTAAAAACAGCCAAACAGTCGGGACAGTCGCTACGCGGTACGCGAATACCTTTATACGTCGGGTGTTGCTTGCATTTTTTCATGGACTTCCTCCTTCTCTTTGGTTCTATCCTTAGATTTTGCTAATAATTTTAATGTGCCTTAAATCACCCTCCAGACATGATTTTATAATCACATATTATCCCCAACAGATTAAGTTGTCAATAGTAGAAAAACTATGTAAGATATCTAAGGTTAAAACCTATGTTAAACATACCCCTAGCCTTAACTTATGACGATGTCCTGCTTCTGCCCAAGAAGTCGGAGATCGTTTCTCGCCGTGACGTGGATACCTCCACTCGGCTGACGCGGAACATCTCACTCAGGATTCCGCTGATTTCGGCTAATATGGATACGGTTACGGAAAGCCAAATGGCCATAGCTATGGCGCTTAAAGGCGGTATCGGCGTTATCCATCGTTTTTTAGATCAAGAAACTCAAGTTAGGGAAGTAATCAAAGTTAAACGAAAACAGCATATAGTTATTGACCATCCTTTCACCATTTCTCCTTGGGCGACCTTGGGCGAACTAAAGAACAAAATCGCCGAATTGAACTGCAACGGGTTCTTAGTGACGGACAAAGAAAACAATCTGGTCGGCATTGTCAGCCGGCGCGACACTGATTTCATTACCGACGACAGTATATTGATTGAATCAATGATGACGCCGAAAACCAAGCTGATTGTCGCCAGTCCGGACATCACGCCGGAGCAGGCGCGCCAGGTCTTCCGCCTGAATAAAGTGGAAAAACTGCCCCTGGTGGATGCAGACTTTAAGGTTAAGGGACTGATTACGCAAAAAGATATTCTGATTTACGGCAACAATGAGACCGCTAAGGATGCCAAGGGCCGATTGCTGGTGGGAGCCGCCGTAGGCGCCGGCGATGACTTTATGGAACGCGCTCAAGCGCTAATAGCGGCTGAAGCCGATGTGATTGTAATTGATATTGCCCACGGCCATTCGCTTAACGAGCTCAACGCGATTTATAAAATAAAAGAAAAATTCCCGCAAGTAGAGTTGATCGGCGGCAATATCGCCACGGCGCAAGGCGCGCTGGATTTGATTAATGCCGGCGTGGATGCAGTCAAAGTCGGTATCGGTCCGGGTTCCATCTGCACCACCCGCATCACTACCGGTTTCGGCGTACCGCAATTATCAGCGATTTTTAATATCGCTTCGGTTTGCCAGCGCCACCAGGTGCCGCTGATCGCCGATGGCGGCATCAAGCAGCCGGCCGATGTGGTCAAGGCCTTGGCTGCCGGCGCCGACACGGTTATGATCGGCGGCCAATTCGCCGGCACCGCCGAAGCGCCCGGACCGGTTATCACTTACCAGGGCCGGCAATACAAAATCTCTCGCGGCATGGCCTCTCTGACCGCGGCGCTATCCCGACCCAACGCCAAGGAATCAATCCAACAAATCACGCCTGAAGGCATTGAGGCGCGCGTCCCCTATCGCGGTTCGGTAACCAACATCATTGATCAATATGTGGGAGGTCTGCGCTCCGGCATGAGCTATGGCAATGCCAAAAAAATTGATGATTTGCGCGATTGCCAATTCATTCGCATCACTGAGGCCAGTCGAGTAGAATCGGGCAGTCATGACAATGAGATTTTGTAATCTTTATTGACTTTAGAATATGAAGCAGGTAAGATCATAATCGGTACTTTACAATAACAAACACTGCGCAACAACAAGGGAAGGGAGAAAAATTATGAATGATACGGTGCAACGACGCAAGAGATTCGGTATCGCTATGGGCGACGCTTTTGCCCTTGACGCTCTGCATAATTTCGGAGTTGATTTGCAAAATCGCCAGCTTTGGATCAGTGGAACCAATATTGATTTATTAACAGCTGAAGATGCGGGCGTAGAGCCGGGTGTTGAATATATGATGTCCAACCGGGTAATCAGAAACCTACATCTTCTAAGATTGCGTTCTGAAACTGCTCCAGTCCTGGTGCATCTGCATACTTGCGGCGGAGACTATCATGAAGGCATGGCTATCTACAATGTCTTACGTTCCATGCCTTTCCCCATAACCATCCTTTCTTATACCCACGCCAGAAGCATGTCTTCAATCATTATACAGGCGGCTGAGAAGCGCGTTCTGATGCCTGACTCTTATTTTATGATCCATTATGGACAACTATATGTCGGTGGCGAAGTTAAAACAGTCACCAGTAATGTGGAATTTGATAAAATCGGCACCAGCAGAATGTTGGATATCTATGTTGAAAAGGCTAAAAAGGGGAAAAAATTCCTAAAATGGAGCGAGGATCGCATCCGCCGTTTTCTGAAAAGAAAAATGGATGAAAAAGGAGACTTTTTCTTAATGCCGGAAGACGCCGTGGAATTCGGTTTTGCTGATGAGGTTTTTGATTTTGACTGGCCGAGGTTGACTGATTTTAGCTAATTGACTTTCCTGTTTGACATTTAAGGCATAGTTCTTTACCAACCCCGTAATTTTCGGGGTTTTAAATTTGGCTAATTATAAACAAAATTATTTACATTTTGTTTATAATTATTATTAACGCTTTTACCGCTTGAAACTTTCTAAAAAATGATTTATAATATATTACATCGTTTTGATCACTGCATTAGCCATAATTTACAAAATAAGGCGTAATGATTCTGAGTATTGTCTGCAGTTTTTACTCCTCGTTGTCATTCCGACCGAGCCTCAAGACGAGCGGAGTAATGACAACAACATTGGATCGGTAAAAAGCGTAAACAACACTCAAAAAATTAACATATAAGGGCCTATAGTATAGCGGTAGAACGGTTCCATGGCATGGAACAGGTCAGGGTTCGACTCCCTGTAGGTCCACCAAAGCAATTTAGAAAACACTCGCCTTAGGGCGGGTGTTTTTGATTGGAAAAATTGGTTATTGATGATTGAATTAAATAGTTATGATGATTTAATTTTACTCTAATAAATTGGCTAAATTTAGCCAATTTATTATACTTTAAAAATATTTAATTTATTCAAAATAAAATTGGCTATTGACAAATTGTGTTGACAAATTGAAATTACAATGATATGATTATAAGTCAAGTTGGCATGGATTAACTTACACAGATCAACCGCCTAAAACAGGCAAGGAGAATTATCGTGAAAAAGAAGGTTTCGCCGAAGAAAAAGATGACCCCGGCAATCCCCAGAGTAGGGCAGTTTATTTATGTTGATCCCAGCCCCGAGTGTACTGGAGGGATGGCGAAAATTACCGAAGTACAGCTACGGGCAGATGGAATGAAGAAAGTATTTTTTGTCAAATTAGATGTTCATCCCAGGGGTTTTATAAATTGGACCAACTATTTAAGATCAAGACAAAGAATGCTGGAAAAAAAATACGGCAAGGTCCTGGCCAAATATGATCCTGATGATATGGCCTGGAGCATGCCGGAGTAGTATGTCGCACCCCCCCGAAACATAATGTTCGGGGGTTTATTATTTATAAACATAAAACCCGGATTAAATCCGGGATTGCATAAAGGTACGAATTAGCTAATAAATAATGGTCCAGCGATAAAAGTTATGTCTGCTGACCGTGATTATTCCGCTATCATCTATGATCTCTTCCTTAACGAAATCGCCCCTCAATACCATTCCGGAACAAAGCGATAATGCCTCACTTGAAGACAAATATATGACTTCGTCCGGACCGGTAATGGCAAAAAACTTCTTATAAAGTCTGGTCATCACTCTTTTTCTGTGATTAAACTCTTTTTTCCACCTTAACAATTCACTATAATCGCCAGGGCTTATACTTCTTCGTTTTTCGGACATCACCGAGAGATGATCCATTATCCTTTCGTGAATCTCAGCCCTCTTTATGGCATCCAACCTGTTTAGCCTGGTAACATGCACTTCCAAGAAATCTGGCATTGCTTCTCTTGGCTTAACAGACTCCACATAAAAATAAACTTTGGTATTGGTAACGCTATTATCAGCCTTAATAGTACTATTATTTCTGGTAACACAACCAACAAACAACAAAGAAGAGAGGAGAATAGCCAAAAGAAACAAAAAACTATCTTTACTCATCACTTTACTCCTTTTGGTTTCGGTCATCCAATCAGACACCAGGTTTAAACTGTTAATGTGCCACTCTGATCCAAATTAATACTTTCAGCGCTACCGATAATTGATCATAGCATATTTAAAGTCGTTTTTCAATACCGATTTAAATAATATTTTTTCACGTTAAAACATTAAAAATAATCAAAACTATATAAAATTATTTAGCTAAATTTAGCTAAATTGGTTAAATTTAGCTAAATAATTATCAACTTTAACCGCAATGTCTAGACATGTCTAGACATTTATCCCACATAGCAACAGGTTATCCACAGATTTCCACAAGACTGTTAATACTGTTTTTATCTAAATTTAAACAAAAAAATTATATTATTAAAAATTTATAAACTTAATAATAATAACTGCAATAAAATAAAAGTAATGTCTAGACATGTCCGGACATTACTTTTATTTTTATAAAAACTAATTTTGCTAAAATTAAACAAATAATTTCTTCATTGTCTAGACATGTCTAGACATTAAATAAATAAAAAATTACAACTTTTCAATTGTAATTTTAAAAATTTTTCTTCGTTAAGATCTGTAACCCTTTTGAAGACTTTTGATGCACTTTTGCTCCCGCCGGGAATCGAACCCGGATCTAGGGCTTAGGAGTCCCTTGTTCTATCCATTGAACTACGAGGGCGTAATTTTAATAAGGCCAGACAAAAACAAACAACTTAAACATCTTCTCCGCCGATTAAACAATAAAATTAGAACGGCCGGATCACTTGATTGACGAAGCAAAATTCTGTATAATTAAGACAGATTTATTAACGAGATGATACACCTCAAATCAATTTTACAGTAAAAATTATGATAATTCAATGGTTAGGCTTATCGGCCGTGAAAATCCAAACCAAAGGCCAGGGCGAAGACTTGGTGATCGCTCTGGATCCATTCGCCGATGATGGATCATTTAAAATGCCGCGCTTTCAAGCCGACATCGTTACGGCATCCAGCAATCACGAAGAACATGCCAACTTTGGGGCGATCCGCGGCGAACCGTTTGCCATTGTCCACCCTGGCGAATATGAGACTAAGGGCATCTTTATTTACGGCCTGGCCGGCCTAAATTCTTCAGGCAAGGAAAAGACTCAGAACACGATCTATAAAATTATCGCCGAAGAAATATCCATCGCCCATCTGGGCAGATTAGATAAAACCTTAACCGATGAGCAAATTGACCAACTGGGCAATATTGATATTTTATTTCTGCCGGTGGGCGGCAACGATGTTTTAGACGACAAAAAAGCGATTGAAGTCGCCTCGCAATTAGAGCCAAGAGTAATTATTCCGATACATTATAAAATCAACGGACAAAAAACCGCGCTGGCCGATGCCGGAAATTATCTCAAGCACTGCGGTTTAAAATCAGAAACTCAAGAAAAATTGCGGGTTACTAAAAAGGATTTGATTGCTGAAGATACCAGAGTAATCATCTTAACGGTCTAATTAAAACCATTTGAACTTTTTCCCATGCGTCAAACAAAATCTTCCGCTCCGCGGCGGAAACAATCGGGAGGCAGTAAAAAACGCACCTCAAAACCGACAACTAAACCGACGGAGCCGCGTTATATCAATATCAATACTCCGCCTTTGGAAAAAAAAGCCGTATTGATCTGGCTGATTATCACCGCCCTAATGGCGGTAGTTATAGTTTGTTGGTTCTTATCTTTATCCGGCAACATCGCCAATGAAACGAAAAATCTCAACTTAGAACAAATAAAAAAAGAAATTGATTCAGCTTTGGGAAAATTTGATTTATCCGGCAATATTGCTTCAACCACCCCCCTAATATCGCCGGAAGACTTGGCGGCAATCAAAGAAAATGTAATTAAAGAAATAAAGCAAAATGAACCGGAATTATGGCCCGAAAGAACCTCTGCTGTTCTTGGCCTAACTTTCCGTTTACCGCCGAATTGGCAAATGGATGAAAGCCAGAATACTCTGCGTTTAACCGATTACGATTTAACTGGCACTATTCCGGAATCTTTTACGCTGATAACTGTTACGGCGCAATCGGACAATCGCAAACAATCGCTTTTCTCTTGGTTCTCCCGAAATAAAATTGATTTGAAAGATTATTCGCTTGATGAAACCTCGCTTAATTCTACCAGCACCGCTGTCTTATACTATACCCGCACGACTCCGGTAACGGGAGAAATCGATCGGCGCGTTTACCTAAAAACAGCGGATAAAGTTTACGAAATCCAAGTGCTTGGACGGGGAGAAGATGCTGTTTCCAATCAAATAGTGAATTTAATCATAAGCAGTATTGAATTAATTTAAATTTTGTCAGTCATTAATTTTAGTTTATGTCCAAAAAAGAAGATCGCAGCCAACAATACCTTGATTTTAACGCCAATCCAAATGCCATCACCGATCGCCTGATCAGCGAGGAGGTTCAGCAAAGCTATTTGGATTACGCCATGTCGGTTATTGTTTCGCGCGCCTTGCCCGATGTCCGTGACGGCTTAAAGCCGGTGCATCGCCGCGTCTTATATGCTATGTGGGACATTGGATTGCGCGCTAATGCAAAGTTCCGCAAATCCGCCAACGTGGTCGGCGAAGTCATGGCCAAATACCATCCGCACGGCGACTCGGCCATTTATGAGACTATGGTGCGCATGGCTCAAGATTTCTCCTTGCGCCATCCTTTAGTCAAAGGCCAAGGGAACTTCGGCTCCATGGATGGCGACAGCGCTGCCGCCATGCGTTACACCGAAGCCAAGCTTTCTCCCATTGCCGAGGAAATGCTGTTTGATATTGATAAAAATACGGTCAACTTCATACCCAATTATGACGGCGCCCATAAAGAGCCGCGCGTCTTGCCCGCCAAGTTACCCAATCTGCTGATCAACGGCACTCAAGGAATAGCTGTCGGTATGGCAACCAACATTCCTCCGCATAACTTGGGCGAGGTTGTTGACGGCGTAGTGCACTTAATTGATAATCCGGACTGCGAAGTTGAGGATTTGGTTAAATTCATCAAGGGGCCGGATTTTCCCACCGGCGGGATTATCTACAATGTTAATGATATTAAACAGGCCTACTTAACCGGCAAGGGAGGCGTAGTTTGCCGTGCCAAAACAGACATAGAAGAAACCAAGACCGGACTCTACCGCATCATCATCACCGAAGTTAACTATCAAACCAATAAAGCTACTTTATTGGAAAAAATTGCCGAGCTGGTCAAGGATAAGAAAATTGAAGGCATTAAAGATTTGCGCGATGAATCCAATAAAGACGGCGTACGCGTTGTGATTGAAATTAAAAAAGACGCCTATCCGCAAAAAATCCTTAATCAATTGTTCAAATTCACGCAATTGCAGGATACCTTTCATTTCAACGTTTTAGCTTTAGTGGATGGCATTCAACCAAAAGTATTGAACTTAAAAATGGTTTTGGAAGAATATCTCAAGCATCGCCAAGAAGTCATCACCCGCCGCACCCAATTTGAACTGGACAAAGCCAAAGATCGCGCCCATATCTTAGAGGGCTTGGTTATGGCTTTGGCGCACATTGATGAAATCATCACTGCCATTAAAAAATCCAAGGATAAAGACGATGCCAAGTTGAATTTGATTAAAAAATTCAAACTAAGCGAACGGCAAGCTGTAGCTATTTTGGAAATGAAGCTGCAACAATTGGCCAATTTAGAGAAAATTAAGATTGAAACGGAATTGAAAGAAAAAATGAAGTTAATTAAAGAATTGGAAACGCTATTGAAATCACCGGCCCGAATATTGGGTTTGATCAAGACGGAAATTTTAGAATTAAAAGAAAAATTCGGCGAGCCGAGGCGCACTCAAATTATCGTCCATGGCGTAGATAGCTTCAAAACCGAGGATTTGATTCCAGATGAAGAAATGATCGTTATGGTTACCAATGACGGCTATATCAAACGCCTGCCGCCCGATACCTTTAAAACCCAAGGACGAGGGGGCAAGGGAGTAATCGGATTAACCACTAAAGAAGAAGACTCCGTAGAACATTTCTTCTTAACCTCAACGCACGCCGACCTGATGTTTTTTACTAATCGCGGACGCGTCTTCCAGCTTAAGGGTTATGACGTGCCGCAATCCTCGCGTACGGCCAAGGGCCAAGCCTTGGTTAATTTCCTGCAACTATCGCCCAATGAAAAAGTCTCGGCCATTCTGCCCTCTACCGAGGTGGAAAATGACAAGTTTTTGGTCATGGTGACTAACCGCGGGACAATCAAGAAATCTAAGATTGAGGATTTCAAAAATGTCCGTCGTTCCGGATTAATTGCCATCAAACTGAAGAATGATGACGACTTGCAATGGGTTCAACCGTCCAAGGGCGCAGAAAACATTATCCTGGTTACTAAGTTGGGACAAGCCATCAGGTTCAAAGAAGCCGATGTCCGCTCTATGGGGCGAACCTCCTCCGGTGTCAGGGGCGTCCGCTTGAAGAGCAAGGATGAAGTGGTGGGCATGGCGGTTTTTGATCCCAAAGACGAGAAGGTGGCCAGGCTTATGATTATCATGGCTAACGGTTTCGGCAAACAAACCGAACTCAAATATTATAAAGTCCAGGGACGCGGCGGTTCGGGCATCAAGACAGCCAAAATCACCTCTAAAACCGGGGAAATAATCACCGGCAAACTGATCTATGATGATTCTGCCGATATGATTATAATCTCCAATCACGGCCAGGTCATTCGTTTGCCCGTCAAAACCGTCAGTATTCTGGGTCGCGATACGCAAGGAGTCAGAGTAATGCGTTTTAAAGAAGAAAAAGATACTGTGGCCAATGTAACATTGCTGTAAAAAATAAAAAAGCGTCCCTGTCAAGCGGGGACGCTTTTGTTTGGCTATAAAGAGCTAATACTATGGCTGACCAAAAATTTCATGATCGGCCGATTCTTCCATCTTATCTTTCACTAATTTGCGCCAAGCGGCAATTACCTCCGGCTTCCAAATGGAGTTATGACCGGCTTTAAAGCTTTCCGCCGCCGCCTCAATCATCCGGGAAACCAAGATAAAATTACAGCCTGATTGAAGCAGGGCGATTAATGTCCGAAACGGTTCCCAACCAGCGGCGATTAGGCTGGTGGCAATCATATACAAAGTGAATTCATGATCCATTAAAACCCCGACTAACTCCTGGTCGCTCTTGCCTTGTTCCTTAACGAAGGATATGAATTCAGGAGGTATCCGCGTAGCATCAACTGAAATTTTCCGGGGCTGATCCGTATCGCCCGCCAAAAAATCTTTGGGAACGACCTTTGATGAAAGCATATCGGCAATCGTGCCTAAGGGTTCGCTAAGCGACTGCAGAAGAACTATTATCTGTTTTTCATTCATGGGCAAAGAGCGTAAAAAAGCAACTAAACTTTCAACGCCCAATGCTTGATGAAATAGAGAAATCTTTTGCTCATCGGTTATCCCTAATCGGTCCCAGAAATACCATATCTTCCGCTTAGTCCATTGCGGAACGGTTTTCTTGGGGTCCTTGTTGCTGGGAACATGGATCGTTTGAACAACTCTGAGGGCGTCCTTATCAAAACAACCGCCCTTGCCGATCAGTTCCATAACAACATCCATACCGCCATAAAAATTATTCAGGAGCCTAAGCGTGTGGGGCGTAATAATACCGCCCCTAACCATAGCTGCCATTTGTCGCGGTTGATCCCAATGACTGGCCAAGATATAATCAGTGATAGCTTCGTCGCTAAGACCCTCATAATCAGTGCCATTCCAAAGTAGAGACATAACCAAAGCATTAGTTATCTCATCATCCTTCAGGCCGCCGCCCCCAAACCAACTAAATATCTCTTGGCTGGAAAACTTTGCTGATAAATACCAAGAAAAGATATCTTCTAATGCATAAACAAACGTCTCTATTTGACCGTCTTCTGCTTCATTCTTCAGGGACAATAGCTGGCGAATCAATTCCACATGGCCGCCGCAAAGCATGGCCAAACCGTTAAGTAGGGAGTTATAAATAATCGTCACGGGCAAATTCCGTTCTTTAAGCGCTTTTTCCGCCCTGATTACGGCAATCTTTATTTCATCAGATAAATCTCTTTCATGACGGCTTTCTGCTTCCCGGTTATTGCCTGCCGACATTAAATTATCAGATTCTTCTTGAGACATGCGCACCTCCTTGGTTTTTCGCTTTTTGTTTTAAAGTACTCATTATCATAATATGATAGCATAAATTTTATAATTGTCAAGTAAATATTAAGCGGTTATTTAGACTTGATTTTTGGCTATTTTATCATTATAATATAAAAAGTAAATACTAAAAATTATTGCTTAAAATTTTATGTCAGGACATAGCAAGTGGGCGAAAACCCATCGCCAAAAATCAGTGACTGATGCTAAAAAGGGGGCCATCTTCACTAAATTAGCCAACCTAATAACCATTGCGGCTCGCGAAAGCGGCGGTGATCCGGAAACAAATTTCAAACTGCGGTTGGCGGTTGACAAGGCGAGGGAGGCTAATATGCCAAAAGATAATATTGAACGGGCGATTGCCAAGGGAACGGGCGCAAATAAAGACGGAGTTAATTTTGAGGAAATCATTTATGAAGTGATTGGTCCGGCGGGGGCGGGCTTTATTATAGAGGCCATAACCGATAACAAAAACCGCACGGTTGCCGACCTGAAATCAGCCTTAAATAAAAATGGCGGCCAATTAGGATCATCCGGCAGTGTTTCGTGGAATTTTAAAAGGTTGGGATCATTATTGATAGAGTCAAGCGGCTTAAACGAAGAACAAGAATTGGAATTGATTGATGCCGGAGCGGAAGACATTAAAAAAATAACCGAAACAACCGAGGTGGAAATAAACACGCCAGTAGAATCCTTATTTCAGGTGGCAAATAAAGCCAAAGAAATCGGATTAAACATAAAAGAAACCTCCATCATTTACCAACCCAAAGAAGAAATAACTATTACTGACGCGGCAGATCGTGAAAGAATAGAGCGCCTATACGGCGCTATTGATGATTTGGATGATATTACCAATGTTTACACTAACGCTTCATGGTAAAAACAAAACCGCATATAATTTTGGGCATTGACCCCGGCATCGCTGATACCGGTTTTGGCGTAATTGAAGAAAATTGCGGTCAGTTTAGATTGCTTGATTACGGTTCCATTAAAACTGATAAGAAAAAATCATTGTCTCTAAGATTATTGGCTTTGCATGAGCAATTAACGGCACTGGTTAAAAAACACCAGCCGGAATTGGCGGTGGTTGAACAGTTATTTTTTTGCACTAATGTCAAAACCGCCCTGATTGTCGGCCAAGCTCGCGGAGTTATCTTACTGACTTTAATGCAAAATCAGCTGGAACTGATTGAACTGACGCCATTGCAAGTCAAACAGGGATTGACCGGTTACGGTCAAGCCGATAAAAAACAAGTCCAACAAATGGTCAAGATTATTCTTAATTTGAAAACAAGCCCCAAGCCGGATGACGCCGCCGACGCCTTAGCGATGGCCATTTGCGGCGCCGGCATTAATAAGCTTAATTCCCGAATTGGTTCATAAAAACAGGAAAAGATTAAAATCTAAACCAAAAATTTTATAATAATATGTCTAATATAAATTGGCGCGATCCGCAAAAACTCATACCGACGCATCAACGAGAGCCAAGGGGCGGAAAGATCTTTTTTTCTTCCAATCCGGTTAAGTCACCACGAAAGCATCGACGCCATATTTGGCGACGATGCTTTAAGGCATTAATACCTATAGCCATAGTAGGTATTCTTTTTTCAGCTCTGGTTGCGGCGGCGGCTTTATTTTGGATTTCTAAAGATTTGCCTTCGGCCGATGGCGTGCTTAAACGCAATATTACGGTCTCAACTAAAATTTACGATCGTACCGGCCAAACCGTCCTTTATGACATTCATGGCGACATTAAACGCACTGTTATTCCTTTATCTGAAGTGCCTGACTATATGAAACAAGCGGTAATTACCGCCGAGGACAGGGATTTCTATCAACATCATGGATTTTCTTTCACCGGTATCATCCGCTCTGTTTTAGTCAATATCACTACCGGCAGCAAAGTCAGTGGATCAACCTTAACCCAACAATTCGTCAAAAATGCCATTTTAACCAATGAAAAGACTTATACTAGAAAAATTAAAGAGTTGTTGATTTCTTATCAAATAGAAAGCAAATTTACCAAAGACCAAATCTTGGGCATGTATTTAAATGAGATACCTTACGGCTCGGTAATTTACGGCGTGGAGGCCGCCGCTCAATCTTATTTTGGCAAACCGACCAAGGATCTGAGTTTAGCCGAATCTGCCATTCTGGCGGCCATACCCAACGCGCCGACTTACTATTCCCCCTATGGCAATCATAAAGATAAATTATTGCAACGCCAGAGATATATTCTTGATTCCATGGCGGAATTGGGCTACGTCACTAAAGAACAAGCGGAAGAAGCAAAAAATGAAAAATTAACTTTCAAGCCCCTGAGAGAATCAATTATTGCGCCGCATTTTGTTATGTATATCAAGGAAATATTATCGGAAAAATACGGCGAAAATTTCATTAATCAAGAGGGTTTGAAAGTTTATACCACGCTTGATTTGGAAAAACAAAAAATAGCCGAAGAGGCTGTCAAAAAAGGCGTGGAAACTAATGGAAAAAAATACGGCTTCACTAATGCTTCATTGGTTTCTTTAGATCCGAAGACAGGACAAATATTGGCTATGGTTGGCTCGGTTGATTATTTTGACGAGGCTATTGATGGACAAGTTAATGTTTCTCTGCGGCCGCGCCAACCGGGGTCATCCTTTAAGCCGATCGTTTATACGGCATCGTTCATTAAGGGTTATACGCCTAACACCATTATTTATGATACGGTGACTAACTTTGATACTACCGGCGAGAAAAAATATGAGCCCCACAATTACCATAATGACGAAAATGGACCGGTCACCCTGCGTAAGGCTTTAGCCGGCTCACTGAATATCCCAGCGGTTAAATTAACCTACTTGACCGGCATGGATAATATTTTTAATTTAGCGGAAAAATTAGGTTATACCACTTTTGATGATCGCAGCCGTTTTGGATTATCTATTGTTTTGGGCGGGGCGGAAGTAAAATTATTGGAGCATGCCTCAGCTTATGCCACCCTGGCTGCCGAAGGCGTTAAACATGAGGTTAATCCGATTTTAAAAATTGAAGATAAAAATAATAAAGTAATTGAAGAATTTAAAGATAAAAATAATGAAATTTTAGACGCAGAAATTGCCAGACAAACAACCGATATCCTATCCGATGATTCGGCGCGGGCTTACATTTTCGGTACCGGCAGCCGGTTAGTCTTACCGGGACGACCGGCGGCGTCCAAAACCGGCACTACTAATGACTTCCATGATGCTTGGGCCTTAGGTTATACGCCATCATTAGTTTGCGGTGTTTGGGTTGGCAATAGCGATAATGCAGTCATGAAGGCGGGCGCCGACGGCTCCGTAATTGCTGCTCCCATCTGGAATACTTATATGTCTGAGGCACTTAAAGGCCAAGTGGCGGAAGAGTTTACCAAACCTCAAACAGTAATTACCAATAAGGCGGTTTTAGACGGCGTAGCTAACTCCGGCACAATGGTAAAAATTGATACCATTTCAGGGAAATTAGCCACCCAATATACTCCCTTAAGCACCACTAAAGAAATAGCCACGGGCGAAGTGCATGATATTTTATATTATGTGGACAAAGATGATCCGCGCGGCCCGATTCCTGCTCATCCGGAAAATGACCCGCAATATTATAACTGGGAAGCCGGGGTCAAAGCTTGGGCGGAAAAAAATAATATTATTACCGATGGCCAACCGATACCCACTTCTTATGACGATATTCACTTGGCTTCCGACCAACCGCAACTGAATATTATCAGTCCCAGCGATAAACAAACGATAAGGGATGCTTTTGTAGTTGTAAATTTACAGGGTTCGGCGGTTCGTGGCATTCAGAAGACGGAATATTTAATTGATAATCAGTTAATTGACACTGTTAGCGGCCTAACCGCAAATAAAACATTGGATTTATCTGAATTAACAAGCGGTTATCATACATTAACTGTAATTATTAATGATGATCTGCAAAATACCGCTTCAAAATCAGTTGATCTTAATTTAGTTGCCGTTAATCCCTTACCGCGTCTTGATTGGACAGCGCCGATTGATGGCGCGATTATTGATAGTTTTCCTTTGACTTTAAGGGCGGATTTAATTAATTTTGACCGAATAAAACAAATTGATATTTATTATTTATCGGCTACCAGCACCAAAGAAAATTTTATTACTGCCATCAGGCCGCAAAGCGACAGTTTTAATTTCAGTTGGAAAAAATATCCCGGTTCCGGCGATTATACTGTTTACGCTAATATTTTTAATTTAAATAATAAAAAATACGAATCAGATAAATTAAGAATAAAATTAAAGTAATTAAAAAACCCGGAAGTTTCCGGGTTTTTTAATTACTTTAATTATTTATAACTTCTGCTTTATCGGTAATTGTTTTCTTTTTTGTGATTAATTGTTGCAAGGAAGTGAAAACTGTTAATAATAACCAATAAAATACCAAACCGCTAGGCAGACTCCAACCGATTACTATGGTCATTAAAGGCATCATAATCGTCATTTGACGACTCATGATCGCTGACATATCCTCATCCTTGCTGTCTTTATTTTTAATTGCCGGACGTTTGGCAATCATCATAGATGCTTGCCAATATTGCGCGGCGCCGGCTAAAACGGCCAAAATCCATTGGGGTTTAGCCATATCTAAAAATCCAAAAGCTAAAGAGTTGATGTGGCCGGGATTAGCAATAAACGGATAAAGCAAAGATAAACTGCCATTTCTTAAACCGGTATTAAACACTTGATAAATGGCAATTAAAAAAGGCAATTGGATAAGCAAGGGCAAACAAGAAGAGAGTGGATTAATTTTATGCTCCTTATACAAATTCATCATTTCTTTGGCTTGCCGTTCTTTATCATCTTTATATTTTTCTTTCATTTCATCAATTTTCGGCTGTAACTCCTGTAATGATTGCTGGGCTTTAATCGTACTGCGTGATGGCAGATATAAAGCTAATTTTATTAATAAAGTCAAAGTAATTATCACCAGACCAATATCGTGTCCGGGAATAATATTATAAACAAAAACCAATAAATTAAGTAATGGCTGATAACAAATCAAATTAAAAGCATTTATAATCAAATTAATCATAATTTTAAGTTATTTTATCGGATCAAAGCCGCCTTTAGAAAAAGGATTGCATTTAAGAATACGAATAAATGCCATAAAACCACCCTTTATTACTCCATACTTATCTATAGCTTGATAGCCGTATTCTGAGCATGTTGGGTGAAAACGGCAATAACCGTAAGGGAATAGATTTTTAAATAAGCCATGATCAAATGATAATATCTTTTGATAAATTTTTATTAGTCTTAAAACTGAAATTTTTGTAAAATTAGACAAAAAATTCATATAATTTTGTTTTTTACCAGTAATTTTACAATATCACTGTTAAAATTGGCAAAATCAAGTTTTTTACTTGGTAATAGAGCTATAATTAATAGATCAATATTTTTCCTAAAATTAGACAAATTATCACTTATAATAGCCTTGGCTCTGCGTCTAATCTTATTCCTCTCCGTGGCTTTACCGCTAATTTTATTACTGACAATAACAGAAAAACGGCAGTTTTCTAAGTCATTATCCATAAATCTGATAATAAAATTATGACTTGAGTCTTTTTTGCCGTTTTTGAATATTTTTTCAAACTCTTGCTTTTTAGAGATTCTATATTTTTTGGCCAACATAATGTAAATTTAGCCAAATTATAATTATTTAGATCCAGCCGAGATAACCAACTTCTTTCTTCCTTTGGCTCTTCTTCTTTTTAAGACTAATTTACCTGTGTGGGTACGGTTTTTAGCTCTAAAACCATGTTTTTTAACCCTTTTAACTTTATGTGGTTGATAAGTTCTTTTAGTTGCCATAAAATACTAAAAATGATTATTAATAACTAAAGTAAAAGTAACATTTTTTTTATTATAAGTCAATAAAAATTATTATCCACAAGTTATTAACAGTTTAACCTTTCTTTCTTTTTTTGATCGGTTTCCAATTGTGGATAATTATGATAAAATGTTATTAACTTAAATAGAAACTCCTTTTAATACCTTTACTTAATTAATATTTTAGTATGACACCACAAGAACTCTGGCAGGCCACTTTAGGAGAATTAGAAACTTTATTATCTAAAGCTAATTTTACTACTTGGTTTAGGCATACTAATATAGTTAGTTATGATGATAATAAAGTAGTGATTAATGTCCCTAATATTTTCACTAAGGAATATTTGGCTAAAAAATATCACAGCGCCATATTAAAAGCGATCAGAAATATAACCAATAATCATAATTTAAAAGAAATTGAATATAAAATAGAGTCATCAACCCAAAATAAAAATGCTTTTACTAAACCAGTAGAAGTTATAATTAGCAATGAAAAAACAACTCCTATTAAAGAAATATTTGAATCGCCTAATCGGGTAAGCAATGAAAAATTGCCTAATAATAAAAATGGATTAAATTATAAGTATACTCTTAATACTTTTATTGTAGGAAAAAATAATGATTTAGCCCATGCTGCGGCTTTAGCAGTAATAAAATCTCCTGGCACAGCCTATAATCCCTTATTTATTTATGGCGGTGTTGGATTGGGTAAAACCCATTTAATGCATGCTATTGGCAATAAAATATTGGAAAATAACCAGGAAATTAAGGTTTTTTATACAACTTGTGAAAATTTTACCAATGATTATTTAACAGCTGTACGCAATCTTTCCGGTAACGGCCAGCGCTCCATGGAAGAATTTAATAATAAATATAGGACTTTGGATGTTCTTTTAATTGATGATATCCAATTTTTATCTAATAAAGAAAGAACTGAGGAGATTTTCTTTAATATATTCAATGAATTACACCAAAATAACAAACAAATTATTATTTCTTCTGATCGGCCGCCTAAAGCGATACCGGATATTGAACAGCGTTTAATTTCTCGTTTTGAATGGGGAATGATCGTTGATATTTCCATTCCTGATTTAGAGACAAAAATCGCAATTATTCAAGAGAAATTAAAAGAAAAAAATACTACACTAGAGTATAATATTATTGAATATTTAGCCGGGTCAATTAGAAATAATATTCGGGAATTAGAAGGGGTATTAAATAGAGTTATTGCTTTAACCCAACTGCAAAATCGCTCTATTTCTTTAGAAGAGGTTAAACAGATTACCGCGGCCACAATCAGTAATAACCAAAAAAACAATTTAACCCCAAAAAATATAATTAAATTAGTTTCTGAATATTATGATATAACTATTGATAATATTATAAGCCCTTGCCGAAAGAAAAATTTAACTGAACCGCGCCAAATTATTATGTATTTAATGCGGGAAGAGCTTAAATTATCCTATCCGGTAATCGGCCAAGAATTAGGCGGGCGCGATCACACCACTGTTATACATGCTTGCGATAAAATTATTAATCTTATTAAAATAAATGAAAAAATCAGGCAAGATGTAAATATAATCAAGCAAAAATTATTCGTTTAATTATATATTTAGTGGATAACTTGGTGATAAATAATTATAATAGTGGAAAAAACTTATCCTCATTTTTTCCACTTTAGGATAACTTGGTGATATCACTAATAATAAAGTGACTTAAGAGTGTTAAAACAGTGAATTAATTTGATTATTAAGTGGGGAAAAATAAAGTAATAAATTTTTACCTAAATTATAAAGATATCAAATCAAATTAAGCAGTTATTATCAACAAGTAAATTATCAATAAAATCCAACAACTATAAGATATAATAATAGTTATACACTTTAACCAGTCCATTATTACTATTATTAGTTATATATATATTATTATAAATACTAATATGAAATTATCTTGCACTCAAGAAAATCTTAATCAAGCAATAAATATTACTTCCCATATAGCAGGAAAAAATTCTAATTTGCCAATATTGGCTAATATTTTAATTAAAGCTGAAAATAATAATTTAACTTTATCAGCGACTAATTTAGAGGTTGGAGTAACTGTTAATATTAGAAGTAAAGTGGAAAATAACGGGGAATTTTCAATTGACGCTAAGTTACTTAATAATTATATTTCTTTATTACCTAAAGATCGGATTGATTTGGAATTGATTAATGAAGAATTAAAAGTTCAATGTCAAAAACAAAAAACTAAAATAAAAGGCCAAAATACTTCTGACTTTCCTTTAATACCTAAAATTGAAAAAGAAAACCCTTATATTATTTCCGCTAAAAAATTGCGAGACGCCATTTATAGCGTGTTTTTTTCAGCCGCTAATTCCGAATTAAGGCCGGAATTATCCGGTGTTTTAATGGATTTTTCTGATAATAAATTAATTTTAGCCGCTACTGACAGTTATCGTTTAGCGGAGATAAAAATTGATTATATTGAGAATAATAAAAATTCTAAATCAAATAATAATGAAAAAGTCATTATTCCCGCCAAATCACTGCAAGAGATTTCCCGTATTTTAAGCGTATTTAAAGATGATGATAATTTAGAAGTAATAGAGAATATAGAAATTTACACCAATGAAAATCAAATTATGTTTGTTTATAATGGTGTAGAATTTATTTCCCGTTTAATTGACGGACAATATCCCGATTATAATCAAATCATACCCATAGAATGTCCAAATAAATTAAAGGTTAATATTAATGAATTAATTAAAGCGGTAAAAACTGCCAGTTTATTTGTAAAAAACGGCGTATTTGATATAAAATTAGATTATAATAAATCTCCCAATGAATTAATAATCACTTCTTCATCTTCTCAAACAGGTGAAAATGAATCAGTGGTAGAAATGGAAAAAATCGGCCAAGGCGGGGAAATTATTCTGAATTATAAATATTTATTAGATGGATTACAAGTATTAACTTCGGAAAAAGCAGAATTTTCCATTAGTGATCCTAATAATCCTTGTATAATCAGAGGTGAAGACAATAATTATCTCTATTTAATTATGCCTATCAGGCAGTAATTAAAAAACCCCTCCTACTAAAGGAGGGGTTTTTTAATTATATTTTCTATTCTTTCCTACAATTAGATTTATTTTTTCTGGCGCTAAATTTACTTTTATTGGATTTTTAATGATTCTTTTCTCATCAATTAAAAGTATGGGAATTGATTTATCACTGTCTATTTTTATTTTTTTCGCTTTAAAATAACTGAAAAATTCTTTTGATTGAGAAAATATTTTTTTATTAACATTTTTAATTACTAAATTAAGCCAATTATTATTATTAACTAAAGGAATTTTATTGGTATATTCCCCGTAATAAATATTACTAACAGTTATAATACTGTTTTTTTTATCAACACTAATATAATAATCATCATTACAATTAATATTGATATTATCACCGGACATTTCTAAGTAAGAAATAAAATAATAATGATCATTTATTAAGCCGAGACTTATTTTTTCTATTATTCTTTGCGATAAGATATTACATGCCTCTTCCCCTTCCGGAATGCCAAAAATATTACATAAATTATTATTAGGTCCAACCGGTATAAATCCTAAAGTTAATGATAAATTAGGTAAAAGATTGATTATTTGATTTAAAGTCTTATCATTGCCTACTACTACCACTGTTTTTATGCCTTGATTTAAATCATCGCGTAAAGTTAATTTAAGATTTTTTAAAGGGGAGATTCTGGTTATTTTTCCATTAATTCCAAAATCAGCCAACCGTGACTCTATTTTGGAAAGAGTATTGCTGTATTTGGCCTCATTTAAATAATTATCGTAAATGTAATAATACATAATCAATTAAAATACACCCGCGTTTTAACCGCGGGCATAAATAATTTATTGCTTATCGATTAGCGGCGGTTTTAATTCCATTTTTTTCTGTTTAGTTGATTCTGGTTTGGGACTGCGGTCTTTATTGTCATTCATAGTGCATTTGCCATTAACTAAAGCACCGCCGGCAATTGATAAAATGCCAGTTTTTATATCTCCGTAAATCCTGGCGGTAGAAGTTAATTCCAATTTATTTTTTATATTAATATTACCTTGTATCTCTCCGGCAACTAAAGCATTTTCTGCTCCAATATTGGCGAATATTTTTGAATCAGGACCGACTTTAAGATTTTTACTTGTTTTGATTGTGCCGCAAATCATGCCTTCAACAATAATATTGCCTTCAGTAATGAAATCACCTTCGACTTTTACTGATGGACCAATAATGGTATCCGTTTCATTTATTAATGGTTGGTTTTCTTTAAACATAAAAATTTATTAATATAGCTATATTATATAATAGATACCTCAAGATTAAAATATAATAAAGTCAAGTATTAGTCTATATTTATTTTTAATATCCTGTTATAATATAAACATATGGCTAATTCTTTCTTAAAAACAAAGACAAGTATGGAAAGCATGAATACTCAAGAAAACAATGATTTTATTGGGTATTTTGGCAATAATCCCCAATGGTTTGACGGGGAAGCCCAATTATCTTGCGATGTTTATGAAACAAAAAACGATATTATAGTCAGAACTACGGTTGCCGGAGTCAAACCGGAGGATCTGGATATTTCTATTTCTAATGATTTATTGACTATCAGGGGTTCGCGCCAACAGGAAGATGAAGCAATTAAGGAAGATTATTATTCTCAAGAATGTTATTGGGGGGCTTTTTCCCGTTCAATTGTTTTACCGCGGGAAGTTGACCAGAAAAAAATAGATGCTAATCTTAAGAATGGCGTATTAACGATAAAATTACCAAAAAAATATAAAACATCAGGAATAAAAATAAGGCAAATAAATGAGTAATTTATGATTAATCAGGAAAAGGGAGTGATTAGCGAGCAGGCGGGTGATTTCTTAGTGATAAAATTTGAAGATGGAAGAGAATTGCTTTGGCCGAAAAAAGAAATCAATTGGATTATAAAAGACGGCGAAACGGTTAAAATCAGTATTTTGCCAGAACAAATTGATGATAAATACCAAGAGGATCAAACTAAGAATTTATTAAAAAAAATTTTTCAAACCGATAATGCTTGAAGATTTACTGAAGAAAATACAGTCAAGTAAGATCAATAATAAATTAAGCGGCCACTGGTTAGTAATAATTGCTGTCGCCGTTATTTTTTTAATTTTGTTTGTTTTTATTATTTTTTTTGAATTAGTTTATACTGTTAAATTTTTCCCTCGCAGTCGTATAAGCTCAACTGACTTGTCAAATTTAACTATTAGTCAAGCATTAGACAAAATAGAAAATAAGACTAATAAAATAAGCCAAGATGGCTTCAGTTTTATCTATCAAAGTGATAATCAGGAAAAAATTTCACCTTTAGAAATACCGGAAGATCCGGATGTTTCGGGAGTTGATTTATTATTTTTTGATATTCATCAGACAGTATATGGTAATTTTCAATTAGGCCATAATAATAATTTATTTTTAAATATTGTTCAGCAATTAGATGTACTTTCCGGCCATAAGAAATTATCAGCCAGTTATAAATTAAACGAAGAATTATTAATTAATTTATTAAAGCAACAATTTAAATCATTAGAGCAGCCAGCAATAAATTCCGCTCCTAATATTGAATGTGAAAAAAATAATTGCCAAATAACGATTTTACCGGAAAAACAAGGGTTACTTATCGATTATAACGGTATTATCAAAGAAATAAAGGATAACCTTAATCAATTAGAAAACAGGCCAATAAAAGTTAATCCGATTATTTCGCAACCGCAAATAAAGCAAATAGAAGTAAGTAATAAGCAGAATGAAATACAAACCATCCTTAACGCCTCCAGTACAGAATTTACTTATCAGGATAAAAGATGGATTTTAAGCAAAAAAAGCCTAAGCCAATTGATAGAATTCCAAAAAATAGGTAATAAAATAGCCGTTGGCATTAATCAAGATAAATTTTTTGATTGGTTTAAATTAAATATCAGCCCAGAGTTAGATCTGCCGGCTAAAAACGCTTCTTTGGAAATAAAAGACGGCAAAGTGAATAAGTTATCAACTCATCAAAACGGATTGGAAGCTGATAAAGAAGAAGCCTATAATGATTTTAATCAAAAAATAATTAACAATAGCTATTCTGTTAATCAGATAACCATAATCACCAAAGAAGTTTATCCTGAGGTAACAACCGATCAGGTTAATGATCTTGGCATTAAAGAAATTATCGGTACCGGACAATCATCATTCGCCGGCAGCCCGACTAATCGCCGCAAAAACATTAAAAACGGCGCCGCCAAGCTGCATGGCTTGTTGATTAAGCCGGATGAGGAGTTTTCCTTAATTAAAGCCTTATTGCCGGTAGACGCGGCTAACGGTTATTTTCCCGAATTAGTGATTAAAGGCAATAAAACTACGGCAGAATACGGCGGCGGATTATGCCAGATAGGAACTACGGTTTTTCGCGCCGCTTTAGCCTCCGGTTTGCCTATTTTGGAACGACAGAACCATTCTTACAATGTAACTTATTATTTAGAAAATGGCTTACCGGGAGTTGATGCGACAATTTATGATCCCAAGCCGGATTTAAGATTTAAAAACGATACCGGCAATTACATTTTAATCCAAGCCAGAATAGAGGGCGATAAATTATACTTTGATTTTTGGGGAATTAATGATGGACGCACTGCCACCAGAACAAAACCGAAGGTTTGGGGGTGGAAAGACCCTCTTCCTACTAAAATTATTGAGAGTAACGATTTAAAACCAGGAGAACAAAAATGCACCGAGGTTTCCCATAAAGGGGTAAGCGCATCATTTAATTATATTGTTGATTATTCTGACGGACATACGGCAACAACCACTTTTTCTTCTGTTTACAGGCCCTGGCAAGCAGTGTGTTTAATCGGAGTAGTAGCGACCACCACTTCAGAATTATTGATTATTCCTTAATTTAGAATTATCTTTATAAAATATAAAAAGCCGGCAAACTTTATTTCAAACAAAATAACATAAGGCAAAACCTTATTATAATAAAACAAAAAATAGGCACAAAGCCTATTATTTGTTTTATTATGTACCGCCACGGGGAGTCGAACCCCGCTTAACGGATTGAAAACCCGCTGTCCTAACCGATAGACGATGGCGGCAAATTTTTGCCGGGAAATTTAAAAGACTTTTTCAGTATAATTTATTTTCTCTTTTTTGTCAAGGGAATTATTCCTTCTCCAAAGCGCCAGAAGTGTATCTGTTACCAGCATTCCATAATAACCAGCCGGAAGCGTTATTATCGTCAACTGCTTTAATTTGCGCCCTTACCATACTGGCGGTATAAGTGGCTCCCAGATTAAAATCCTGCAGCCAAGGCCGGCTTTGCGCGGTAGAGGAGGCGGTAGCAATCATAAGATTGCCATCTCGCAGGGCTTTATTGACTATTTCATACGGATGGGCCGCGGGATTATCAAAACCCATAATGCCGGAATAGTAATGGGAAGGATAAACCATAGGAGAAATATAATCAAAGTATTGAGCCGCATCCGTTAATCTTTGTCCGATACCCAAATCATATTCAGGATCGCTTCTTTGCCAATAAGTCAGGCCGAATAAATCAATGGAAAGAGGAACACCGATGTCTTTAAGTTGAGTTTTTAAGTAAGAGAAAAAATCATTTAATATTTCAAAACGTTTTTTGTTTGGCGGAAAGTTGCCATAACTGATGGTTTTTATATTGCCATCAGACGGAAAACGAATATAATCGAATTGTATTTCGTCAAAACCGATCTCCTTAGCCTCTCGGGCTTGCCTGACCACTAAATCCCAAGAATCAGGATTAGTCATATCCAACCAGGAAATCCCGCGATTATCCAACCAAATACCGCCATTAATATTTTTTAGAGCTAGATTTTTAAAGGCCGCTACGGCCGTCGGATCTTGGAAAGTGGTAATCCTGGCGATCGTATAAATATTTTTATTTTGCAAATCAGTAATTATTTGTTGGTAGTCATTATAAGCTAATGATGTTTTGGAAAGAGGCCAGTTTTTTAATAGCTCGTCTTGCGGTTTAAACATTAATTTACCCGCCGGGTCTTTAAAATCAATTACCAAGGCATTAAGTTCGGTATTCTCCGCTAAATCAATTAATTGTTGGCGGAATTTTGAATTACTAAAAGCATAGCCGGTCATATAAATCCCTTTGACTTTAACTGGCGTAGGCAACGGCTTAATGGCAGTAGAGATTTCTTCTTCTGCAATTTGTTGCGATTCAGCCGTATGCCGCGGCAAGAAGTAAAAGACGGCCATTGATATGGCAATGATAATTACACTAACAATTAGAATTATTTTATGATTATTAGTCATAGAACAATAATTTGAATTATTAACCAACCTTACAACTTTAAAATCCCGCCTTTTATTGAATTATACTCCAAATATTGCCAAAAGACTAATTTTCGGGTAAATTTAAAGTAAGCTTATGAAAATTTTAGCTTTAGAAACATCTTGTGATGAAACTTCCGCGGCCGTTATTAAGGCTGATCGCGGCCAATTGGAAATAATGTCTAATATTGTTTCTTCACAAATAAATATCCATAAAGAATACGGCGGAGTAGTGCCGGAAATAGCCGCGCGCCATCATATTAAAAATGTTTTGCCGGTAGTAATGGAAGCCTTAACTAAGGCCAATATTAAATCACAAGACGTTGATTTATTAGCCGCCGTTTCCGGACCGGGATTAGTGAGTTCTTTGGTAGTGGGATTAGAAACAGCCAAGGGTTTGTCTTTAGCGTGGCATAAACCGCTTTTGGCGGTTAATCATATGTACGCGCACATTGCTGCTAATTTTTTAGATGCTAATTTGTCCTTTCCCGCTGTTTGTTTGGTGGTGTCCGGCGGCCATACGGAAATAGTAGTGTTGAACAGTTATTATAAGTATATTAAAATCGGACAAACGGTTGATGATGCTGCGGGCGAGGCGTTTGATAAAGTGGCTAAATTATTGAATTTGGGATATCCGGGCGGTCCGGCGATCTCTCGTTTAGCCGAGGAATATGGCAATAGCAAGAAAATGTATAAGAAAATTGATTTGCCCCGACCCATGCTGAAGTCCAATGATTTTAATTTTAGTTTTTCCGGACTCAAAACGGCGGTTTTGTATGCTACTCAGAAAATTCGCCATCTTGACGACGTTTTTCGTTCGGCCATGGCTTATGAATTTCAAGAAGCGGCGGTAGAGGTTTTGGTGAGCAAAACAATCAAAGCGGCTAAAAAATATAAAGTAAAAACAGTAATGATGGCCGGAGGAGTTGCCGCCAATAAGCGGCTAAGGGAGGAACTGAAGCTGCAAGCAGAAAAATCCGGCCTAAAATTTACCATACCGGAATTCAAGCTTTGTACTGATAATGCTGCTATGGTGGGATTAGCTGCTTATTATCTTTCAGCCAAGAAAAAGGTGCCGATAGAAAATTATAAAAGAGCCACGGCTAATCCGAATTGGGAACTGGTATAAGTTAAAGTTAAAATTTTTATGAAGTTTATTTCCAAATCAGAAAAGGAAACATATAATTTTGCCAAAAAATTATCTAAACAGTTGCAAGGCGGAGAAGTTTTTTGTTTGATTGGCGATTTAGGCGCCGGCAAGACAGCTTTTACCAAAGGTTTGGCCGGCGGATTGGGAATCAAAGGCATTATTACCAGTCCGACTTTCGTATTAATGAAAAATTATAAAATTGAAAGCCGCCAGCCGGCAAAGTCAGAAATCAGGCAATTGGTTCACATTGACGCTTATCGCTTGATTGACGGAGAACAGCTGGCGGCCATTGGCGCGTTGGATTATTTGTCCGACCCTGATTGCGTGACGGTTATTGAATGGGCCGATCGCGTTCGCGATATCTGGCCGAAGAAGATAATTAGAATTGAGTTTAAAATTTTAAAAGGTGATGAAAGGGAAATCAAAATAAAATAATTTTATTATTCCATAAATAATCATATGAAGCAATTGAATTTTCCCAGGGTCATACAGACTTACGAATATGATTGCGGCGCCAAGGCCCTGCAGGCGGTCTTGCTCTATTACGGCCTAGAAGTGCGTGAAGAGGCGCTTATTAAATGTGCTAAAACCAATAAAAAAGAAGGAACATTGATAAACCCTCTGGTAGCGGTTTTCAAAAAATACGGTTTAAAGACTGATTCGCGAAGCCTAACCGTTAAAGAATTAAAGAAGTATCTTGATAAGAAGATTCCCGTTATGTTACTGTTACAAGCTTGGAGTTTTGAGAAAATTGATTATACCGACAGTTACCGTGACGGCCATTGGGCTATCGCCATCGGCTACGATAAAGATAAAATATTTTTTGAAGATCCTTATTCCTTCGCTTACGTCTATTTGTCGTACGAAGAGCTTAAGGAAAGATGGCACGCTCAAGAGAAAGACCAGAAGATAATTAATCATGGCATAGCTGTTTACGGCAAAAAGCCAGCTTATAATCCCCAAAGGATGATTCATATGGATTAGTCTTTAGGAATTAAATAAAAATAATATTTTTAATATAAAAACTCCGAACAGTCTCGGAGTTTTTACTTTCAGCTGTTATAAATCTATTTGGCTACTCGGAATACTTCTTCCACTGTTGTTTCTCCGGCCATAGCCTTTAGGATACCGTCCTGCAGCATTAGAACTACCCCTTCTTTAACGGCTAAGGCTTCAATTTCCAAATTGGTAACCGCCGGTCCTTGCACCACTTTTTGCATTTCAGCGGTATTCGGTATGACTTCATAGATGCCTAAACGTCCTTTGTAACCCAAACCGCCGCATTTTTCGCAACCAACCGCTTTGAAATAAGTCGGTTTATCAGGTATTTTGGCTCCCGATTTGGTATTGATGCTTTTGATTATTTTTTCCACCTCCCCAGCAATCTCCGGATTAAGCTCAACCGGCTGTTTGCAATAAGGACAGATTTTTCTGACTAAACGTTGGCCAATAGTGCACTCTAAGGAGTTGGCTAAAATATGAGGTTCAATGCCTAACCCCAAGAAACGCGGGAAGGCGCCGGCCGCGGAATTGGTGTGGATGGTGGATAAGACTAAGTGGCCGGTCAAAGCCGCTTCAATCGCTGTTTTAGCCGTCTCGCTATCGCGGATTTCTCCGATCATCATGATGTTGGGATTTTGACGCAACAAGGAACGCATGGCCGCGGCAAAAGTGTAGCCTTGAGCCTCATCAATTTGCGTCTGCATTACGCCGGCCAAATGATACTCAATCGGATCTTCTATGGTAATAATCTTGGTGTCCGGTTTGTTAAGTTGATTAAGCAGGGCATACAGGGTAGTGGTTTTGCCCGAGCCCGTCGGCCCGGTAGTGACAATAATACCCTTAGTCTTTTCCATTGACCCTTGCAGCAACCTTAAAGAATACTCGCGCATACCCAAATCCTCAACTCTCAGGCTGGCGGCTTGCGCCGATAAAATACGGATAACGATTGTTTCACCGTAACCGCCGGAGATAATGGAAATGCGACAATCCAATTTAGCTTGTGGCGTAAAGATGCCGAACCGTCCGTCCCAAGCCGCCTTTTTAATATTGGTGGGCATGCCGGCTAAAATTTTCATATTGGATAAAACCGGCAGGTATTGGCTTTTATCCAGCGTAGCCATATCATATAAGATGCCATCAATTCTGAAGCGCACCTTAACGCCGGTATCGGTCGGTTCAATATGAATATCGCCGGCATCCGCTTTAAGCGCTGCAGCCATTAATAGAGCCGTTAATTCTTTGGCGGGCAGATTTTCTAAGCTTTCTTGGATTTGTTTTAAGTTTTTGGATAGTTCCTCGCCTTTTATTAATTCTTTGGCAGTCAAACTGATGCCACGGCCGATTGTTTGAGTAATGACAATATCATAAAGTTCTTCCACATAATCCAATTTGCCGATAACGCGGAAAACTTCTTGCACATCAGTAACGCCGTTTAAAGATTTAATGATGCCGTCTTGCAACATGGTAATCATGCCGTTTTCAATCGCTTGTTTGAGAATTTCAAAAGCCGCCGCTCCGGCCATAGTCAAGGTTTTGATATTGTCGGTCATGGTGAAAATTTCATAGATGCCGATGCGGCCCTTATAGCCGATGCCGCCACAAGTCTCGCAACCCGGACCGGGTTCGTACATTTGGGGCAGGTTGGCCGGAACATCAATGCCCGATTTGGGCGAGATGGTCGCCAAAATCTTCTCTATGGTGGTTTTTTCCTCTTCTGTAATTTGATGCGGTTGTTTGCATTTCTCGCAAAGTTTACGCACCAAGCGTTGGCCGATAACGGCGTTAATGGACGGAACAATAAAGAAGGGTTTAATGCCCATATCCATTAAGCGCGGGATCACGCCGGCCGCATCGTTGGTATGGACGGTAGAAAGCACCAGGTGGCCGGTCAGGGCCGCTTGAGTGGCGATATCAGCCGTCTCATTGTCGCGAATTTCGCCAACCATTACAATATCCGGATCTTGGCGCAAAATAGAACGCAAGCCCTTGGCAAAAGTATAATCTTTCTTGGGGTCTACCTGTGATTGGTTAATGCCCTTAAGGCGATATTCAATCGGATCTTCCAAAGTGATGATTTTTACGTCCGGATGATTGAGTTTATTGAGAATTGCATACAGGGTAGTGGTTTTACCCGAGCCGGTAGGGCCGGCAGTCAAGATTAAGCCGTTGGGTTTTTTAATTTCCGCCTCCAATGTTTTAAAGGCCGCCGGCAATAAACCCAGCTGTTCAAAAGACAGGGCGACTGACTGGGAATGCAGTAAACGCATAACCACGCTCTCGCCAAAATTAGTCGGCAGGAAGGATGTTCTGACATCCACGGCGTCATCTTCTAAAAAAATAGTGAAACGGCCGTCTTGGGGCTTGTCATCAATATTGATTTTGACTCGCGCCAAAACTTTAAGGCGAGCAATTATTTTTTTCCATTTATCTTTTTCAATCATGGCCGAATCATGCAAAACGCCATCCACGCGCAAGCGCACTATGATGCCTTTCTCCTCGGCTTCAATATGGACATCCGAAGCTTCGGCCTTAAGGCCGGCTGCCAAAATAATCGCCACTACGTCAGTGATGCTAACTTTATTTATTTTTTCATTTAAATCTTTGAAAGTGGTTATTTCTTTTTCAAAACGCTCAATATCTTCTTTTTTTATTTCCACTCCGCCCACCAGTCGGGTGATTTTAGGCAGAGAGTCATATAATTTAGCCGAGCGTTCAAAACTGTGTTGGGAAATAAGATAAGGCAGGACATTGGCGTGGAATTTTTCTTGCAAGTCAGCCACTATTTTTTTGACTTCATCATTATAATTTACGCAACCGACGCGCAACTCCGAACCGTTATTGAAAAAACAAATCGCTTGAGCGGCTTTGGCCGCTGCTTCAGCAATAGAGCTTAGCGCGTCGGGAGAAATAGGGAAACCGACTAAATTAATATAAGGCAAACCCAAGGCGTCGGCGTTTTTCGCCACCTCGTCCTCTTTTTCCTTGATTTTTATTTGCGTCAATTTCTGTTGGAGTTTTTCTCCGGCCGATTCTTCTTCGGTTGCCTCTCCCGTCATAAGGTCTTCCAGTGATGGTCCTAAAGTATCAGTCATATATGATGTGTAGTGTAAGAGATAGTTTTTTGTCTTTCTTATTGTTATTATACTTGATTTTTCATCCTCTTGACAAGTTTGTTTTGATTTGCTATAATTATACACAGGTGAAGGGTAGAAAAACCCATGAACCTTGATAACTTACTTCGCAGTTATTCCGCTTTTGCTGGAATTTGTGAAAGTGTTATCGGTTTATTATTAAACAAAGAATATGGCTGAGAAAGACCAAATGTTTGTAGAAACCATCGTCAAGGCGATTGTTGCCAACCCCGATGATGTCAGAGTCGACAGAACCGTCGACGAAAGAGGCGTTTTATTGACCCTCCATGTCGCCCCCACCGATATCGGTTACGTTATCGGCCGCCAGGGCCAGACCGCCAAAGCAATTAGAACTTTGGCCAAAATCATCGGCGCTAAGAACAACGCCAGAGTCAACTTAAAAATTGATGAACCGGAAGGTTCCAGAGGCCCTCGCGCTTCTCGACCGGTTGATGCCGAAAGAGTTGACACCGATGTAGTTGATGACTTGAGCATTTAATAAAGCCATCAGAAACATAAAAACACCGCCTCGCTTGGGGCGGTGTTTTGTTTAGATAAAGCAGTCTTGACAAAATTTTATTTTTACAGTATGTTCATAACATAAAAAGTTCTTTACCGGTCATTTTGGCCGGTTTTAAATTATCTGTTATAATTAAATTGTTTGAAATGATTATATGAAACGATTTGATATTGTTACAATTTTTCCGGAAATTTTAGAATCATATTTTAATGAGTCTTTGTTTAAGCGCGCGCAGAAAAATAAATTATTCGCCGTTAAGACCCATAACCTGCGTCGTTGGACGACCGATCGCCATCAGACGGTGGATGCTAAGCCTTATGGCGGGGGAGCGGGTTTGCTGTTTAAGATTGAACCGATATATAAGGCACTCAAAGCAATAACCAAGAAACAAGATACAATAATCAAAAAGAATAATAGTAATAAAAAGCTACAAGCTACAAGCTACAAGCTAAAGACCAGAATAATCTTAACTGCGGCCAACGGCAAGAGGTTCACTCAGAAAGATGCGGCGCGTTTGGCCAAATACGAGCAATTGGTTTTTGTCTGTCCCCGATATGAAGGCGTGGACGCGCGAGTGGAAAAATTAGTTGATGAAAAAATTTCTATCGGCGATTATGTTCTGGCCGGCGGCGAATTGCCGGCGGCAGTGATTATTGAGGCCGTCTGCCGTCAATTGCCGGGCTTTGTCGGCAAGCAGGAATCAGTGGAGAAAGAATCGCATGCGACCGTCGGCTACTTAGAGCATCCGCACTATACTCGACCGGAAGTTTTTACGGTTAACGGCAAAAAATTAAGAGTGCCCAAAGTGCTTTTGTCCGGCCATCATGGCGCCGTGGAAAAATGGCGACAGAAAAAAAGCAAAAAACAATAAGTCATTTCCAATTATTGACGAATCGCCATTTGTAGCGTATGATTAAAAAATAATTAACTAATAACCACAAACACATGTCATTTCAATTTTTAGGCGACGACGACAATACTGTTGTTGCCCCGACTGAAGAAGTCGCTGCCACCGAAGAAACCGCAGAGCCGACAGCCGAGGTTGCCACTGAAGAAGCTATGCCCGAAGTTACCGAAGCTCCGGCTGAAGAAGCCGCTGAATAATGAAAGCGGGTTTGTGCAAATGCTGTGCATAAATGAGTTTACTCAAAAATCGTCGGTTAAGGCCGGCGGTTTTTATTTGGCTTAATTTTGTCTAAATTTAGCTAATAATGTAATGATTTTGGCTTATTATTTATTCTTTATTAATTATCCTTGACATTCTTTCTAAAATAAGATAAAATTAGAGGGTAAAAACTTAACACCAAACTCTTTCCCAAAAAGAAATCAAAATTAAGTTGTTTTATCCGCCGGCATTGATATTGCGGTGAGATAAAAAAGGGAAAACAGTGGTATCTGAAATGAATTTTGCTTCAGGCAAAGTTCGTCAAGTCGGATCCCTCTGTTTTTTCTTAACTCAAAAATCAGCCGTTTCCTCACCCTGTCATTCCTGAATTTTTGTGTTAAGGCCTAATGGCCGAAACAAAAATATCAGGAATCCATAAAACCTGGATTCCCGCCTGCGCGGGAATGACAAAGGAGAACAGGAAGAACAAGGCGGATGAGTGTTGAGAAATGAAATTTGACAACTGAATAGTGGTAAAAAGCACCAAACCAAAGAATTTAAATTTGAGTTTATTATGAATTCGTTTCCGCCCCCGCGGAGTAAACCGAATTCACTACAATACTTTCAATCCAACTTTATGACAACCGGTTCGCCGGCGCGCCCTTAGCGCAAGTCATAAAGCAAAAAACGGTTGGCAACTGATCGTAATCTAGTTGCAAAGCCAGTTGAATGAAATTTCTTTATCTCACTTCGGTGTTGATAAGGAACCCTTTTATTCATCTTTTATAAGAGTTTGATCCTGGCTCAGGATGAACGCTGGCGGCGTGTCTAAGGCATGCAAGTCGAAAGGGTTTAGACCCTTGGCAAACGGGAGCGTAACACATTGGTAACCTGCCTCTAAGTTCGGCATAACCCAGCGAAAGTTGGGATAATACCGGATGCGCCTGTCGGATTTATGTCTGACAAGCAAAGATTCATCGCTTAGAGAGGGGCCTATGATCTATCAGCTAGTTGGCAGTATAAAAGACTACCAAGGCTATGACGGATAGCGGGTGTGAGAGCACGACCCGCCTCACTGGGACTGAGACACTGCCCAGACACCTACGGGTGGCTGCAGTCAAGAATATTCCCCAATGGGCGAAAGCCTGAGGGAGCGACGCCGCGTGACTGATGAAGTCCTTCGGGATGTAAAGGTCTTTTCTCCGGGACGAAATCTGACGGTACCGGAGGAATAAGAGGTTGCTAACTCTGTGCCAGCAGCAGCGGTAATACAGAGACCTCGAGCGTTATCCGGATTGATTGGGCGTAAAGAGTACGTAGGCGGCTTCTTAAGCCGACGGTTAAATCCCACAGCTCAACTGTGGAACTGCCGCCGGAACTGGGAAGATAGAGTGTGGTAGAGGTTAGCGGAATTGCCGGTGTAACGGTAAAATGTGTTAATATCGGCAAGAACACCAGAGGCGAAAGCGGCTAACTAGAACACAACTGACGCTGTTGTACGAAAGCGTGGGGAGCGAAAGGGATTAGATACCCCTGTAGTCCACGCCCTAAACGATGGATATTAGTCATTGGCAGTATCGACCCTGTCAGTGACGTCTAAAATAGCTAACGCATTAAATATCCCGCCTGGGAAGTACGATCGCAAGATTAAAACTCAAAGGAATTGACGGGGGCCCGCACAAGCGGTGGAGCATGCGGTTTAATTCGATGGTAACCGGAAAACCTCACCAGGGTTTGAAATATAGCTGCAAATCCCGAGAAATCGGGACTTCTTCGAGAGTGCTATACAGGTGCTGCATGGTTGTCGTCAGCTCGTGTCGTGAGATGTCGGGTTAAGTCCTTTAACGAGCGCAACCCTCATCTTGTGTTAAATATTCACAAGAGACTGCCCCGCTCAACGGGGAGGAAGGTGGGGATGACGTCAAATCAGCATGGCCCTTACACCCTGGGCTACACGCATGCTACAATGGTTGGTACAGAGGGTCGCTAAGCCGTAAGGCGGAGCTAATCCCCAAAACCAATCTCAGTTCGGATTGAGGTCTGAAATTCGACCTCATGAAGCTGGAATCGCTAGTAACCGTGAATCAGCATGTCACGGTGAATACGTTCTCGGGCCTTGTACACACCGCCCGTCACACCAAGGGAGTTGGTAATACCCAAAGGCTGCCCTCGCGGCGGACTAAGGTAGGATCAATGACAGGGGTGAAGTCGTAACAAGGCATCCGTAGCGGAAGCTGTGGATGGATCACCTCCTTTCTAAGGAGAAATTGAGACAGTTCTCACGAATTTGTCTCATGGTCGCTCTTGTGCCGAAAGGCATAAGAATGGGTTTGGAAAGCTTTTTACCGCTATCTAGTTGTCAAAAAAAATCCCGCCCCGCGGAAGAGCGGGAGTCGGGATTTTTTAATGGATATTGAACAACCGGCATTATTTTGATATATTAATTAAGTGATTTTGTTCTTTTAGAATTGTAAACTAAAAAGGAGGGAGAGCAATGTTTCCAAAACCGGATGATTTCAAATGTAACACTATTGCGCTTAATGCTATTCGCGAATTACACGCCTTAAATCAATGGGTAGAGTTCATCTTCGGCAGGATGTATATTTTGTGCGACGGCCGAGGTGAGAATTATATTCCTTATAGTGATACGATTCATCTGCCAGTTCTGTCAGCGGAAGAACGGAAAAAATTGATCAAATTTTTTTCCGATAATTTATTTAAAGTCACTTTCGCCAAGAATTGCATTTATTTGAATTAATTTTTTGCCGTTCTTTGGGAGAGATTTCTCCCTTTATTATGCGCATATAGCTCAGTTGGTTAGAGCGCGTCACTGATAATGACGAGGTCCCAAGTTCGAATCTTGGTATGCGCACAGCGAAAAAGCATATGGCTCATGGCGTATGGCATATAGTTTTTAATAAATTACTATAAGCTATTGGCCATTAGCTATAAGCTAATTTGCCGAGGTAGCTCAGTGGTAGAGCAGAAGACTGATTTTTGGTCCGTTTAAGGGAAACCTTAAAATGAAAATCGGGTGAATTCGAGGAAACCTAAATTCGTTTTTAACGAATAGGCAATCTCGAGCCAAGTTCCGGCGGGTAAAATTTCCGGAAAAGGTGTAGAGACTAGTGAGTGAGTCCCAACAATAATCTCACATTAGCGCCCGACTTCTAAGTTCGTAAGAATACGAAGATGAAATAGTCCAATCCTTGAGGAAACTCAAGCAAGCATATGGAAAATCTTTGTGTCGCGAGTTCAATTCTCGCCCTCGGCATCCTGAATTGTAAAATAATTACGAACTGCGAATTATGAATTACGAAAAAAATGATTAAATCGTAGTTTTTAATTCGCAGTTCGTAATTTTATTTACGGGGTGTAGCTCAGTTGGCTAGAGCGCTTGCTTTGGGAGCAAGAAGTCGCACGTTCGAGTCGTGTCACCCCGATAAGACGAAACTTTGATAAATTGTTACGTAGCAGGCTACGTAACAATTTTGTTTTTATGGCTTAAAAGATAGATAAAATGTTGGATAAAAACTGTTTTATATGTTAAAATGAATAAGTAAAGAATGGTAATTATTTCATAATAATTTAAAAGATCTAATAAATATGGCTTTATTTTCACGGAAAATAAAGAAATTAAACGGTCGTAACAAAATTGAAACAGCTATAGCCAAGTTTTTATGGCCAGCTGTTTTTTTATTTATTACTTTAATTTTAATGTTTTTTGGGTTTGGCCTAGCAAGACAGATTAATGTGGCTCAAGCATTGACGGGTGATAATCCGGTTATTTCCCAATCCCAAAACTCAAACAGTATCGGCCAATATGAAAAATTTGAATTAACCTTTACTTTGGAAGGAAATTATTCAAATCCTTCTGAGACCGCGACTTATAAAAATCCTTTTGATGCCGACCAGATAAAGGTGGATGTGACTTTTATCCAACCGGATGGAACAAGTAAGGTTGTCCCTGCTTTTTATTATATGGAATATGATATTACAGCCGGCAATCCCGAACGTTATGGCAATGGCCGTAATCCTTCTTGGAAAGCTCGTTTTGCTCCCACCCAATTCGGCACGCATAGTTATACCATTAGTGTGACTGACAGCATTGGCACCCAGACTATTCCAGGCGCCAATAGTTTTCAATGCGTCTCCTCGGCAAAAAAGGGTTTTATCCGCATAGATTCACGCGATCATTCTTTGTTGCGACGGACAACAGGAGAACAATTTGCCCCTATTGGCTATAATCAAATTTGCGCCGGTAACAATACCGGCCTAGCCTGGTGGACAGCTCATTTTCAAAAAATGCATGATAATGGCGTTACTTGGGAAAGAGTTTGGATGAGCAGTTATAATACCGGAGAAAATATTGAATGGACTCCCAAAAATATTACCAGCCCGCCGCCCTATTATCATGGCGTTGGTCAATACGGCCTTGAAATTTCTTGGCGATTAGACAGGGTTATTGAGCTTGCCGAACAAAATGGTGTTGCCATTCAGCTTGTTTTGCAATATTTTCAGCAATTTCTTAATTATGACGAGTGGCGCAATAATCCTTATAACAGCGCTAATTCAGATTATGGCGGTTGGCTGACCAACCCGCAACAATTTTTTACCGACGCAGAAGCAATTCGTCTAACCAAAAATAAATATCGTTATATTATTGCCCGCTGGGGTTATTCCACGTCCGTCCAAAGTTGGGAATTATTTAATGAGGTGATGTATTCCAGCGGAGCCGCCAGCAACCGAAACGCTATCGTTGCTTGGCATGAGGAGATGGCGCGGTTTATCAAGGAGCTTGATCCTTTTGACCACCCCATTACTACCAGCGTTGAGGCCGGATACACTGAAGCCAACGAAACACCGTTTTGGTCGTTGTCCAATATGGATATAATACAGCTTCATTCCTATACCACTGATATTTTCGCTTATCTTAAATCATCAACAGAAAAACTTCGTCAGTATGGCAAGCCGATTTTTACGGGTGAATTTGGTTTAGGAGCTGACGATGACGCGCCGGAACTCACTTATTCTTCCTTCTCCGAACCGTATCGTTCGCAATTAGCGGAAGGATTGCATCTTCATAATATTATATGGGAATCGTTGTTTTTAAAATCATCAGCCCATATTTGGTACGCCTCTTATGTCGGTGGCAGTTTAAGGTTATATCAACTTTTCAAACCGCCATTCCTTTTTATGGACGGCGAGACTTGGGGCGATGAGGGCCTTATAAATACTGAGGTGCAGGTAACCACTCAAACGATGGCCAGAGAGACTGTTGTTCGTTCTAATCTTCCCGGCCTTATTAATTTTTATGATGTGCCTCAACAGCGAATATTTAATGTTGATCAGTACGGGCAAATAGAAGATTTTGAAAAAATGACCGTTAATCTCCATGGAACAATCCAAGAAAGCCTTCGTTCCGATCCAATTTTTCATACAAATTTTGATGCGCCGGCAACTATCAAGCTTATTATTCCCTCTGTTTCCAATTACGCTTATTTGCCGAGCAGCATGGAGATTTTGGTTGATGGGGTGGTGGCTGCCTCATTGGCGCCGGCCGCCGGAGCCTCAAATCTGGAATTGGAGGCTTCTATCCCGGCCGGAACACACACAATCCAGGTTAAAAATACCGGCCGCGATTGGTTTTATATCAAAGATTATTCTTTCAGCTGTCCCACTTCAGTTGCTTTTAATTCTCATATTTTGCAAAATATCAGTTTAGTTGGAAATAATTCCGCTTACTTATGGGTTTATGATATCGGGAGTCAGTATGGATTAGAAAACAATGGAGTTATAAGCAATACTACTTTCACTTTACCCGGCCTTAGCGCCGGTACTTACAAAATACAATATTATAATACTTGGGGAACGGGCGGTTTGATTAGCGAGGGGCAGGTTCAGACCGTCGGCGGAGTATTAACCGGATCAATACCCAGTTTCTCAAAGGATATTGCAATTAAAATCAAACCAACGACAGCTTCCGGTTGCACGGAAAATTGGACTTGTGGTTCTTGGTCTGCTTGTTCTAATAATAGCCAGATCAGGACCTGCACTGACAGTAATGGTTGCGGTACGGTTGCCAACAGACCGGCACTTTCTCAAACCTGCGCTTCAAGCGGATCGGATTGTACGGAAAATTGGACTTGTGGCTCTTGGTCTGCTTGTTCCGGCAATAATCAAACCAGAACATGCGCCGATTCAAGCAGTTGCGGTACGGTTGCCAATAGGCCGGCGCTTTCTCAAACCTGCGCTTCAGCCTGTACGCCTAAGTGGGGTTGCACGGCTTGGATGGCTTGTTCTAATGGTACGCAGATTAGAACCTGCACCGATAGTCACGGCTGTAAACAAAACAGCACGAGGCCGGCCGAGAGCCAGCCGTGTGGCAGTTCAATTATTGAAAGCAGTTCGACGGCTTCAACGGTTGGGAAGGGAATTTATACTGCCGGCAGAATGATAAAAGTAGCAAACAATCCAGCTGTTTATCATGTGACTGACGATAATAAAAGGCATTTATATGTTAACGAGGCGACTTATTGGACTTGGCATACCGGCGCTTGGGCGCAACAAAAAGTAGAAGTAATCAACCAAGCAACCTTTGATGCGTTAACCGAAGGGGATCATGTTAGGGCTAATCCCGGATCAAACTTGATTAGTTTTGATAATAGTCCCAGAGTTTACATGGTTTTTGGCAATAATAATTTGAAATATATTAGCGAGCAGGAAGCAGCTGATATTTTTGGGGAAAAATGGAAGAACCGATTAATCATTATCCAATCAAGCTTTGAGAATGATTATATCAGGAACGATGCCGGTTTTATTGATAGCGATAAAGATGGTCTGGCCGATAGCGATGAGACTAACATCTATAATACTCAACCGGCTAATGCCGACAGTGACGGCGATGGTTATAAAGACGGCCGAGAAGCTTTATTTAGATACAATCCTAACTTAAAAGATTAAACTGTTCTGTTTATCTTAACTTATTATATTTTTGGTTATCGGTATCACTAAAGTTTTAGAATCAAAAAAATCCCAGTTTAGGGATTTTTTTGATTCTTAATAATGTCGGGGTGCGGGGAATTGAACCCCGTCTACACCCACCCCATGGGCGCGTACTACCGACATACTCCACCCCGATTTTGTTTTCGGTATTTAGTTAAACCTCGCTTCGCTCTCGCTCAGCTCGTCCAGGGTTAGCAAAAATATGTCACTGGCATATTTTTGATCGTTCAATTTCGCGCTCTCGCGCTTATTTCACTTCTAACCTTTTAAAATCTTTGATGGATTTTAAACCACCCCATGGGCGCGCCTGCCTGCCGGTAGGCAGGTACTACCGACATACTCCACCCCGATTTTGTTTTCGGTATTTAGTTAAACCTCGTTTCGCTCTCGCTCAGCTCGTCCAGGGTTAGCAAAAATATGTCACTGGCATATTTTTGATCGTTCAATTTCGCGCTCTCGCGCTTATTTCACTTCTAACCTTTTAAAATCTTTGATGGATTTTAAACCACCCCATGGGCGCGCCTGCCTGCCGGTAGGCAGGTACTACCGACATACTCCACCCCGATTTTACTTCCGCTATGATACCATGGGCGCGCCTGCCTGCCGGTAGGCAGGTACTACGTCCTCACCTAATATCCTAATTTACTATTGCAGTTTACTGAATTTTTAATAAAAAGTCAAGAATCCGAGCGCCTGTTTTTAGCATAGTCAATCAGGGTTTGCCTTAAAGCTTCTTTAATTGGCCTCATGGCGATGCCTAAATCAGCCAAGTTTTTTGACTGCAGAATATTACTAGAACGTTTCTTTACCGCTAGTCCCAGGTTGACCAAGTCAGCTTCATTAATCCAGCTATTTTCATGTTGCGGATCAACCAACTCTCGATATAAATTAAGGATCTCCTTGTGTTTGATGCTTCCGGGGTTAGTGACATGAAAAATGCCCCTAGCCCTTTTTGATAGTAATTGATAAAAAATTTTTATCATGTCTTCAATTACAGTTACGCTGTTTTCCACGTCAATGACTTGTTTATAAGCAGCTAACTTATCAATCAAGTTGCCACGATAAGGCAGGCTATCGATGGGCATCCTGATTCTAGCAATGCCGACGTTAGACAGATTCATTAAGGCCAGGTCGGCCGCATATTTTGATTTTGTATAAACTACTTCCGGATTAGCGAAATCAGTTTCTTTCCAGCCTTTTGGTTCGGGAGATTGGCCATAAAAAATACAGCCACTGCCAATGTGCAGCAAATAAATGTTTTTTTGCGCGCAGGCCGAGGCAATTATAAGAGGTAATAGGGTATTGCCTTTGATTGTTTCCAATTGATTAGCCTCGCACCAGTCAACATTCGGCTTACCGACAATTCCCGCCGCGTTTAAAACCGCATCCGGGCAAAACTTTTCTAAAATATCAGTAGCGTCTTCAGTTGAATTAATAATTTTATCCGATAGGATGGCCTCGTTCCCCCATTCTTGGGCGCAGCGGCTGCCAATATAGCCATTGCCAATAATCAGGATTTTCATATTTTTTTTGATTTATTTAATAACTGCATTTTAGCAATTAAATTGCCAAATAGGAAATCGCTCCCATTGTCTATAAATTAATTATTGGCAATTACTGTTGACAATTTTTTAGCGTTATGATACAATTCAGTATTAATTGAACCTTAACAATGGAGATGCTTATGGATAAATTGCCGTTTATTGAGCCGGAAAGATGCGGCCGGTGCGGCCGTTTAGCCAGGATTTATGATCGTAAGAATCAGACTTGTTTTGCTTGTTACCATGACTTAAGCCCTTTTGCGAAAAAGAAGCAGAGAAGTGACGGGCAACCCGCAGTTGTTCGGCCGATAAGAAATATTTTTGATGTGAAGGCCTAACCGAAAGGAGCCGCAAATGAAAAAGTCAGCCGCAGTTTTGTGTATTATTCTGGTATCCGCTTTGACACTGTCTTTGGGTTGCGCCACCAACCGAAGAGTGGAAACGGTTATAACCACCACATCGGAAAATGGCGTAACGACCGTTACCAAGGAAACGTTTGTTACGGAAGAAGTGGTTTATCCTGACCCCGATCACTATTATTATGTTGCCGGAGGCGTTACGCACCGTGTTTATTTTGGCGTGGATACCGTATGGGTCCGCCCGGTGCCGATTGATCATGTGGTATTGAATTATTATTGGCGTCCGACGCCTTATTACCGCAGCCACTTCCATCGATCGCCCGGCCATCATTACGGCCACGTTGATGTAAATGTCGGCATTCATGGTGTTTTGATAAATCATCATCAACCGAGATCATATTCTTCGCCACCGAGGCGCGAACCGCCACGGCACGGACAACCATTCCATGTGTCGCCACCGAGGCGCGAACCGCCACGGCAACAGACGCCCCATGGCGGTTCCGGTATTAATCATTCCGTGACGCCGTCGCGACAACCGTCTCACGTATCGCCGTCGCGACAACCGTCTCACGTATCGCCGTCCCGGCAATCGTCACCGGCAAGAGCGGTAACTCCGGCCAGGCCAATGCGTAGCACGCCCCAAACTGTCCGACCGGTTACACCCAGGCAACAATATAGCAATCCCAACACCCATTCGCCCTCCTTGCGTCAGACGCCGTCGCGGCAACCCTCTCACGTATCGCCGTCGCGGCAGTCGTCACCGGCAAGAGCGGTAACTCCGGCCAGACCGACAACACGCAGTACGTCGCCGATCCGATCGCCGCAACGCAATGCGCCGGCAAGAGCGGCAGTACCTACTCGTTCGTCTCGGCCGACGCCCAATGTGTCACCCGCCCGGTCGTCCCAACGCAGTACGTCGGTTAATCGATCCAAGCCCGCTCGTCCTATGAATAACGGCAAACACAGCAATGGGCGCAACCAATAAGGAGGAATGACATGCTTATATTCGTCTTAACAACATTGTTGTTTTTTGTAGGAATTGCATTTTTGTTTTTTTCGGCGGGACAGTTTGACCCAGACGAGATGACAGAAGAAAATTTTAAGAAGTTAATCATTACAATCGCTCTGGCTGCCGCTTTTTTTCTCGCCTCTTTGACATTGCATGTGATTATGACATAGAAACTGTACCTTTTAGCCGGAGAGCTTGTTTCTCCGGTTTTAATATTGCTTTAAAACCGCCGACTTGTTAGTATATTAATATTATGAAAGTCATTGCTGATTTACACATCCACTCAAAATATTCCCGCGGCTGCAGCCGGGAATTGACCTTGCCCAATATTGCCAAATGGTGCGAGCATAAGGGCATCGACTTAGTTGCTACCGGTGATTTTACTCATCCGGCCTGGTTTAAATCAATTAAAGAAGAATTGATTTCGGCGGAACCGGGATTTTTTCAGCTTAAGGACGGTTCTTCCGCGGTTAGGTTTGTTTTGGGCGGAGAAATCAGCTGTATCTATACTCAAGGCGGAAAATGCCGGCGCATCCATACCTGCTTGCTTTTGCCGTCAATTGAGGCGGCGGAAAAGCTGATTCAAGAGTTAATTAATCGCGGTTGCAACCTAAAATCAGACGGCCGGCCGATTATCGGCCTACCAGCCAAAGAATTGGCACGCCTGGCTTTTGCGGTTGATGAAAATATTATTGTCTTTCCCGCGCATATTTGGACGCCATGGTTTGCCGTGTTCGGATCAAAATCCGGCTTTGATTCGCTGGAAGAATGTTTTGAAGAATTGACGCCGAAAATTTTTGCGTTGGAAACGGGCCTATCTTCCGATCCGGCGATGAATTGGCGTTTGTCAAAATTGGATCGGTTAACTCTGCTTTCCAATTCCGACGCGCATTCACCGGCCAATCTCGGACGCGAAGCTAATGTTTTTGATTTTAGTGAAAATAAATTTTCTTATCAGGAGCTGAGAAGAATAATAAAAGAAAAAGATCGCAAAAGGTTTTTAATGACAGTAGAATTTTTTCCCGAGGAAGGAAAGTATCATATTGACGGTCACGCCGTGTGCGGTTTTTCTTGCGAGCCGGAGAAAAGCCGGCAACTGGACAATAGATGCCCGAAGTGCGGCAAACCGCTTACTCTGGGCGTTCTTAATCGGGTCAACTCCTTGGCCGATCGGCAAGAAATCGCAATCGATGATTTTATCCCTTACAAAAATTTAGTTCCTTTGCAAGAAATAATCGCTGCCGTCTCGGGGGTGGGGAAAAATTCCAAAAAAGTCCGGAAAGAATATTTTAATTTGATCAGTCATGCCAATGAATTCGCCATATTATTGGACGCATCTTCGGCAGAATTGAATAAGATCACCCTGCCGGAAATCACCGAGGCCATAATCGCCATGCGTCAGGGCCAAGTGGAAATCGCCGCCGGTTATGACGGCATCTTCGGCAGGATAAAGATAAAAAATACCCGGTCTCCGGCCGAGCAAAAAGAATTATTTTAAAATTTAAAATAAAATTTTGCCAAAGAAAAAATCCCCTTCTGCAGAGAGGGGATTTTTCCCTTGAGAAAATTTTTATTTCTTCTTTCTTTTGGCAGCTTTCTTTTTCTTTGCCGGTTTCTTTGCAGCCTTCTTTACGGTCTTTTTCGCGACCTTCTTCTTTGCTTTTTTCTTTTTAGCCATAAATAGCTCACCTCCCTTCTTTTATAAGTGTAAGCTGAAACGATTTTCTCTGCAAAAACTATTTCAACTGAATATATTATAGCATATTTTTTTTCTGACAACAATAGTTATCCACAACTGCCGATAATATTTTTTAAAATTATTTTTTTATTGTTAATCGGCGAACAATTAAGTTGAATTATTTTTTTTATTCAGTTAATATATCCATATTATGGCAAACAACATGACAGCGGAACAACTGAAAGAGAAATACCGGAGCTTTCTCAAGACGGAATTTACGGTTTTTGATTTGGAAACTTCCGGCCTGGATCCGGCGCGCGATGAAATTCTGGAAATCGCCGGCATTCGTTTGCGTGGCGGTGAGGAGCTGGCTCGTTTTGAGGCCTTGATCCGCCCCACGCGTCCGATTGCGCCGGAAGTGGAGAAAATTAACGGCCTAAATGAGATATATTTATTGGTTAATGGCCGTCCCGGCAGCCAGGTGCTGGCTGAATTTTTGTCTTTCGCCGGTGATTCTATTATGGTTGGCCACAATATTAAAGACTTTGATTGGCTGTTTGTCCTATCTCATGTCCAGCGCCATGCTTTAAGCGCGCCGCAGAATAAGATGATTGACACTTTGGAATTGTCTCGCAAACTGCTGTCTTTGCCGCAGTATAATCTGACAGCCGTGGCCCGTCACTTCGGACATGAGAATCGTAATGCCCATCGCGCCATGCCCGATGTGGAAGTTAATGCCAAAGTATTTATTAATTTAATGGAACAAATGCTTAAGGTTAATGATTGATAATGCGTTGCGGTTCAGTCTCGGTTTAAGGCCGGGATTTTTTGATCAAATATAAAACCGTTCCGACGAAAACGTCGGAACGGAATGAGAAAGTACTTATTATTGTTGCCGGTTCACGGGGGCATTGACGAGCCTTGCCAATGCCGGCAGGACCTTCGTCGTGATGAAGGGCTTGACCTTGGTTACAATGAAGGGCTTGATCACATTGCGCCAGAACGGCATCAGATATTTTTCCGCTACCTTGAATTTGTACCCAACGAACAGACCGATAATCAAAATAGTGACAGCAACCAACATGATGGTTCTCCTTTGATGACGAGTCGCTCTTGGCGGTTTCGTCTGTTTTTTTGTTAAAAATGTTTTTGATTAACTGTTATTCTGCGGAAATCGGCTGGATCGTCGCCGGTTCCACTTTTTCTGCTTGAGGCGGTCCTCCCATAACTGGCTTGAAACTGACATTCGCTTCCAGTTGCTTTTTCCAAGCACTGGAGTCAGCTGACTCCATCCAATAAACGCATTGATTGGCCGCGTCGGTCAAGATTACGTCGGGACGACTGCCGGCAATATAATGTTTGGCGTCCTTATTGTCCAGGGTAACGACGGTCGTCAGCCAGTAAAAGCGGATCTTGCCGTTTACTTTGGTGATGTAGGGCCGTTGTTCAACCGGCCGATTGATTGTCCAGTCAAAAAACTTATGATCGCCGATGACTTTATTGGTTACGGCGGTCACTCCCAGCATCGGTTCTTTCTGGTGATGAGAGAAGATAAATATTTTTCCCAGGCCATCAGCCGGCACGAACAGGGAAACGGATAACCCTTGCGATTTTTCCGAGTAGGGTTGAAGTGAGAAGTAGTGATAAAGAGCATCTTTACCGCCAAGTTGTCCCAGACGGAAAAAGATAGTGAATGGTTGGTCGTTCATATCCTCGGGCATATTGGCGATTCTGACATCGCCTCGATGGATCCAAGGCAGAGGAGCAGAAAGCCCTTTATGGAATTTGAAGCTTTCAGCGACATAACGAGACACCTTGTAAGATAGAACGTTCTGTCCGTTTAAGAACGGATAGTTTTTCATTTTGGCCGGCGAGACATAATAACCGCAGCCGAACAGGACTCGCCTGAGGCTTTGCCAGATGCCGTCCGGCGATTGTTCAATTACTTGCACGCCGCCAAAAGTTGGCCGGGGAAACAATAACCCTTTCCAACGGATCAGTGGCACCGCTTGCACCATTTTTCCGGAGTCGTCTTTAAGGTAGATAACGCCGTCCGGCTCATAGTTGAAATAGCGCCACAATCCGAAGGCGCGACTGGTGGCAATGTAAGTGTTCCTGCTCCACTTAAGTCCTTCTCCGGTTTCAAATCTGACATCAACCAGATTTTGCAAACCCCAATCAGGCGACGGGGAGGCGCCGTCAATATTATAAACTTGACGGATTCCGGAAAAAATACGGGGCAGAAGCGGAGTGGGTTCAATGCCCATAGTGAAACGGTATTGGTCGTCAATTCGTACGAAGTGGGGTTCGGCCGGTTGGACATTGTCCTGCACCAATTCCCGCGCTTGCGAGAAAACGGAGTTGAGCGGCAAGATCCGCTCATGGGCCGTTTCCGGCAATTGATCCAGCTCTACGAAATCAGTTATTTTGTAGCAGTAAAACTGCGCAAAGTAATGATGAATCGGTTTGCCGACTTCATAAATGCCATAACTAACAAGCAAATAGAAGATTACCAGCAATAGTTTTCCGCGCCAACGGTATTTGCGGTATAGCCAACGGAAAACGCCTAGGGCTGAAATTATTGCCAAAAAAGAACCGAAGAATTTCCTGACAGTGATAATATACCCGTACACATAACCTCGGGCGATAAACAGTTCCAGACAAGTTGCCAACAGGAGGATGGTAAAAATCAGCCAGTGGCGTTTGGCAAAATTCAGCGCCCAGCCGGCGCTGTGTTTGAACAGCCAGTATAGCCGACCGCCCTTATCTTGTTTTTCACTCATCATGCCTTCTCCTATTCATTTTTGAGGTCGGAATCGGACGCCCCCAGGCCGGGATCCTCGCCTCGGGAAAATTTTTCCAGACAGGCTTTCGCTTTTTTCAAATGGTTTTCATTTGGTGGTTGAATCGCCTCATCGCCATTACTGTTTGATGGAGCGGTTTTGGCCTGCTCGCCCATAAGATTAATGCTGGCCTGTACACCGGCAAGTTCTTGTTGCAGGGCGGATAGCTCGGTCGCTGCCGTTGCCGGCATCTCTTCCGTTTCCGCGGGAGCCGTGTCAATAACCGCGGCTTGTTCCGGATTTTTGGTTGCGTTGATCGCATCCCTGAGAGCGCTTTTCCAATCAGCTAAACCGCCCTTTAAATTTTTCCACCAGCTTTTGGCCTTCTTTTTGGCTTCATCGCCGACTTGGATTTCTCCGGCTTCAATCTGGTCAATTACGTCCAGATGTTTAAGCAGTTGGTCGCGTCTGCCCAACAGTCGCATGACCATAGGACCGCAATAGAAGCCGACCATCGTAAAAACGACAGCCAGTAGCAAGAGGAAAGAGTTGACTACGGGGCCATGCGTCATAAAGTAGAGGCATGACCGCCAATTGACGAAACCCAGAAGCAAAGCCGAGTAGAATCGTCCTCGCGCTTTGCGGCCCAAGATGAAACCGGAAACCCGATCGGCCGGCAAACGCTTGCTGTGGGTTAGGTTGTAAACGAAAGAGAAGACGACTACTCCGAAGTATTTGTCAATGCCGAACCAAAAAATTCCGAGAGCGGTAAACAACAGAGCGTAAGATAAGAAAATCAGCATGATTGTCCTCCTTGTTTTGCGGTTTCAGGGTGATAGCGATTAAAATTTATTTTTGCAGGTCTTCAGTTGATTCTGCTTCAGCGGCTCGTTCTCTTAGAATATTCATTTTGGGCCGGTAATGTTCTTTCAACGTAGCGATGGCCCAAAGCCGTTTTCCTTTCGGCCAGTCATCATAGCGTTTATAGAACAGATTCTTATCGCAGATAAACGTGATAAGCAACCGCCAGGGTTGCAAGCGCGCAATCAGCATGCCGACCAATTCCCACATTTCTTCTTCCAGATCCGGGTGCGGTTGCAGGAGCAAAAGTTTAAGTTCATCTGATAGTTCATTAAAACTTTCAACCTCATCCTGCCCCAATCGTTTGATCAGCCGTTCCAGATCCTTGTAAATTTTGGGAAGCTTGACACCGAGATTTCTTAAGCGCGATTTTTTTTGCGGTTCAGTCAAATGCAGATAATCAATTTCGGGATCAGCGGCAGAAAGAATGTCAATCAGCAGACAATCGCGTTTTTCTTCCAAAATTTCGGGATGATCCCGATACCAGGAGAGATCAACAGCGATTAGTCCGGCCTCTTCCAAACGATCTATTAAACGCTTGTCAGTCAATTGAAAAATGTCAATTTGCGTCGCTCGGTTCTTTCTGGCCAATTTGCCGTTCTCAACGACCATAAAGTCGCCGCCGGGCAGATTGCGGAATATAAACACGCCGTCCAGCGCCCGGCTATAAAAACAGCCCAGATTATCGTAGCGCCATTCCGGTATTTCTACCGTACGGTACCGCAAATTGCCATACTGTTGAGCGCTGGCGATAATTTGCCGGGCCAATTCCCTGTCGGCCCAGTTGTCGCCCGGGGCAAGGAATCTTTCCGTCAGCTCTCTTTGACGTTGAGCCGCCTGGATCAAATTATCGCAATAACTTATAACCGTGATGTTCTCCACTAAGAGCAAATCCAAGATCGTTTCATAAGACGTCAGTTCTTGATCAATATCCAGGGCTATGCCGGAAGTCGTAGTGATATCCGTAATAGCTTGACGGAATTTTTTGAAGAACTCCGCCAGGAGCGAACGATCAAACGAACTGAAGGGAAAGTAAATCGGCTTATGTTCTTGATCGGGCGAAATGATTATCGCCAGTTGATTAGCCACGCCATGCGACAGATACAGCGGATTGCCAGTTTCCTGGGCTATTTCCGGCGACCAACCGATGCCGTCAATGGAAAATGACGTTAGTTGAGTCGGGGGAAGGCCCAATCGTTTAAGGCAATCGTTGTATCTTTCTACAAGTTGCGGCGTATCTATCAGGGTCAAGCCCTGACCGAATAATCCGGCATCGGCAAGTAGTTTATCCATCTTCGTCCTTTCCTCAGTTTAGCCCCACCAGCATTTTGGAGGGGGTTAGGTTTTTTACCGTAACCCCCTCCATTGGGAGAGGCCTTATTTGCGCGGTTCCAATCGGCTTTGGATTGCCCGGCTGGCTTCCGCTTGGATCATCATTTGTTCGCTTGCTCGTTCCACTTCGCGACGATGGCCCAGGTCAACAATCGCCACCATATTGTCCAGATAGCGCATCGCCTCTTGGAATCTGATTTCCGCGAACGATTTTCCTTGCATATTCTCTCGCATTAATTCCAACACCATGATTTTTTGCCGGTCGTAAGGCTGACGGAAAAATATTTCCGGATCGGACATCCAGGCCTCAGGAAAATCAAAGTCTAACAACCGATCGTCAACGGCCCGTTGGATATTACGGACATCGCGCGAACTGAATTTGGGAAATTGTTTTTGGATTTCTTGATAGAGTTGAGCAAAAAACTTTTGTTCCTTTATGTCGCGTTCTTTATTCACGCGGTTGAAAATATCCAGAATGACCCGTTCCCTTGGTTGCTGATAGCCTATGTAAGTCTCGGCCATGCTGCCGATCAGGCGTTGAGCAAACAAGTATTCGTAATCGTCAGGATCGGCCATGGCAATGAAAGCAGGATCGATTTCGGCAATGCGTTTCCACCATAAGTGGTCCTGGTCCAGGAAATCCTGCCAGGTGGTAGCCCCATCAATTTTGAAACGGGTTACAATGCGCGACAGCAAAGCCGGATCCAGTTGATCGGGGATATTGGTTAGAAAAAATACTACGGCGTTGCCTCGCCAAATAGCTGAGGCCCCTTCCAGGTTGGTTAGAGCCGCGCCGATAACTTCACGGACGCCGGCAGACACGCCTGGGCGGGTCCTGTCTTCATAATTAACTTCAGCATCATCGGCCGGACCGAAGGAAATCCTATTGGGATTCAAGATGCGTTGCCACCACTCCTCGGCCCGTTCTCTGGATCCGCCTTGGTAGGTAGAAACGATATTGGGAGGATGAGGATCAAATACATAGGGCAATTCCAGCCACTTACAGAGATCGTAAAGCATCGTGGAAAAAGCGCCAATCATCATGGTTTTACCCGTACCGGGAATGCCAAAGCCGATGCTGGCGGCCGGCATACCCCCTAAATCGTACATGACGTTGCGTCTCTCCGCCACTTTATAGCAAGCCGCGCGTACAGCCAATCGTTGGAAAAAACGCTTGGCATCGCGATTGCCGACAATGGTTTTGATGTCAACCCGCTTAAACTCCACGCCAATCGTGCCGTTGTTTAATCTGTTTTCAAAACCGGAAATAGTAAAATCTTCGCCTTCCAGCTTGTACGCCACATCGGTGAAGAATTGGGTGTATTCCAACGAGTCGCGACGCAGTTTGATTTCGTCCAGCGCTCCCTGAGCCGCCACTTGGACGGCCTTCAGAAGATCCAGATCAGTTCTGATTTTTCCCGATTCTTTGACGAACTTTCCCATGTAGACTAACAGGCAGTTGAAACCGCGCAAGTAGTCAGTCAAGCAGATTTCCGGATAACCGGGAAAATCCATAGACAGGGAATCAAGTTTTTCGCCTTGGTAACGCGACAATGACCAAGAGACGAAGGAAGCGAAGCTGAACTGGGCGACGGCCGCAGCCGTTGCCAGCTTTTTGGAAAATTCCGCTTTTTGTCCTTCATTCAGCCGTTGACGCGAATTGTCATCAAGCAATTTGGCCAATCCCGAACTTTTAGCATACATTTCCACTACGTAACAGCCGATGCCGATTCCCGTGTACAAGGAATTGAGCAGTTGGTTGACGTTGGCGGAATTAATGATTCCGTTGGGGTTGTACTGTTTAATGAGTTCCAGCCAATTGATTCTTTCTTCCATCGGCATTGATTCGCTAAATTTTAATCCGCCGTCGGCTGAAGGCGCCGTTAGCGGCTTTTTGGGTTGCCAACCGGCGCTTTGTATCAATTTGCCGGCAAAAACATCAAAAGGCTTGAGTTGCTCTGCCGTAATCGGCACGCATGAGCCGTTTTTATCTCCCATTAATTGAATCCTCCCCGTTGAAGGTTACGCATTTAAAACCGGCAAAGCCCAACTCGCAAAGCTGGGGATCATTGACGGCCTGTTGCAACAAACAATGAGGCAAAACGCAATAATGCTTGACTGCGGAAACTTGCCGGTTCAGACATTCCATAGAGAGTTCATTGATTTTAAAGATCTCCCGGACTTTGCGACGCAGGGGTCGGCCATAAACTTCTTGCCGTTCGGAAATGACTTCTTCTTCGGTCAGCAACAAGACAAAATCGTCTTCCTTCCGACTGAATTCCGTCATAATCCGACACCAAGCCTCCTGCCACTTGTCAGCGGTTGCTGACGGGTTATTGCAAAGGAACTTGGAATATAGCGGGCCCAAACTGATGCGCCTGACGGCCTTAGGATGAACGTTAGCCAAGCGATCATCAATGTCCAAAGCCAGGATGCCGAGCTGGGGAGCCCGCGAGCCGACATTGGTGATGATGTGCCGGAATTCTTTCCAGTTCTGGCCGCGTTCTTCCAGCGGTTCGCAATCATTATCGTATGCAAAATGCATCAGATATAAATAGGGACGGTTAGTGGCAAAGTCAAAACAAGCCCAAGCGAAACTGTAATAACGCGCTTTAGGGTTGTCTGACTTCAAGATTGCCAGTTCTCCGGCCGTAAACGGCAGGAACAACTTGTCTTCCGTCAGCATGGAAAAATAAGATCGTTCGCCCAAAATCGCCAAAATATCCTCGGCTTCGGCCAGATGGCTGAACATATATTCCAGCGCTGACTTTTTCAGGCGATCCGATCCGGGCAAACTGGCCAATCGTTCGTCGCGTTGCAGAAGATCAATTCTCAAATTATCCGGCTCAATAAAATTGGGGAAGCCGGATTCGGTCAAGTCCACCCGCAGGCGATGCTGGTTATTGTGGACGTATTTCATCCGCAGGCATTCCAGGGTGTAAGAAAAACGTTTTAGAAAATCAATAATGATGCCGGTTTGGTTGCCGGCATCGTTGCCGATTTTATGGCACCAGGACAGCAGGATTTTTATTACCCGGAGTTGCTGAGCGAAATATTTGACGTATTCGTCGGTATCCTCCAGCAAAGCAAAATCCATGCTGCCGCCGTTGGTAAAATCCTCACCGACTAATCTGTTAAGCTCGTCAGCAGATCGTCTTAAGTCAGAGGGGGTAATGTCAACCGTGCTTAATCCCTGGCCAAAAAATGATAGTCCTCCCATAACAACTCCTTTCATGGCGATTAGCCGTAGTGAAAGAAAAAGGAGGAGATCCAAGATTAAGGATCTCCTCCGTTGCGTGTGTTATTTATTTCTCATTATCTCCGAAGAATGACTCTTTTTTCAGATCAAAACCGTAATTTTTTTGAAACAGCTTGATTTGCTCCTCTACGTCACCGCGAAATTGCCGGTCTTGTTGGTTGGAAGCCGCCATGATTTCATGGTAGAGCCTGAGCCACTCCGGAATCTCTTGAAGCGCTTTGACTAGCGCTTTCTGCGCTGCGGCTCTGATTTCCGCCATACTGGCCATGCTCCTGGCATCAACTCCGCGACCGGCTCGGTTCAATTCTTCGGCCGACGCCAAATCCTGATGGGACTTGGTGGCTTCCAGCCAGGAACGCACCGTTGTTTGGCGGTATTCCACCTGCTTAGTGATCATGGCTTGCCAGGTGAGGTTGATGGTCAAAAGGTCATTAATCGTCTGGACATGAAGATCCAATTGATGCGCAAAGTTCTGCGCTTCCTGAGCGATTGCCATGCAAATGTTGTACTTGCCCTGCAAGGCATTCAATGTTTGTTTCAAATCGGAAGTTTTTTGGTCCTGTTTGGCAAAGCCCTTATCGGACTTGTCCATCGTTATTAGGGTTTGCTCGGCTTCGGCCAACTCGCCCTTGAGCGCATTGATTTGTTGTTCAATCTTTTCGCAGGCCTCGGTCGCTTGCGCGTGCGTTTCAAACGCCAGCCGTTTCTGCGACTTGTCTTGCTCCAATTGCTTTTTCTGAGATTGAGCGCGCGCCTGCATGGCTTTTAAGAGCCGGTCGCAAGCCAGTTTGTAGGCTGTCAGGCTATCTTCAATCGTTGCATTATTAATCCGATCACGCATCGCTCTGTTAATGCGTTCCTTAGTCGCCACTTCCAGTTGTTTGGCGGACGCTAAGCCGGCCTGAGCCTTGAGAGTGGCGCTCTTGCGGAACAAGCGTTTTGTTTCCGCCTTGGCCAAAGCAAGCTCGGCTTCTTTGATTCTTTCGCCGGCCTGTTCCAGGGAGACCTTTTCTTTGGGTGTCATCTCTTTGAGTTGAATCACCTCGGCCCCCAGCCCTTCCAGTACGATATTGAGATTGGCCATCATGCCGGCCAAATCCATCTTTTCTTTGACTAAGTTGACACGGACTTGCTCCCAGTCGGCCGTCTGTAAACGGCTTTTGATGTCCAGGGAGAAAATCGGTCTCTTGTCTTTGACGGCTGTTTCCAGGCCTTGCCGCATATCGCCAAGTAAGGCGTTGATGTCAAAGCCCAAATTGGTCGCTGCCGGTCTTTGTTCCAATTTTTGGCTGGCAGTATCAAGATTCTGCAACATGCTGTTCAAAAAGTTGCCACTGTCCGTTTGTTCCGTCGCCATGATCACAGCTCCTTGTTGTCGCTGACCCGCTAAGCGGCGCAACTTTGATGTTTTTAAGGGTTTAATCGCCAATAATACATCGCGTATCTTGGTGTTACCTAATTCACTTTTCCTCCTTATTTTTAAAGCTATTAAGTTGTCAAAGTCCGCACCTTTACGCCGAATTATCGGCCTAAAGCGATTGCTTATCTTAGCAAAAAAAATAATATTTGTCAACTAATTTGTCATAAATAATAGAAGTAGCCTCGGATTAAAGTAATTATTTATAAATTTTTTATCTAAATTTAGGTAATTTTTGTGATTATTTTCTATCCTTTTAGCGATTTTGGGCATAATAAAACCGACCAGTCAAGCTGGTCGGCGTAAGGTGCTGATTGTTTAGGTATCGGAGCCGGCGTCATCCGGCTTTTGGGAAGTTTTCCGTCGTGGCTTTCGCGTCTTCTTCGGACCGTCCGTCTTCGGGCCGTCCGTCGGTTTTTTTTCCGATTTGTCAACGGCCTGTTCCGTGGCAGGCTGTTTCGCGGTGTCACCGGCAAGAGCGGTAGCATCTTCGGCGCCGGCAGCAGTCCGGTCAGCCGGGTCGCTTTTCACCGCCTCAGGTTGCTCATGAATTTCTTGATCGGCCGGGTTGCTTTGTTGCAACCACACTTTTATGTCGTCATAACCCTTTCTGAATTCCTCAATGATTGCTCGCAAATCCCCATTGTCTTTCCGTTGCCTCTCCAGGGCCGACTGGTACTCGCGATACTTGCGATAAAGGAATAGGAAGGCGAGACAGATAATGATGATCGGCAATGTTAGCCACCACAGGAAAAGCAACAGGCTGGCCAATCCCAAAATCAGGCAGACAACCGCGCCATTAATTATTGCAAGCACTAAACTGCCGAAAAGTGTAGAAATCAATCCGCCAATAATCCCATCCTCCCCAACCGTTTTTTCAATAAAAAAGTCAATGGTATATTTTGAATTCCTGTATTCTTGCCAGGGCGGTACAGGCAGTTTTTTGATTTTATGATAGATAACATCCATCACATAATCCAACATATAAAAACAGCTCATTAACCACTGAGGCGGAAACCAGGTAATTTTGAAATTGTAGCGGCTATTACGGCGTTGTTTGATGCCATTGACCAAGATTATAGTCGGAATGATTGAGATAGTAAAAAGCGATAGTGCGGCGGCCAATATGCCGATGTACAAAGAGTGCCAGAGACAAAGGCTGAGCAGAGTATTCATTGTTCGTCCTTTCCTGTTGGGGTTGTTTTTTTGTTTTTATTGCCGTTATTTGCGATTTTTTGACATTTGCCTTTGGACTTGCCTTTTTATGGCTGTTTTGACTTGCCCATATTCCATGGAATCTTAAATTTTCAACGTACTAAATCATATAATATTAGCATTTCTTAAATAAAAAGTCAATAGTTAGTGGAGAAGCTGGGGAAAAGTCAATAATTATTTAATAAATTGAGAAATAATGGGGTTTAGAGGTTAGCGGTTGATTTTGATTATTATTCCCCAGGTCACAGTTGAAAAATAGATAAAATTTGTTTAAATTTAGATAAAATCTTCGTTAATTTTATACCGCGGTGCGGTTGGCCCTTCTTGTATTATTTTGTTTTTTAATTTATCTCTTGACATTGTATAAAAAATAACATATAATTGTAGACATCTGACTAATACTGTTGAATAAATCAAAGCTTGGCTTTGCAGAGCCAAAATTCAGCTAAGTTTGTCTCTTTAACCCATAAATGCCGGAGGGCATATTGGAAAGGAACAACCATATGAGGTTAAACATCACTAATAATTCTTCTCCAAGTCTGACGGACTAACTTTTTAGTGTCCGCCCGAACCGCTTGGAGAAAGCGGTTTTTTTGTTAGCTTTCGGATCCGACTGATAAAGAAATTTATCGCTCAAATTGCGGAAGTTAATGTCAAATATCCTGAACCTGGGAACATTGACAACTGAATAGTGCATAGTAAAGAAATGGGTAATTTAATGCCGCGCCAAATTTATGGGCGTGGCAGCGAATTGCAATTATTAATGAGTACATACTTTTAGTATTTTAGTAATAAAATACAGAATAAGGAAAAACTCTTACAAGAGGAAATTCTTAATGCTGGATTCCCGATAAATTTTGGTTCGTTTCGACATTAGTCGAAAACTCACTGCAAATTTTCGGGAATGACAGAATAAGGCAATTTTCTTTTTTATAAGTTATCCAGATTCTTGCGATTAAACATTAAGGGCGAATGGTGGATGCCTAGACATCAAAAGGCGATGAAGGACGTAGCAGCCTGCGAAAAGCTTCGGGGAGGTGGCAAGCAACCTTTGATCCGGAGATATCCGAATGGGGAAACCCGGCGCGGCAAACCCGCGTCATTTGTAACTGAATTCATAGGTTACAAACGCAAACCCAGCGAAGTGAAACATCTCAGTAGCTGGAGGAAAAGAAAAAATTGAATCCTTAGTTCCGTTTTCTGCGTAAGCAGGACACGGATCTATGGATTGCATTCCGCGAGTAGTGGCGAGCGAAAGCGGAGCAGCCTAAACCTTAGCAGTGTTGCCGGTGTGAAACTTTTCCCGCAAGGGGAAAGCGTAGCGTCGGCATAAAGGAGTGCCCGTTGCTGCTTTGGGGTGATGATTATAACCAGCGGATTGCACTTGTATCCGAGCGGAATAAAATTTTTAGCGGAACGGTTTTGGAACAGCCGGCCAGAGCGGGTGAAAGCCCCGTACGCGAAAAGAATCGTACTTCCGTCGTTATAATCTAAAGTACTACAGGACTCGTGAAATCTTGTAGGAATCCGCCATGACTATATGGCAAGGCTAAATACTTTTGATGATCGATAGCGAACAAGTACCGTGAGGGAAAGGTGAAAAGCAGCCCGGTTAGGGCGATGAAATAGTATCTGAAACCATTTGCTTACAAACGAGTCGGAGTCCAAGGTCGTAGCAATACGAATTCTGGATGACGGCGTTCCTATTGAAGAATGAGCCAACGAGTTTATTCTGCGTTGCTTGCTTAATCCCTTCGGGGAGAAGGCACAGTGAAAGCGAGGATTAATAGTCCGAACAATTGTAGCGCGGATAAGACCCGAAACGAGGTGATCTATCCATGGCCAGGGTGAACCAGATGTAACAGTCTGGGAAGGCCCGAACCCACAAGCTGTACAACACTTGGGGATGAGCTGTGGATAGCGGAGAAATTCCAATCGAACTTCGTGATAGCTGGTTCTCCTCGAAATAGCTTCAGGGCTAGCTTCGAAAATAGACCCGGGGGTAGAGCACTGAATGAGGACAGGTCCGCAAGGTTACTGTCTTCAATCAAACTCCGAATACCGGTAATCTTTATTTCGGAAGTCAGACTATGGGCGCTAAGGTCCATCAGTCAAAAGGGAAACAGCCCAGATCGCCAATTAAGGTCCCTAAATCTATGTTAAGTGTAAAAGGTGGTATCAAGACCGCGACAACCAGGAGGTTGGCTTAGAAGCAGCCATCCTTTAAAGATAGCGTAATAGCTCACTGGTCAAGTTTTCTTGCGCCGAAAATGTATCGGGGCTAAACATAGTACCGAAATTGCGAATTCTATATTTATATAGAGTGGTAGAGGAGTGTTCTTAGCGGAACGAAGCCGTAGCTGTGAGGCGCGGTGGACTGCTAGGAAGTAAGAATGTTGGCATAAGTAGCAAGAATCTAGATGAAAATTCTAGACACCGTAAATCCGAGGTTTCCTGGGCAACGAGAATCGACCCAGGGTTAGCCGGTCCTAAGACGAGGCCGAAAGGCGTAGCCGATGGATGAGCAGGTTAATATTCCTGCGCTGGCTTGATTTTCCGAAGGAGTGACGCATCAGGGGAGATATATCGTCCTATGGCTATGACGATGACGTTAGTAGTTGTGATCGGCAGGCAAATCCGCCGGTCATTAAGCAACGAATACGGCAGCAGAGGAAGCCGCAAGGCGGACTCAATTATATTAAACCGAGTGCCATGAAAAACTTCTAGGGTTAAGATCAAGGCAACCGTACTTAAACCGACACAGGTGGATGAGGCGAGTAGCCTCAGGTGTATGAGAGAAACTTCGCTAAGGAACTCGGCAAAAAATCGGCCGTAACTTAGGGATAAGGCCTCCCCAAATTTATTTGGGGCGCAGCTAAAGATGTCAAGCGACTGTTTACCAAAAACTTAGGTCCCTGCTAAAGCGCAAGCTGATGTATAGGGGCTGATGCCTGGCCAGTGTCTGAACGTTAAGAGGAGAGGTCAACCGGTTTACCGGGGCAGCTTTGAATCGAAGCGCAGATGAACGCCGGCCGTAACTATAACGGTCCTAAGGTTTTGCATCGGAAATAATTCGGATGCAAAAGGACTGGGACCGTTATCTATTAACGCTGCCTCTTCTTATAGCAATATAAGAATGGTCCAAAATACTTAGCCATATGCTGGGAAAATCGACAAAACTATGGTAAAATTATACCATAGAAAATAACTTAATTTATGTCGATCAATCAGCAGGAAAGGCTGAAATTCGAGCATTGGATAGTCGGATTTACTGATGGTGAGGGCTGTTTTTCAGTCAGTATCATCAAAAATCACACTACCAAATCAGGCTGGCAGATTTTTCCTGAATTTGTGATTACGCAGGGAGAAAAAAGTCTTAAAGCACTAGAAAAAATACAAAAATTTTTTCGCTGCGGCAAGATTTATATCAACCGCCGTAAAGATAACCATCAAGAGAATCTTTATCGGTATTGCGTAAGATCAATCAGTGATTTATCCGAAGTCATAATCCCATTTTTCTCTGCTCGCCGGCTGCAAACAGCCAAGGCGGATGATTTCAAAAAATTTATCAAGATAATAAAGTTGATAAAGCAAGGAAAACATCTTAAGGAGAAGGGAAAAATACAAATCGCCGGGATCATTGAACAAATGAACCGTCGATTACCAGCTCGATTTTTAGAATCCTCAGAGACCAAACGCTAAGCATCCCATCGGGATGAAGATAGAGTCCCAAGAAAGGAAACTTGAAGCGAAATTCCTTGACGGGTAAGTTCCGTCCCGCACGAATGGCATAACGACTTGACAACTGTCTCAGCGAAGTACTCAGCGAAATTGCAAGGGAGGTGAAGATGCCTCCTACCCGTGGTTAGACGAAAAGACCCCGTGAAGCTTTACTACAACTTTGCACTGAATTGTGATCTAATATGTTTAGAATAGGTGGGAGCCTTCGGGCGCCAGTGAAATACCACCCTTGTTATATTATAATTCTAACTTCCTCCCGTAATCCGGGAGAGGGACAGTGTATGGTGGGTAGTTTAACTGGGGCGGTTGCCTCCCAAAATGTAACGGAGGCGTTTACAAAGGTTGGCTAGCTCCGGATGGAAATCGGAGTGATAGCGCAAAAGCACAAGCCAGCTTTACTGCGAGACCTGCAAGTCGAGCAGTTACGAAAGTAGAATTTAGTGATCCGACCATTCAATGTAGGATGGTGGAAGCTCATCGGATAAAAGCTACTCCGGGGATAACAGGCTAGTCTGGTCCAAGAGTCCATATCGACGACCAGGTTCGGCACCTCGATGTCGGCTCGTCGCATCCTGGGGGTGGAGAAGCTCCCAAGGGTTTGGCTGTTCGCCAATTAAAGCGGCACGCGAGCTGGGTTCAGAACGTCGTGAGACAGTAGACTTTGCTGTCTATAAATCTGACTAAATGCTGGAAACTCTGGAAAAGTCCCTATAGGGGGACTTGGGTATCTCACACTACTCGTGATATAATTAATGTATTATGAGTAAAAATGTGTTGAGTGCAGACAATCAGCAGGAAAGATCAAGTCATCTAAGTCCGTGGTATATTACCGGGTTTACTGAAGGAGAGGGGACATTCCATATTGCCATTTATCGTGATGATAAAATGAAATGCAATTTGAAATTCATTCCTGAATTCCACATTAATCAAAGCTTTTTAAGACACGAAACCCTAGAAGAAATCCAAAAGTATTTCGGTTGCGGTTATATCAAATGTAACCATCGCCAAAATACCAAAGATGATACTCAGGTATTTGTCGTTAGAAACAGGCTTGATTTGGAAAACAAGATTATTCCTTTTTTTGATCAGTATCCCTTGCTCTCTAATAAGCAAAAAACATTTTTAACCTTTAAGAAGGTAGTTAAAATGTTAAGCACTGGAAAGCATAGCACCAAAACTGGTGCGCAATATATTATTAAACTGGCTTATTCTATGAATAAGCAAGGCGCTTACCGCAAGGTAAGCCAGGATAAATTATTAGATTATTTGAAATCCTCAGAGACTATACGTCAGAATCGCCGTAAGCGATAAGATATAGTCCGAACTGCATAGCGATATGCAGACTCCAATAGAAATATTTGGAGCCTTTCGATAATGATTTCGAAAGAGTAACATATTTGTCGGTCTCCTATCTACCATGGGCGCAGAAATTTGAGAAGGCCACTTCCTAGTACGAGAGGACCGGAAGTGACGAACCTCTAGTGTACCAGCTGTTCTGCCAAGGGCATCGCTGGGTAGCTACGTTCGGTTAAGATAAACGCTGAAAGCATCTAAGCGTGAAGCTGTCTTCAAGATTAGATTTCATTAAACCCCTTCGAGACGAGGAGGTTGATAGGTCGCAGGTGTAAGCGCAGTAATGCGTTCAGCCGAGCGATACTAATGGTTTAGTTTAATCGCAAGAATGGATAACACCCCGCTGCCGGTTCGCCGGCTTGTCGGGATATGTAATTCGCTGTCACACCCATGAGTTTTGCGGCTTGATTGCCGCGGCTCATAACATTTCTTTACTGATTTAGCTATAGAATTTCCGTGGCTCTAGCGGGGGTGATACACCTGATCCCATCCCGAACTCAGCAGTTAAGACCTCCAGCGCCGATGATACTCCTTGTGGGGAAAGTAGGCAGCCGCGGGTATTGTGTAGCTAAATCAATGAAGCTGTCGAAGTTTTTCGACAGTTTTTTGTTTATAAATGATTATTTATCAGTGTTTTTTAAAAATTAGCTGATTCCTGTCGAAAATTTTCGACAGTTGTAGTCGTTTATGTTAATAAAAAAAGAGCGAACAAGTCGCTCTAATAAAGTACCTTTTAATTTCAGTTATTAACCCAATAGGGGCAACGTGTTACCGCTAGGGCAATGTTAGCCCCCAGACAAATCTCATATAATCTTTTAGCTACCGGGCAGCCATCAGGTTTTTCGGATTTTAGGTCGCTACAATTTAAACAAAGGCATTCTTCTCGTCGAAGTGATTCCGTATTTTGGTTAACCCAAACTTCTTTTTCATGATGATTTTCTTGTACAGGGTGTTTTTGCATGGTTTTAGTATCCTTTCGGCCACTAAATCAATTGATTGATAAAGCACTTATAACTAATAAGTTGATTCTAAGGGCGATCCTTCTACGATGGGTATTTCCCTAAAGATAATAATCGGATAAGTTTTGCCATCAGCGTCTTTTTGCGAAACCGTTACCGCTTCATAAAGGCCAAGCAAGGTATCAGTCGTTTTAATTTCTATCCGGGCATTTCTATTTGGACTTTCATCTTGTAATTCAATTACAACCTCAGCCGTAATGTTTAGTTTTGGCATTGCTGTTTCCCCTCTCTTTTTTGGCTTAATCCCGTCGGAATCTTTCGGCGCCGGGATGGATGGGCCGCGATCGGTGAGGACTGCGTTCCATGATTTGGTCAATCAGTTCATCATCCGTGGGTTGCCGTGGAGTTGATTGTTGGGTTGTTATTTTGATGCTACTTGGACGATTTTTATGTTTTTTTATCCTTTTCAACTCGTTAAGCGCCCAATGATTTTGCCTATAGATGCGTCGTCGTTCGGCGTTGATGGTTTCTCGGACGCAATGTTCGCACAAATGAAATTCTTGGCCGGCCCTTTTTATTTTTATCCTTATGCTGCCGTTAGGATCAGGGTGAAGACCGCCTTGATCTTGATGCTTGCAAATGGCGCAGATCTGACCGAAAGACGCGGTTGCATTTTTGGCTGATTTTTTATTTTTGGGTAGGACGGTGGTCATGGTTTGTCTCCTCGCCTTGTCTTAGTTGTTGATTTTCGTAAGCATACCTGTTTTTCTCCTCCTCTTCCTCTTCTTTGGCGGTGGGTCCGCCACATTCGGTAACCGGTCCGTCGCATTCTACGCAACCGCCTCCGTCCGGGATACAATAATTCTCGGGCCGGCATATCGCGCAGAGACAGAATTTTCCGAAGTGTGGCGAGCGATCATCAGGACAGACAGATTCTTCCCGTAGCCATTCAACTAAAATTTTTTTCTTTGAAGCCATTTTTACCCCCCCTTCAATTTTTGTCAAAGTTCATCTTATTCTTGTATTTAATATTAAAACCGATTATTTGTCAAGCTTGATTATTCTGATGATTTATGTTAATATAACCCCAGATTGCGGGTATCATATAACGGTTATTATCCGAGTTTTCCAAACTCGTGACAGGAGTTCGACTCTCCTTACCCGCTTAATTAAAAAACCGCCCATTGGGCGGTTTTTTAATTACAGATGGCGAGAGTCGAACTAGGTAGCGAGCGAGATGTGAGGTGCAGCGGAAGCGAAACCGAGTAATCGAGCGACGACAGACGCGACCATTGGGAGCGTCCGGCGGCTACCCAGGACAAACGAACCTGCCGCTTTTTGGCGGCTGGTGAGAGCGAATAACTCTCCTTACCCGCTTAATTAAAAAACCGTCCCTGAGCTGTCTCTATGGCGGTTTTTATTATTTTTTTGTTTATTACCCTTGACTGATCCGTATTTTTAACCTAAATTAAGATTATATGGAAATAGTCATCTCTTCGGCAATTTATGTTTTTTACGCCCTATTGATTTTAGCGGCTTTGATTTTTATTTGGGGCAATAAAGTGTTCGGTCTGGTCATGTTTTCCGTCTTGTTTCTCGGCGCTTGCGCCTTGATTTATTATTTAACCCATAATATAGATGGCGAACCCGCCGTTTATATGAGAAAATTGATGTTTTTTTCTTTTCTTGCGGGTTTGGCGGTAATGGTATATAATTTGGCCAAGCTGTTATTAGTCAATTAGCTATAAAAATATATGACTGAAGAAGAAAAAACCCAATCCGCCTTGCCTCTTGACGGCCAACCGGATAATCAAGAACAGGCGATTGCGCCGGTTGACGATACCGTTGTTTCGGTGGCAGAATCGGCTCCGTTAGAAACCATGGCGGAGACAGAGGAAATAAAAGCAGAGGAAACCGGAGGGGCTATTGCGGAAAAATCCGTGGCGGAGGAATCAAACAAACCGATTGAAACGATAGATGAGGCGGTGACAACTGAAATAGCGTCGGCCATGGAGAATGAGGCGTCAACGAGCAAGGCTGAAATTAAGCCGGAAGCCGAGACAACGCCGGTCGCGAAAAGTAACGAACCGGTAAAAGAACCGGATGAAGTCAAGGAGAAGCCGGAGGTTGAAATGGAAAAACAGCCGGAACGAATTGAAAAAGAAGGAATTATCAAATCCGATCGGCCGCAGCCAAAGACTATCGCGGCTGCAGTGATTGCTTTGCTTATAGTTATTGCGGTTATTTGGCTGATTGTCAGCAATATGAGCCAAGGCCAGGTCGCCGAAGGCGATGGTTCGGTCAGAGTCTCCACAACGCTGGAGGATGGCAAAGTCAGCATTATTGAAGAAGTTCCCGAAGAAATAAAAGTCAATGTAACCAGTGACGATGTGCCGGTCTGGCCGACAACAAAAGTCATCGCTTATTATAGCAATACGGTTAAAAATGCCAATTCCAGCGATTGCTCCAAAGTGGAACCCTTGGAGAGGGAGATTGATGATAAGTTTGATTCCAATATCGTTAATACGGTAATCGGTTTGTTGCAACCATTGTCCTCCGCAGACAAAGCCGCCGGCTATTATTCCGCCATTCCCTTGGGAACCCGCTTAAAATATGTTAAGCTTGATGATGACGGGACATTGGAAGTGAATTTTGATTCCCAATTGGACAAGGCCGCCGGTTCTTGCGCCGTTACCGCCATCAGGTCGCAAATCACCAATACCCTGATGCAATTTGCCCAAGTCCAGTCAGTCAAGATCTGCATTGACGGCAATTGCCAGCAAGATCAGATCCTTCAGCCATAATAGCAACTTGTTTTCGGCTCCCGCTATTTGTCGTGCCGGCGGGAGTCGTTTTTTGTTTGGCGCAAAATGACGGATTATGGTATGATATATAGGTTAAAAGGAAAAATTAGAGGTTATTTATAAAAAAATAAAAAGTTTGTAATTCCTAAAAATTATTTATGTTTTGGTTGCCTATTACTATTATTTCGTACGCCCTAAACGCCGCCGCTCTGGCGACTGATAAATTCCTGCTCAATAAAAAAATTCCCAATCCCGCCGTTTATACCATCATCATTTCTTTTTTGGGAATTCTGGCGCTGGTGCTTTTGCCGTTTGATTGGTCCCAGCCGACCGGCTCGCAATTGGCTTGGGAGTTGATTTCCGGTTTTTTATTCGGCGCCGGAATTTATCTGATGTTTGTCGCCCTAAACAGAGGCGAGGCTTCGCGCATCATTCCTTTTTTAGGCGGTTTGCAACCTTTAATCGTTTTGCCTTTGGCTTGGCTGTTCGTCGGTGAGGCCGTATCTGAAAAATTTTTGTTGGCTTTTTTTGTTATCATCATGGGCACGGTGCTGATTTCTTATGGCAAGGGTAAGGCCGACAAAGTCGCTTATGGCGCCGCTATTTTTTCCGCCATACTGTTTGCCGTCTCGTTGATTATCGCCAAATACGCTTACAATTCTCAAGGTAGTTTTATCACGCCCTTTGTCATGACGCGTCTCGGCGCCTTATTATTCGCCTTATGCCTGTTTGCCTGGCCGCGCCATCGACGCTCTTTTTTTGCCGTCGTGCGCCGTCCCCAGAAACAGACCAGCGGACTTTTGCTTTTCGGTCAGACTTCGGGCGCCCTATCGTCAATCTTGGTTAATTTTGCCATCGCCATTTCTGTCGGCGCGACGGCTATCATTAATGCCCTGCAAGGATTGCAGTATGTCTTTTTATTGCTTATTGTCATAGCAGTGCAAAGGATCCAACCCGGCGCCATGAAAGAAAAAATGACTAGGAAAATTTTGTGGCAGAAAATTATTGCTACGGCTTTCATTGTCGCGGGCCTGGCTATTTTAGCCTTATGAAACAATCAGTAATCCATTAAATACTATGATATTTTTTTTGCGTCGCCATTGGTTTTTAGCGACAGTTTGCATAATTTTATTGGCTTTAATCGGCGGGATAATAGCCAGTTATTCCCTTGATTTTTCTCGGAGGCATCTGGAGTGGGGCGTAACTTTTTCTTCGGTCTATGCGCAGACCGAATTAGGATTGGATTGGCAAAAAACATATCTGGCCATTCTAGATGATTTGAAAGTTGATAATATTCGCTTGTCCGCTTATTGGAATCAGGTTGAGACGGTCAGGGGCCGTTATGATTTTAAGGATTTGGATTGGCAGATTAACGAGGCGTCCAAACGTCAGATAAAAATAGTTTTGGCGGTCGGGCGCCGTTTGCCGCGTTGGCCGGAATGCCACGATCCGATTTGGCTTAAGGATTTGAAAGCGATTGACGCCGAAGAAGTCCAGTTAAAGTTCGTCCAGGCGGTGGTCGGCAGATATAAGGATAACCAGCAGATCAAATATTTCCAAGTGGAGAATGAACCGTTTCTGTCCACTTTCGGCATCTGTCCGCCACCCAACAAACCGTTGTTAAAAGAGGAGATTGCTCAAGTAAAAAAATTGACAGCTAAGCCGATTTTAGTCACCGACAGCGGCGAGTTGTCCACTTGGTGGCCGATTTCCCATGTCGGCGGAGAAGTTTTGGGATCAACTTTGTATCGCGTGGTGTATAATCCGCAAATCGGCTATTTCCGTTGGTTTACGCCCCCGGCCTTTTATTGGGCGCGGGTGCAGTTGATAAAATGGTTTACGCCGATCCAAAAAGTCATTGTGGCCGAATTGCAAGCGGAAAGCTGGCATAAGCCCAATGTCAATTTGGCTCAGATGTCCTTGGCCGACCATAATTTGTCCATGAGCTTGCAGCAACTCAAAGAAAACATTTCCTTTACCCGCCGCGCCGGTTTTGATGAGGCTTATTTGTGGGGCGCGGAATGGTGGTATTACATGAAAACGGAAAAGGATTATCACGGCTATTGGGATGAGACGAAAAAACTTTGGGCGCAATAAAATTAATTTATGGGTTTAGCGGCAAAAATCGCGCAGAATACTTTTTGGCAAATCAGCGGCAAAATCGCCGGTACGGTTTTGGGTTTGGTCACTATCGCTTTGATGACGCGTTATTTGGGGCGTGAAGGTTTCGGTTATTACACCACCGTTATTTCTTTTTTGCAGTTTTTTGGCGTCTTGATTGATTTCGGCCTGCAGATGACTACCGCCCAGATGCTTTCTCGTCCCGGTGCGAATCAACATAAGATTTTTGCCAATATCCTGACTGTCCGCCTGCTTTCCGCCGTAGTTTTTTTGGGTACGGCCTCGGCCCTGATTTGGTTTTTACCTTATCCGTTGGCCGTTAAGCTGGGTGTCGGCGTGGCCTCCCTCTCCTTTTTCTTCATTTCTTTGCAATCGGTTTTGATCGGCCTATATCAGAAGCAGATGGCTATGGCGGAAGTGGCCATTGCCGAAGTTTGGGGCAGGTTTATTTTACTTCTTGGCGTCTGGCTGGCTGTTGCCGCCGATTTGGGGTTGTTGGCTGTCATTGCCGCCGTGTCTTTGGGCAGTCTGGTGAACTTTTTATATTTGGCAATCAAAGCGCGCAAACATTTGAGTTTGAGATTGGAAGCGGATTTTAAAGTTTGGCGGCAGATATGGGAAGTGTCCTGGCCGTTAGCCATTACCATTTCTTTGACCCTGGTGTATTTTCGCGCCGATACGATTATTTTATCTTTGGTTCGGCCGGCTGAAGATGTCGGCATTTATGGCGCGGCCTATAAGGTGTTGGAAACGCTGATTCAGTTTCCTTACTTGTTTCTCGGTTTGATTTTGCCTCTGTTAACCGAGTTTTATTTGACCAGCAAAGGGCTGTTTGAAAAGACCCTGCAAAAGTCTTTTGATTTTATGGCTATTTTGGCCGTACCCATGGTCATAGCCACTTGGCTGTTAGCGGAAAAAATTATGGGGTTTGTGGCCGGAGCGGATTTTATTATCGCCGCCGGACCGTTAAGGATTTTGATCGTCGGAGCGGCCATGATTTATTTCGGCGCTTTGGCCGGCTATGCCATTGTGGCCTGCGGTCTGCAGAAGAAAATGATCAGCTTTTATCTTTTTGACGCCGTGTTCTCTTTGGCCGCTTATTTGATTTTTATTCCCATATTCTCTTATTGGGCTGGGGCAATCCTGACCGTAGCAACGGAAGCGATCATCACTTTATCGGCTTTTTATATTTTGCGTCGCGAAACCAAAACCAGGATTAGTTTAAGGGCTTTTTGGAAAGCCGTCCTGGCTTCGGCGGTTATGGGTTTATGTTTATATCCGTTATTGAATCAGAATATTTTGACTTTAGTGCTGGCCGGCGCGATTATTTATTTTTTGGCCCTCTATTTGTTTAGGGGTTATAATAAGAGCGAAGTGCTGGACATGATTAAATTAAAAAAAATATAAAATCATATGGCGTCAATGTTCCTTATCGGTTTGGCCGCTATCCTGTTTTTCTTTCTGGCCTATTTTCGTCCGTTATGGGCCGCTTACCTGATTACTGCCTTATTGCCGACCTATGTCGTGCGTTTTCAGATTTTTACCATTCCTTTTACTTGGCTGGAGGCAATGGTGCTGATTTTATTTATTGTCGTTTTATTGAAAAGGAACTTCCATTGGTCGGTCATCAAATCCGATCCTTTGTTTTATCCGGCCTTGGCGGTTTTGATTGCTGTTACGATTGCGGTTTTTGTCTCGCCTCTGCCGTTAAAGGCCTTAGGCGCCTGGAAAGCGTATTTTGCGGAGCCGATCATGTTTTATTTCATTTTGATTTCATTAGTTGATGTCCGCCGGCAGATAGAGGGGGTTTTTTGGAGTTTGGGCTTGTCGGTGTTATACATGGGACTGATTTGTTACGCGCAAAAACTCACCGGTTGGGGTGTGCCCCAAGCGTTTTTAACCGCTACCGGCAGCGTTGACCGGGTGGTCGGCACTTATGGTTACCCCAACGCCCTGGGCTTGTTTTTCGGGCCGATTATTATCGCCTTCGTCGGTTTTTTGTTTTATCGCAACCAAGATTCGCTGTTGCTTTATCTGTCCAACCGCCAGCGACAGTGGCTGAAATGGCTGGTTATTATCGTCGGCTTCAGCGTTATTGTCTTGGCGCAATCAGAGGGCGCTATCCTGGCTGTTTTAGCAGTCAGTTTCTTACTGCTTTTGTTTAACCGCCGTTCCCGCGGCTATGCCTTGATATTTTTGGTCTTTTCCGCTACAATTGTTCTGCTTAACAGCGGTTGGCGCGATTTGATTTGGCAAAAGGTATCCTTGCAGGATTACTCCGGTTTTATCCGCCGGTTAATCTGGGGCGAAACCCGGCAGATGCTTAAGGATCATTGGTTTTTCGGCGGCGGTTTGGCCGGCTATCCGGCCTCTATTTTGCCTTATCATACCCATTGGTTTGAGGTGTTTCCTTACCCGCACAATATTCTGTTTAATTTTTGGAGCGAAGTCGGAGTTTTGGGTATCGGCGCTTTTTTGTGGCTGGCGGGCAAGTTTGTTTATGACAATCTGAAGAATATTTTTTCCATTGTTTGGCGCTACAGCCAGGAATGGCCGTTTGATAAGATTGCCAGCGTGGTTTTTATGGCCGTAGCTTTGGAAATCGTGATCCATGGATTGGTGGACGTGCCTTATTTTAAGAATGACTTGTCTTTATTGGTTTGGATACTTCTGGCCGTATCAACCTTAAACATCAGGTATAAGAAGTGATTTATTTTGGAGAGGTGTCTGAGTGGTTGAAGGTACCGCTCTCGAAAAGCGGCAGGGGTTTATAGCCCCTCGGGAGTTCGAATCTCCCCCTCTCCGCCAGATTGGCAACTTTGAACTTTTTAAAGCCAGTCATATAACCATATGAAAACAGCTATTAAATGGATCTTAGGAGTAGTGCTCGTAGTTTGGGTGCTTTCTGCTGCTCCGGGGTTCTTGGCGGGTATTTTTTGGGCAGATAGTAATGCCCCATGGGAGAAAGTGGATGCCTTCTATTATCCTGACGTCAATAATCTCACCGAATGGGAAAGCGAAATAGATGTCGGTTCAGTTCAGGCTTGTCGTGATTGGGTGGAAGATTCTGCAACCGCAAAGGGCGATCCTAATTTAGATCGCGGTGACTATGAGTGTGGGGTTGGTTGTAAAAGCAAAGATGGATTCAATGTCTGTCGTCTAACTGTTGAATAATTTATGGCAATCAAAATTACTTATTTCGTACACGGAACCACAACTGACAACGAACAGCATATTTCCTCTGGCTGGAAGGACGTTGATCTTTCTGAGCTTGGAGCACAGCAATCAGTTGCGCTCAAAGATCAGACCAAGGACCAGAAATTTGATGTGGTTTTCTGTTCTGACCTAAAGCGAGCTCATGATTCTGCAAAGCTTGCGTGGGAAGGTATATATCAAATCATTCCTGATGCGAGACTTCGCGAATGTAATTACGGCAAGCTGAACGGTGCGTCATCGAATATTGTCGAACCGATGCAGGAGGAAGAATGCATCGAAAATCCCTTTCCTGAAGGTGAAAGTTACGAGGATGTGAAAGTTCGTGTTGCAGACTTCTTTGAATTTCTAAAAAAGAACTACGAAGGTAAGCATGTAGCTATCGTCGCTCACAAAGCACCGCAACTTGCCCTTGATGTACTCTTGAAAGGCAAAACTTGGAAACAAGCGCTTGCAGAAGATTGGAGAAAAACAAAAGCGTGGAAACCGGGGTGGAAATATGAACTATAGTAAATTATGCATAATCTTTTAAAAAAAGAGAATGTTATCTTGAAGAGTTCCTTGCAAAATAAAATTGTTTTGTTCAATCAAATTATCAAACCGGGTTTTAATTTTGGAACAGTAACTAGAAAAGATAACCCAAAAGAGTATTTTGCTTCAAGTATTTTAAATAAAATGTATTCTCTAAATGTATCAATGGAGAATAGCCTTGTTACTAATGATATTTTTTTATCAATTTATCTTTATAGATATATCTATGAATTATATATAAAAGTTTTTTACATATTCTCAGGATCGTCAGAAGAACAGGTTTTATGTAGGCTCGATGAATTTTTTAATAATAAGAAATGGAGTCTTAAAGAAATTAAAGACGAAATAAAGGATAGTTTCTTACCTCCAAATTTTAAAGAAACCCACGAAGAAAAATATAAGCTGATTTGTAGATTTGTTCATCCAAATCATGAAAGCTTTAAGTTGCACCTTAACAGAACAGACGACCAACAGTTTGAATTTTTGATTCCAAATATACATTTAACGATGTGGCATAGTATTGGAATTATTAAACTCTTTTCAGACGCAAAATTATTGAATTTTGATAAAAACATTAACCAAGAAGATTTGGTTGGACTACAGAAAGAATAACATTGTTTTTATTATCGATTGAATAATCGACCATATTTTTACCCTTATCTGACTTCGGCTTCGGCACTTCAAACCATTCGAGATGTTCTTTGTGCATATGTCTCAGATTCTTTATAATTGGATCAAGGGCCCAGAAAGTGAGCCGTCTATAAGCCGTTTTCGGTTCCAACTTCGGGACATCGTCACCGCCAAAAATTAGCATCGGAGTGACTCATGCATATGAATCATATAAACATTGAAATAAAAGCTAAATCAAATAATCACGAAAAGGTTCGTGAACTCCTGAAATCCAACAATGCTGATTTTAGGGGGGTTGATCATCAGATTGATACTTATTTCAAAGTTAACCACGGAAGGTTAAAATTACGAGAGGGAAACATTGAAAATTATCTGGTTTATTATGAACGGGAAAATAAAGAAGGTCCAAAACAATCAGATGTTATTTTGTTCAAATCAGATCCAGAAAGCTCACTTAAATTAATATTAGTTAATGCCAATGGCATATTAACTATTGTAGACAAAAAACGAGAGATTTATTTTATGGGGAATGTAAAATTCCACATTGATACCGTTGAAAAACTTGGTACGTTCGTGGAAATAGAAGCAATTGATGAAGATGGAAGTATTGGAAAAAATAAGCTACTTGAACAATGCAAAGAATATCTTAAACTTTTTGATATACCGGAGTCAGATCTTATTTCGGTGTCATATAGTGATTTATTGATAGAGAAGGCTGATCCGAGCGTCTCGGCATAGAGGGTAAAAGACGCCAAATCCCATTCTGTTAGTGCTTAACCCGACTGCTCCGCCAAGTTTTACATCAATAAATAATAAAGATAATCTATGAGAAAAAAATGGCCATTGGGATTTTTAGGATTTTTATTTTTACTTGGCATTCCCGGCATATTAACTCAGGATTGGCTTGATATGGCTTGGTTGGTCTGGATTGTTTGGTTTATTTATTTTATCCCCGATAAACAAGGCAAATAAGATTTTAGGCAGAGAGAACAATGACTGTTGCGCTTTGAACGAAACTGCGAATTAAATAAATAAAAATACGCCGAGAACTTCTTGTTCCCGGCGTTGTTGTGCTTCAATTTTTTTGTTCTGTTCGTTAAACGGGCTCTTGCGGCCGTTCTTGGTTGTCCAACTTGATAGCTAACGCCAAAAGCATCAGCGCATTCCTTACTCTCGGACTGCTTCCTCCGCCAAGAGGAGCTCTAAAGCGCAATGGCGGACCGCGATGCCCATCCGTTGTAATCCAGGCGTCTCCATCTCGCGTAAATTGCACCATTAAACGGCCGGTGAATTTTCCGTCGTGATCATCATGAATCCTTTCAAATACTTGTTCCACCGTCAGCTCAGGAATCCAAAAGGGGTTCTTTAAGACGCGCTGGGCATCCTTTATCAAACGATCAACGGACGGCTCTGCCATTTGCTTGTCCTCCTCTGTTTTTGGCCTCTCGTATTGCTGAACCTTGCCTGATTAACTGAAATATTTTAGCACGGGACGGGACAGCCGTCAAATGATATTTTTATTTGCGCAAACCCTTCTTTTTTGTTATAACTATATTTAGCGGGACTCAGAAACTCTAACATAACGAATTGATTATTTAATGGATTCAAATATTGATTATTAATCAATTTAACCCAATGTTCGGTTTAAGCTAAGCATTGGGTGAAGAGAAAGAAAAAACTATGAAAAACAAAAGCCTAATCGCCGTTGCCGTAGGCATGGCTCTGCTTGTCGCCAGCCATGCTTATGCGGCCGGCAAGGATGATAATGCCGGCGCCGGTAGCCAGCCAAATCAACAACAAACCGAAACCGCCAATCAGGGGGAAAACGACCAGATTGAAACGCAGAATAATGAGCAGGCTCAAAGCGGGGACACGGCGGGGATAAATGCCGAAAAACCGGCGCAACAGCAAACACAGCAACAGTTGCAGGATGGCAGTGAAGCGGGGGAACAGGTTAAAAATCAAAATCAAACTCAAGCCGAGCAGTCAGAGGAGGAAGACATTCCCGGCTCTGCTCTTGCGCAAGAAAGAAGGAGCCAGGTCGCTAATGCCGTGCAGGAGTTGTTGCAAGTGGCGGAGAGAAACGGTGGAATCGGTGAGCAGGTAAGAGTGATTGCGCAGGAACAAAATCAAAACCAGGAAAAACTGGAAGCCAGCCTGGAAAAAGTCCAGAGCAGAAGCGGCTTAGCTAAATTTTTCATCGGTCCGAATTACGGCGAAATAAACAATGCGCAAAAATTATTGGAACAAAACCGCGAGCGGATTCAACAATTAAATCAACTTGAGGATCAATTGGCGAATCAGGGCGATCAGCAGCTGCTGGCTCAGCAAATACAGATATTGGAACAAGCCGGTTCGGCAGTTGAGAATTCTTTGGGCGCGGCCAAGAAGGGGTTTAGTTTATTGGGTTGGGCGTTCAGGTTGTTTATCAGATAAGCCATCGTTTTTTGTGATTATTATATGGCGACGATACATAAGAAAATCTGGCCGCAATATTTTTCCGCCGTGGCTTCAGGAAAGAAAAAATATGAACTGCGTCTGAATGACTTTGAAGTGCGGGAAGGCGATGTTCTGGTATTGGAAGAATGGGATCCTTTGACGGAAAAATACACCGGCCGGACCATAGAAAAAACCGTAACTTATGTCGGTAAATTCAGTTTGGATAAGCTTTTTTGGCCGAAAGAAGCAATAGAAGACAAGGGATTATTGGTGATTTCTTTGGAGTAACAACATAAAAAGCCGCCCCGCAAAGCGGGGCGGCTTTTATAATTGATTATTATTTGCCGGCCACCTTGTCTTTGAGTTTATCTAGCAATGATTCGAAGGTTCGGGTCAGAATTCGGTTAGGGTTATTATCGCCGGGCTGAGGCGCAAATGCTTCACCGATGAGTTGGCCGCGGAAATTAATCGTGGCCCTGAAAGAACCTTTTGACGGATCATAAAGCCAATCAATCATTGCCGGTTTGCCGCCGGTCAGCATTGAGTTTAGGGGTGCCGGGGTTTTAAAGGCAATATCGCCGGTGAAGGCGCTGGCATGGGTTTGCGATACCTGGAAATCGGGCATATGGAATTCACTCTTGTAATGATCGCTTAAGCCGTTATTATGGAAGATCCGCTCCAGCGATGAGGCCACGCCTTCATTGCGCCCCTCGGTTGAGCCCAAAAATACTTCCAGCCAGTTAGGCATGTTTTTAGTGTCGGCAAAGATGTCGTTGGAGTTTATCAGTTCCACCATCTTAAGGTTATCAGCAACTTGGTGGTGTTCCAAAAAGCCGAGCAGACGGTTGGCTTGGGGATCATGGCTGGTTACCAGCTCAATCAGTCCGGCCGACGGTTTGAAATTGGGGTGATGATAAAAATAATCGGTTACATCAATGAGTTCTTGTTGATTGGCATGGCCGGTTGTTTCCATGGTCGCTTGCGTGATCAGCTCCGCCGAACCGGGGTATTTAGCATCAAGATTATTTAGACTGGCGGTTACATTGCCCTCAGAAATATGTCCGGCCTCAGGCGTTGCCTCGCTAATTATCGTCGCCGGAGTCGTCGGTTTTTCGTAAGCGTATTCAAACGCTTTGGCGGCGATCGTTCCAGATTCGCCGGTTTGGTGGCCGTCTATGAATTCGTGGATATGCCCGTTGTCATCTAAAATATATTGGGCATGACCGATGCCGGCACCGCTGACACGGACTTCCGCTCCGGTTTTCGGATCAACATAATGCTCGGCAACAGCTATTTGATGCGCTCGCATGCCCGCCCAATGATGCAGGGCGCTTTTGTTTTCCAGATCGCCGGCATAACCGAGCTCCTTGGCGTTGGCTTCCAATTGCCGGTGCAGGGCGTGTTCAATGCCCTCGCCTTTGCCGATAGTCGCCAAAGCCAATTGCTCTTTCTGCGGCATTAAATCAGCCTGTTCAACTTTGGCGGCGGCCGGCGGCGCGGTTTCCGTCGAAGCGGAACCGGCGTCGGTAACCGGCGCTGCTTCGCCTTGCAGCCAAGAACTGATTTTATGGGTTGCGGCGCTGGCCGCTTCGCCCAAAGCTATGCCGGCCAAAGCGCCGGCGATTACCCCGGCCGTTTTAACGGCGTTTCGTTTGTATTTTTTACTGTCAAGATTTGTTTTTTCTGACTTTAACTCCTTGAATTTTTCAAAAATAGCATCAGCCTCTGCTTCCTGATCAATTATATGTTTTTCAACATCAATTTTTTCTCCCCAGCCACTTTTTCCGCTCAGATACTCGGCTCCGATCGCTCCCAACTTGGCGCCGGCCAAACCGCTTACTGTTCGTCTGCCCCAAGCGCCGGCTCCGCCGTAACGCAGGGCCTGGCCGATGCCAAACAATGCCGCACTGGTGACGGTTTTTTCTCCGGCGCTGCTTCCGCCGGCCAAGAATACCTTATCCAATCCTTTGATCGCCTTATTCGCCCAGGGATGATTATTCAGCCAGCCGGTGTTGGCTTTATTTAATAAATTATAATGCTTTTCTAAAATTTCTAACCCCCGGATGTCGCCGGCTTTTTCGTCTTCTGAAATATTTCCCAGGATATCGGGATTGGCAGTCAAGCAATCGGCCAGCGAACCTTCTTGATTTTGGCCTAATTGCAATTGTTTGGCTACGGCCAGGTCGGCAAAGAATTCTTCCAGATAAGCTCCTTTAGCTGATTCGTCATTAGCCAACTCTTGCCTGATTTCTTGCAGTTTTGCCCCCCCCTCTTTTTTGTTCTTTTTGGCAGTAAGGTAAATATCCGCCGATCTGATGGCGCCGATCGCCAGGGGCGAGAAAAAGGAAGCCAGGCCGCCGGTGGCAAGAGAAATGCCAACGCCGCCGCCGATGTAGAGGGCGCTTTTAGCCAAGGCCTTGCCCATTTCTTTTTTTAAGCTTTTCCCCTCAGCCAATCTCTGTTGCGCTTCCCGGCGTAATTTTTTTTCTTGCTGTTGGAAAATTCGTTGCGTTTCTTTATTATCCAAGCCGGACGCTTCAGCATAATTCCTAATCAGCTCCGTCAGCAAACCGGCATTGCCTTCCTTTTGAGGATCTGACAATATTTCCATTAATCGGGTTTCCGGTAGCTCGCTTAATCCTGACTTGACCGTTTCAACGGAAACAAAGCCGGCCTCGTCTTGGGCCCGCATTTTTTCAGCGGCGCTTAATGTCGCGACATTATCCTCACCCGTTCTTTGGGCAACCAGTCTCCGGGAGTTCAACTCATTAAATATTTCTACGATGCTTTTGCGGGTAACCAACGGCGAGGGTGTTTCAAGAGAGTCCAGAATATGTAATAGTTTTTCCGGAGTCAATTCCGAAGTCAATAGTGGCGATTCAGGATTTATAAATTCGGTCGACGGTACTGCAGTCTCTGTTTTTTCTGAAGTTGATTCCGGCGTTGGCGGTAACGGGACCGTTTCTTGAGTTGTTGTTTCTGCAACGGGAATCGGGGCTGTTTCCTCAACGGGAATAGGCCTGTCTTCTTCAGGTGTTGAAAGCGTTGCCGTCTTTTTTTCCGGGGCTTCTGTTATATCAGGCGCTGGTACGACAGGTTCAATCGGAATTATTGGTTTTTCAGTCTCGTCCGTCTCCTCTCCATTTTCATCTTCATATTCTTCCCCATCTTCAGTTCCTGCCCCATCTGCTAACCAGCTGTCCAACAGCGCCCTGGCCGCTATGGCCGCCAGAGAAAAATCTTGAACCGCCTCCGCTGTCGCCTCCGTTGATTCCGCAGTGTCGCCAGCAGCGCCCACTTCCGCTTGAATGGTGGCCTCTAATTCCGTAATAAGCTTTTTCGCTTCTCCTAGATCAAGATTGGTGGACGGTTCTTCGGGCGCAGCATTGAGTTCGGCAAACAGTTTGGTCAATTCCGGATTATCACCCAAAGATGAACCGAACGTTTGTTCGGCTTCGCCTCTTGGCCTTGACGGATTGTCCGGCGGTTGTTTTTGTTTTTTCGCCATAAGCTATTTGCCTAAACTTTTTAGGATCGCTTTAATTTTTTCTTCATCTGATTTCTTTTGTTGGATTTCTAGCATTTTACGGCCCTCATTTTTTATTTTTTTTAATTGCAACATCGTCTCCCGATATAATTTATCCAGTTTTTTCAGTTCCCGCGCCAAGTCGCCTTTAGTGGCGATTTTTTTTGTTTTTTGGACCATAGCTTATGCCGGCTTATTCTTTTGAGCCAGAGTAATGAAGTCGTTGGCAAAAGCCAGCAGACCGTCTTTAATTTTTTGATCAAAATCCGGTATTTGATCGGCCAGCTTTTGGATTTTGGCGTTATCCAGAGTCTTGCTGTCAATCATAGCTTGGAACTCCTGCTGTTTGGCTTCATCAAGGTTTTGCAACAGAATCAAGCCCAGTTGCTGGTTAAGCGTTTCTTCCAATTTACCCATATATTGCGCCTTAAATTCGGGGGACATTTGGTCTAAGCCGGCTTCAGCCACTAATTTTTCTAAGAATGATTTGATAAAGTCATTATCCATAGATTTTGGTTAATTTTCTGATGTTAATTATACCATATTTTGGCTGATTCGTTAAATTAGTCGTAAAATGGCATTAATTGTGTCAAATTTTAGCTAATTTTAAATGAATAACTATTATCTGTGGATAAATGGATTGACAAAATGGTGTAGGTATGATATAATGGAGTGATTCGGCAATGTGAGCCGAAAGCACCTACAATGAGATAAACACCAAAAAACAAGGAAAGAGGAGGAAGAATCATGTCGGATAATGACCAAGACACTCAACAGGTAAGCCAACAGTCCGGCGGTCGGCGTCGTGATAAGTCTGCTTCAGCCGTTCCGCATGTCGTTTGGGCCGGGTTCTTAATTTGCCTGGTCTTGATACTCCTTATCGCGTCCGTCATCGGCAATGTGAGAAAGGACGTGTCCTTGCTGAAAACGGACATGATTGCCTTGACGGCAAGTCAGTCCGTGGCCGATGAAGCGCTGGCGTCCGGCGTCGCCAAGGTAAGATCTCGTCTGGATAAGCGCGTCCAGGCCGAGAACGATCCGTTGTTTGCCAAGTGGCAGGCAATCCAAGCGCGAGGAGGCGATGATTCCGAACTCGGGCAGAAGTCCGAGAAGGAAGTCAAAAAGTTGCTGACCAACGGCATCTGGGACATTGAACCCGCCATCGTCAAGGAGTACGACAAGTTGATGGAGGAGTCGATTGATGATGTCGGCGCATTGGCTGATACGGCCGACAAGAAGGCCAAGACCGCGCAAGACGCCGCCGATAACGCCCAAATAACGGCGAACGTCAGCATTCGGGCGGCGGAAATCATCGCCCGCCCGACTCGGCCCTTGCACCACTCGGTGAGCAAGAGCCAGAAGACCGATCTCCAGGCCTTGCTGGAGCAGTACCACAAGGATACTAATAATTAGATTAGAACTTTCACCGCCCCTCGGAGTCCGCCATGGATTCCGAGGGGTGATTTTTTTTAAAAAATAGTAAGTTGTTTTTATATTTTTAGGTATTTATGTTATAATATCATAAGTAAGAATAATATTATGACCAATAAAAAAATTTATCTCCTTGCTTTAGCTACATTAGCGTTAGTGTTGGCTACTGCCGGCTTCGGTTGCAAGCTTCTCAGCTCCGCCGAACAAGAAGCTGTTAAGCCGATTACTTTGAATTATTGGCGCGTTTGGGATGATTCTGACGCCTTTGACGCTGTTATCAAAGATTACCAAGTCCAACATCCCAATATCACCATCAATTACCGCAAGTTCCGCATGGAGGAATATGAGAGCTATTTGCTTAACGCCTTAGCCGAAGACCGCGGACCGGATATCTTCTCCATTCCTGTTACTTGGCTGCCCAAGTATAAGAATAAAATCTCACCTTTGCCAGCCAAATACCAAATGGGTTACATTATAGAAAAGGGCACGATCCAGAAAGAACAGGTTGTTGAGTTAAGAACAAAAATTTCGCCCACCGTCCGGGAAATGAAGGCTTTATTTTTTGATACCGTCAGCAATGATGTAATTATGGATAATAAGATTTACGGTCTGCCGCTTAGTCTGGAGTCGCTGATCATGTTTTATAACAAGGATTTATTGAATCAGAACAGTGTTGCTCAAATTCCCACTGATTGGTCGGCGTTTCAGGATGCCGTAGAAAAGATCACCAAAGTTTCCGATACCCAGAAGATTTTGGTGGCCGGAGCGGCCTTAGGCATGGGTTACAATGTCAATTACGCCTTTGATATTTTGTCCGTTTTAATGATGCAGGCCGGAGCGACAATGGCTGATGGCAATGGTTATGTTACTTTTTTTAAGACTATCCAACAAGCAGACGGCAGCGGCGGTTACAAGACGGTCAACCCCGGCCAGACCGCTTTGCAGTTTTATACCGATTTTGCCACCGTGGGCAAACGAGTTTATTCCTGGGACGCTTCCCTGCCCAATTCTTTTGACGCTTTTACTCAGGGCAAGGTGGCTTTTTTCTTCGGTTATAACTTTAACATCCCTCAGGTGCGGGCGCAGTCGCGGGTTAATTTCGGCGTGGCGCCAATTCCTCAGATTGCCGGCAATCCCAGCAAGAATTATGCTGATTATTGGGTGGAAACCGTTACCAAATCATCAACGCACCCCAATGAGTCGTGGGATTTCTTGTTGTTTATCAATGACGCCGGAACCAATAAGAGTTATCCGGAAATAAAAAAGTTTTTGGCCAAAACGGTCAAGCCGACCGCTTTGCGCGATTTGCGCGACAGCCAATTGGATAACGAGGATTTGTATCCCTCGGCCTATCAGGCGCCTTCGGCTTTCAGTTGGTACAAGGGCAAGAATTTTGATGCGGCCAAGCAGGCTATGATAGAAATGATTGAGCAGTATCTCAGGATGTCCGATCCCCGGCAGGAATTATCCAAGGTTATCGGCGTAGCCGTGGATAAGATTAACCAGACAGTAACCCAGCAATATTAGCTTTTGTAATTATCATATTTTTGCTATAATACGCTTATGTTTAGAAAGGGACTGAAAATATTGAGTGTTTTATTGGTGTTGCTGGCGTTGAATACTCCGGCAGTTTTGGCCGCCTGTACGGCCAAGCCGACCACTGGCCCGTCTTCCTATTTACTCAAAGATATCAGCGATCAATGTTTTTGTAACGGCGTTTGCGGTCTTTGCGATTTGCTTCAGGTTGGCATTACCGGCACTAATATGATCCTGTCTTTTTCCGGCATTGTCGCCTTGCTGTTGTTTATTTATGGCGGTACTTGGTTTTGGCTGTTATCTTTCGGCGATCAGAATAAAATCAAGAAAGGCAAAAGCTTGATGGTTAATACGGTTATCGCTTTAGTTATAATTTTAGCCGCTTTTACCATGGTAAACTTTTTATTTACTTCCTTGGTCGGCAGTTCCTTCGGAACTACTTGCGTTTAGTGAAAATTTTATGAAAAATTTTTTTAAGACAATATTGTGCTCGTTGCTTCTTATCATTTTGCCGCTTTCAGTTTCAGCGGTCCAATTGATTGATCCGTTGAAGTTGCCAGACGAACCGATTCCCGCTCTGGCCGCTCGGCTGATTAATGCGCTTTTAGGCCTTGTCGGCATCGCCGCTCTCCTGTCTTTTATTTATGGCGGCATACTATGGATGACTGCCGGCATTAGCGCCGATAATATCAAAAAAGGCAAGACCGTCATGATTTGGGCTGTTGCGGGGTTATTGGTTATTTTCTCTTCTTATGCTGTCGTGACTTTCGTGTTCAGCATCTTGGTTCCCGCCGCCGGCTAAAGAGCAAGGGGATCATCCGATAAAAAACAGTGCTCTAAAATAATAATTTAAATTTTGCTTCTGTCGGGTAAGGTATTGCGATGTCGCAGCTGCGATCACAATTAAAAATCTGACGATTGCAAGCACGGAAGGGAGGTGACAAAGAATGAAAAAAACTTTAAAGAAATTATTGGCTTCCATGTTGATTGTCGTGGCGATGTCCATGTTCGCTTTGCCGGTTTTGGTCAGCGCGCAGGATGATGTGCAAAACATTGATTTAGATCTTATAGCCAGCACGGCCGGGATTGAACAAGGAAACCTCAATAGTATTATTGGCGGAATCCTGAACGTAGCCATGGGCTTTTTGGGCGTTATCGCGGTTTTGATCATCCTTTACGGCGGTTTCATCTGGATGACTGCCGGCGGTGAACAAGATAAGGTTGACAAGGCCAAGAAAATGATTTATGCCGGTATCATCGGCTTAGTCATTATTTTTGCCGCTTATGCCATTGCCATGTTCGTCATGAGCAATTTGCGAGCGATTGTCGGCAGTACCGGAGCTTAGTCAAGATTATTTTCTCCCCTTAGGGGGAGATTAGGAGATGATAAAATATTTTGTGATCTGCTAATTTCCTCTTATCCTCTTATCCTCTTATGAAAAAAACACTTATAATTTCAATTTTTATTCTGTTTGTCGCTTTTGCTTTTGCTCTCGCCCCGGCAAAGGCGCAGGTTAAGGAGGGTTTGACCAATCTGGGCGCAGTGGGCCAGCAAACTGGGTTACAGGGCATAGGCCAGGGCAGTTTGCCGGTTATTGTCGGCGGAATAGTGAAGGCGGTTTTGGGTGTCTTGGGCATTTTATTGATTTTACTGCTGATTTATGCCGGCTTTACTTGGATGACGGCGCAGGGCAATGAGAAGAAAGTGGATGAAGCCAAGAAAATGATTTATAATGCCGTTATCGGTTTGGCTATCGTGGCCGGCGCTTGGGCGATCACCGCTTTTGTTCTGGATCAATTGCAACGGGTCGGCTCCGGCAGTCAGGCGGTTACTTCGCAGGAATTCAAAGGTTTACCGACTAATCCGGATGACCCTGCTGATTGAGAGTATAGCCCAAAAAATTAGCATTAAAATAACTAAAATAAAAATTATGAAAAAAATGATTAAAAAAATCGGCAAGCAAGGTCTGGCGTTGGCTTTGTCTGTAATGGCTTTATCTGCGCCTTTGCTTGTTCGCGCCGTTGAATTCGGAACTTTTCTTGATGAAACCGGATTAGAGAGCCAATTGGGCAGTGGTGATTTGATGCCAATGATTGGAACAGCCATTGGCATTGTCTTGGGAGTTTTGGGAGTGATTCTGGTCTTGATCGTTATTTATGCCGGCTTCTGGTGGATGACTGCTCAGGGTGACGAAAAGAAGGTGGAAAAAGCCAAGAAGATGATCTATAATGCCGTTATCGGTTTAGTTATTATTTTTGCCGCTTATGCCATAACTAATTTCGTTTTAGCGCAGCTGGAAAACATCAACTAATTTCGTTTTAGCGCAGCTAGAAAACATTTAGAGCAAGCTTTGCCAATCAGGATATAAATCTCAATTTATAAAACCGACTCGGTCAGCCGAATCGGTTTTATTTTTATTTGCGAGCCGTTAGTTGCCGCCGGCCGGATTATTTATTCAGTTCTTTTTTAAAGAAATCCACCCAGGGTATTTGCGCCGGATTGATGTTGTTTAACATGGCCAGATAAAAACTAAGCCAACTACCCTGAGCCAGTATTTCCAGGGCTGACAGCCATTTGTCTTCAGTCGCTGATTCAAGCGTCAGATATTTTATTTTCAGTTTGTCCAGAACTTTTTTTGTGACTGCCATTCTTTTGCTGATCCGGGGGGCATAAGCGGCGGAAGACAATAATAAGACAACGGTGTTTTTGGTGATTGATTTGGGCAAAGCCAGTGCCTCTAAGAAATGATGGTTAAGTTCGGGAATGGCGTAGGGATGAGCTAACTGCTTGGCGCTTTCATTTAATTGATTGGCTAAAATATGGGCGTTAGGCGCTAAGTGTTCAGCGCCGAAGATTAGGATTTGCTTGCCGAATAATCGCTGAGCTAAATTTTTCGCCGGATTATTTTTGGCCGGAATCAGCGGCATCAGGGTTTGGCCCAATTTGGTTAGAAAGGCGGCGGCCGGATCCACCTCAGCTTTAATGGCGGTAAAGTTTTTTAAAATTGTCAGGGCGGCGCCCAACTGCGAACCGACGTCATAACGCGGTTGGCGCGAGGGATTCAGCTTGGGATCCAATAATAAACAGGGCAGGCGGTGTTTTTTGGCTAAAGCCAATAGTTCGCCGCCGGAAGTGATGACTGCTATCTTGGCTTTTATTTTGATTGCTATTTTCAGGCAAGAGATCGCCTCTTCCGTGTTTCCGGAGTAACTGTCTATAACAACCAAGGTGTCTTTGTTCACAAAAGCCGGCAGATTATAGTTGCGGACCAAAATAAAAGGCATCCGAAAAGGAAAAATTCCCCGCAACATTTCCGAGGCTAAATTTGAGCCGCCCATGCCGCAGAACACGATGGCTTTAGCTTTTAAATGGCCGGCTGGCAGTTTGAATTTCTTTCCCGTTTGCCAAGTCAGAGCCAGTTGTTTGGGCAGATTGGCGATGGATTCGGCGACTTGGCTTTTATCCAGCGATCTGATAGCCTTCAAATTGTCTAAATTCATATGGTTTATAAGCTTGATTTTATATTCAGCCGCTTCCTGCTCGCCGCCGGCTATACGCCATTAATTATACCACATTTGACAAGAACCGCTAATTCCGTTAAGATAAGCAATTGACTTTATTATGTTAGACGGAGCCTTTAAACAAATTGATCGCTTGATTCTGCAGGCTGACAGGATACTTTTAGTCGGCCATCAGCGTCCCGACCAGGATACTTTGGGGTCGGTATTGAGTCTGGGTTTATATTTGGAATCCTTGGGTAAGGATTATGTTTTATATACGCCGGATCCGGCGCCAAGCTCCCTTAGTTACTTGCCTAAAATAGACGGATTAATCAATGATCGGGAGGTTCTCAAGCGCCAGTGGGATTTGGTTGTGTTTTTGGATTGCGCCGATTTGGCTATGGCCAGGATGACCGGCGATGATTTAGCCGGAATGACAACGGTGGCATTTGATCACCACGCCTCCAATTCCGGCTATGCCTCAATCAATGCCATTGACGCTTCGGCCAGCTCGGCTTGCGAAATAATTTATAAGTTTTTTAAGACAATCGGTTTTCGTTTGGATCGCCGCAGCGCCACTTGCTTATTGTCCGGCATCATCAGCGATACTTCCGGCTTTGTCAATTCCGCCACCAACTCAGAGGCGGTGATAATTGCTTCGGAACTAATTAAATACGGCGTCAAGATCAATCAATTGTTTTCTTTCGCCATACAGAATAAGACTATCGGCGGTCTGCGCTTATGGGGCGAGGCCTTGTCGCGTTTAAAAATCAATCAAGAATTGGGCGTGGCTTTTACTTATATTAAGGATAATGATTTGCGTTTGTACCAGATCCAAGAAGAGGAAGTGGAGGGGCTGTCTAATTTTTTAAACGTAATTACCGATGTTTCCGCTACGGCCGTTTTTCGTTTGTCGACCGGACAAGTTAAGGCCAGTTGGCGCACCAAGCGCGATGATGTTGATTTGGCCGCTTTTTGCCGCTTGTTCGGCGGCGGCGGCCACAAGAAAGCGGCCGGGTTTACCGCGCCCTGGCAGGTGGTTGAAAAAAACGGCGAATTGGTGATACTATGAGGATAGCCAAAGGCTTTCGGGTCTGATAATTTTATAAACTGATTTTATGTATCTTATTCCCACAGTGATAGAAAAAACGTCTTTAGGCGAACGGGCTTATGATATTTATTCCCGCCTGCTTAAAGACAGGATTATTTTTTTGGGCGCGCCCATTGATGACGCTTTCGCCAATACGGTTATCGCCCAATTATTGTTTTTGGATAATGAAGACAGTAATTCTGACATTAAACTGTACATCAATTCTCCCGGCGGTTCGGTTTCTGCCGGTTTGGCGATCTATGACACCATGCAGCACGTCCAAGCCGATGTTTCCACTATTTGCGTCGGCACCGCCGCTTCCATGGCCGCGATGATTTTGGCCGGCGGCACCACAGGCAAGCGTTTGGCCTTGCCCAATGCCGAGATCATGATTCATCAGATAATGGGCGGAGCCGAGGGGCAGGCAACCGACATCAAGATTCGTGCCGAACATATCCTCAAAATTAAAAGCAAATTGGACAATATTTTAACTAAACATACCAATCGGTCGCTGTCGCAGATTGAGAAGGACACTGATCGCGACTATTATATGTCACCCGAAGAGGCTTTGGAATACGGCCTGATTGATAAGGTGATAAAGCAATAATTATTGCAAAAACCCAGGAAAAACAGCCGGATTGACCCGCAACTGTTTTTGTGATAGAATAGTATCAGATAATTAATAAGAATTAAGCGTTCGGGTGGAATCATGCTGACTTGGAAGAAGACGAATTTTATCTAATTTTGTTAATACTTTTGTGAAAACCTCGTATTTTAAGCGGGCGAAAAAAATGAAATAAAACAATTTTTAGGCGGGTTATCCGTCTTTTTACTGTTTGCCCGTTATTTACGACTAAATTCGTCTTTTGCCTAATTTAAGTAAAATCAGCAGATTTCTCCCTGCCATCATAGAAGGAGAAATATGGAAATTATTATTTCAGGTGTTATCGCCTTAGCGATGTTATTGGTCGGTTTTGGCGGCGGTTACCTCATGCGCAAGAACTGGGCGCAAAAAAGAAAAGACAGTTTGGAATCAAAAATTGAAAAAATGCTGATTGAGGCTAAAGCCAAGCAGAAAGAGCTTGTTTTGGTCGCGCAAGAGAAATCCTTAAAAATCATTGATGAGGCCAAGGTTGAGGCCAGGCAAGTTAAAGTGGAAATGGACAGCGCCAAATCCCGATTGGAAAAGCGCGAAACCATGTTTGATCAGAAAATTCTGGATTTGGAGAATCAAAAAGCCAGTCTGGCTGACAAGGCGGATAAGATCAACAAGGCCAAAGAGGAAGTTCAAAAAATCAAGGAAGACCAATTGGCGAAACTGGAAAAGATCGCCGGCTTAACCAAGGCCGAAGCGGAAAAGGTGCTTTTGGAAAATGCCGAACGCATGATTGCCGACAATTTGGTCAACCGCATTAAAAAATTGGAGAATGAGGCCAGCGAGGATTTGGAGAAAAAAGCCAAAGGATTGTTGGCTACGGTGATTGAACGTTGCGCTTCCAGCCATGCCGCCGAAACAACCTCATCGGTTGTGGACATACCCAATGACGAAATGAAGGGACGGATTATCGGGCGCGAAGGCAGAAACATCAAGACCATTGAACAGTTGACCGGCGTGGAAATCATTATTGATGATACGCCGCAGGCGATTACTCTGTCGTCTTTCTCCCCGATTCGCCGCCAAGTCGCCAAGAAGGCGATTGAGAAATTGATTTTTGACGGCCGTATCCATCCGGCCCGCATTGAGGAAACAATTAAAGAGGCCAAGCAGGATCTGGCCATTGATATCAAGAAGGCCGGCGAGGCCACGGTTTATGAATTAGGCATTACCGGTTTGGATCCGAAGTTAGTGCAAATTTTGGGCCGTTTGAAATACCGCACCTCCTATGGCCAGAATATTTTAAACCATTCGGCGGAAGTCGCTAATTTGTCAGCGCTGTTAGCCGAAGAATTGGGCGCCAATGTGGCTGTGGCCAAGAAGGCCGGCCTGTTGCATGATATCGGCAAGGCCGTTGACCACGAGGTCCAGGGCACGCATCCGGAAATCGGCCGGGATATTTGCAAAAAATTCGGCATTACCGAGGATATTATCGCTCCGGTTTTTGAACACCATAATGACAAGCCATCCACCTTTGAAGGCATTATTGTCAAGGTTGCTGACGCTATTTCCGGCGCGCGATTGGGCGCTCGCAAAGACAGTTATGAGAACTATCTCCAGCGTTTGGATGAATTGGAGAAGATCGCCCTCGGCTTCCCCGGCATTGACAAGGCCTATGCCATCCAGGCCGGCCGCGAAGTGCGCGTGTTTGTTACGCCGGACGAGGTTGACGATTTGGGCGCAATCAAGATGGCCAAGGATATTGCCGAAAAGATAGAAGCCGAGCTTAAATATCCTGGAGAAATCAAGGTTAATGTCATTCGTGAAAAACGCGTGACCGAATACGCCCGATAACTTCAGCTTACCTAAAATTAATAATGAGTTTTTCTTAGTTATCAAGGAATAAACTCTAATAATAAAAATATGCTGTTAAACATTCTTTGGATCGTTCTGATTGTTTTGGCGGTGGCGATTATCGCTGTCGTACTGCTGTACAACGGACTGATCCGCGCCAACAATCGCGCCAAGGAGGCCTGGTCGGACATTGATGTCCAGCTTAAGCGCCGTTATGACTTGATCCCCAATTTGATTGAGACGGTCAAGGGCTATGCCGCTCACGAGCAGGCGACTTTGCAAAAAGTCATTGAAGCCAGAAACACGGCGATGGCCAGCGGCGATGGCTTGGCCGCTAAAGCTAAGGCCGAGGGTGAATTGTCCAATACCCTTAAATCAATTTTCGCTTTAGCGGAAAGTTACCCCGACTTGAAGGCCAATCAAAATTTCTTGAAGTTGCAGGAAGAACTCTCCGATACGGAGAATAAGATTCAGGCCGCTCGAAGATTTTATAACGGCAATGTCCGTGATTTCAACACCAAGATTGAGGTTTTTCCCAATAACTTGATCAATCAATTGCTCAAGTTCAAGAAGTATGATTTTTTTGAAGCCAATGAGGCGGAAAAACAGAATGTTGAGGTTAAATTTTAAGTTAAATTTTGATTAAAAAAGCAAGGCCGTAACGCCTTGCTTTTTTATTGGTGTCATGATAAAAATAATCTGGTACTTTGATAATCAGTCAGGCTTAGTAAAACAACCGGAAGGAGGCAAGGTTATGCACAGTCAGGATGATATTATGAGACTGCTTGTTGCTGAGGCGGCAGAAGAAGCGACGGAAATGGAATTAGAAGAATTATCGCGATTGTCGGAAATTGCCGTTGTCAATGAAGAAGCGGTAGAGAAGCTGGCCGCTTATTTGAAGGGCTTGCCACCGGACAGGGATTTTTTGAATTTTTACAGTTTTCGCAATGCCCAAGGCGAAGAGATTGTCGCCAGTGGCATGTACCCGCCGCTTAATCACCCGTCGACCGTGGATTTTTTCTTTTATGTCTGTTCCCAGCAATTCGGCTTTTGGTATGGTAATTGCGCTGGCTACAGTGAACCTCTTTGGGGAACCTTAAACGGCAAAAGAATCAAGGGTTCCGATTTGCTGTGGCAGTTGGCTAAAAGGGCGTTAGACAATAATCCGGATTTTTTTAAGCCAACCAATCTGGCCTCGTTGTCACCGGCCGGTTTTGTGAAGTTTCTCAGCGATGACAATGGCCCAGTGCCTTTTCCGGATTGGGAACAAAGGTATATTCTGACAACCGGTTACGGCCGTTCTTTTTTAGAGCTCCCTGAGGTTTTTCAAACATCACTTGATATTCTTAAGCAATATCCGAAATTATCAGAATTTATCAGTTTTCTAGCTTTGAATCTCGTTGGTTTCAACGATCCGTTCAATAAAAAGGCCACGTTGTTGGCGATGGCCCTAGCCAATCGTCCGGAACATTTTTTAAAGATTGAGCCGGATAGTCCGCAGTGGCGTCCGATAGTTGATTATCATTTGATGCGTTCGGCTTTGCGGCTCGGTCTGGTGGATTTGGCCGAACGGTTTGCTGATTGCGTAAGTTCCCGTTCTTGGGTTGACGCTGAGATTGAATTAGCGATCAGGTTGGCGGTTTATGCTGCCGTTGACCGGGTAATTACTCTTTCCGGCAGGCCCATGGCTGAAGTTGACAAGCTAATGTGGCTGGCGCGCAAATATTGTCCGGAGATGGAAGAGCCCCAATGTAATAGCTGTCGTTTTGAAAAGATTTGCCAACAGCGGATACAATTATTCCAGCCGGTTTTTCGCACTACGGCTTATTAGTCTCCGTTCTTTAACCCGCGTAACAGCCAATAACTGTTGAGCGGTTTTTTATTATCTAAATTTAGATAAAAAGTATTGTGGATAAAGGTATTGACAAAATATTGTAAATATGATATAATTAGATATTAGCAAACTGTCATGTCGGCAGAGCTAATTTGCACCTAAAAATGGTTGGTCCGTGGTTCTGGCGTTAACGCTGGAATGAGAGACCGGCCAAATAGGAGAATGCATCATGAGGACAAAGAAGAATGTTGAAGCGGTGGTGTCGGCCATGGGCGCGTTGCTCACGGTTGTTGTAAATCTGGTTAGGTACATCCAGGAATTCGGCGGCAATGTCGGTCAGTGCCTTTATTTGCTGGCTCAGCCTGAAGGCGACTCAACGCTTCGGGCAATCGCCAAATTGATTGCCGGACTGACTCCGGCCGAGGCTGGAATTATGAAAAGAGCCGCCAAACAAATCGTCTTACCTCAGCCGGTCGGCATTGTCGGCATTTACGATGTGACCGTTGATCCCAGTCAAGACCTTGAACAGATGATTGCCGCCGGCAAGTATGACGCGTTTAATCCGGATATCAACAACCGTCATTTCTCTTTCAGGCTTTCACCTCTTACCAGGAAAATTAGAGTAGAGTTACTCCAGTTTAATCAAAATTTCAGCAATGGCGATCAAGTCATCGCCAAATTGCAAGAGGTCAATGATTGGCTGGCTCAGCAAGGAGCGGAGCATCGCTACCGCTTCGCCCCCCTGCCGGAATTGCTGGCTCTGGGTGCGGCCCACCCCGGTTTGCAACGGCTACACCCCATTGCCGCTTTGGGATCAATTTGGCAGCACGAAGCCGGCCATCGCAGTTTCGCTTACCTTGACGTAAATGTGGGGAGGCGCCTCTTGTCATTGATTAGTCTTGAGTATCGTCTTTACAGTTCTTGGCGTTTCGCTGTTGTCCGCGAACCGATCCCTTTGAAACCTTGAACCTTGACTCTTTAGTCCGCGTAACAGCCAATAACTGTTGCGCGGCTTTTTTAATTTTGATTTTTTGGCTTAATTTTGTTAAAATAAAGATGATAGAATTTATGAATTATAGCTTATGTATAACCAAATAGATTCCAACAAGCGTCGCACCTGGCTGTTGATTATTGTTTTTACCGTTATCATACTGTTTATCGGTTGGTTTATCGGTTATTATTTCAATTACGGTTATGGCGCTCTTGTTGCTGCGGCTGTTTTTTCCGTTATCATGTCGTTGTTCAGTTATTACGGCGGCGATCAGGTGGCTTTGTGGTCGGCCAAAGCCCAAGAAGTTAAGGAAAACGACAATACCTATGTCTATCATTTAGTTGAAAATCTTTGCCTTACCGCCGGCGTGCCGTTGCCTAAAATTTATTTGATGCCGGAGCAAGCCATCAATGCTTTTGCTACCGGTCGAGATCCTTCCCATGCTTCAATCGCCTTAACGGTCGGCGCGATCAATAAGTTAAGCAAATTGGAATTGGAAGGCGTGATTGCCCACGAGCTATCCCACGTCAAGAATTATGATATCAGGTTAATGACTATCATTATTGTTTTGGTCGGCATGATTTCCCTTTTGGCCGATTGGTTTTTACGCGGTTCATTATTCGGCCGCGGCAGGGGGGATAATGACCGCGGTAATCCCGCCCTGTTGATTATCGGAGTAATTTTGATTTTGCTTTCCCCGTTAATCGCCCAATTGATAAAATTAGCCGTTTCCCGCCGCCGCGAATATTTAGCCGATGCTTCCGGCGCCTTGCTGACGCGCTATCCCGAGGGTTTGGCCGGCGCCTTGGAAAAAATCGCCAATGACCAGTCAGTGATGTCCGCCGCCTCCTCGGCGACAGCGCATCTGTATATCGCCAATCCTTTTAATAACTCCAGGCGCTTTTTGGCCAATGCCTTTTCCACTCACCCGCCGCTGGAAGATCGGATTAAAAAATTGAAGGAAATGACCGTTTAAGCAGTAGCGGTTGATAGCCGATTTACCAGCAAGATCCAGGGCTGAAGCGTCCACCGGTTAAAATTAAATTAAATTTTATTATGATTAGAATCCTATTCATCGCTGATATTGTCGGAAAAATCGGCCGTAACGCCGTTAAACAGGAGTTGCCTCGCTTAAAGAGAAAGTATAAGCCGGATTTGATTATCGCTAATGCGGAGAATCTGGCTCATGGCATCGGCGCCACGCAGAAAACCATTGATGAAATGAAGGAAATCGGAATAGACGCGTTTACTTCCGGCAATCATATTTGGGAAAAGGCCGGCAGTGATGCCATGCTGGAAGACGAACATAATCAACTCATCCGCCCTGCTAATTATCCCAGCAAAAAATCCGGCCGGGGACAGCTCACAATAAATATTGGCGAAAATAAGCTAATCGTGGTAAACTTAATGGGTAGGGTATTTTTTGATTGTGGTGAAAGAGAACGGGATGCCTTGCATGATCCTTTTAAGACTTTAGAAAAGATAGTCAGCGAAAATCGCCAAGCCTTGTATCTCGTGGATTTTCATGCGGAAGCCACTTCGGAAAAAATAGCCTTGGCTAATTACTTTGATGGCAGGATAACGGCGGTTTTGGGCACTCACACCCACGTGCAAACGGCCGATGAAAGGATTCTGCCCAAGGGCACGGCTTATATTTCCGATGCCGGCATGGTCGGTTATGCCGATTCAATTATTGGCGCCGATAAACAGCAGATTTATAATTTATTTTTGAAAATCGGCCAGACTTCCAAAAAACACGATGTGCCGTCGCGCGGCACGGCGGTTTTAAACGGAGTCTACCTTGAATTGGATGAGAAAAATAAGCAAGCACTCAAAATAGAGCGAATAAATAAAACCGTGGAGGTGGAGTAAGCGGTTAAAACGACACACAGGAACAGCCTGACGATGAAATTAATAATTTTAATCACCAAACATATGAACAAAGCAGAACTCTCACAAAAAATCGCCGATAAGGTCGGCATTAATAAGGCGCAAGCCGAATCGGCCTTGGAGGCGTTTACGGATATTGCCACCGAAACCATGAAAAGCGGCGGGGAAATCGTTTTGACCGGTTTTGGCACTTTTTCCGCCCGCGCCCGCAAAGGAAGAGAAGGCATCAATCCGCGCAACCCCAATGAGAAGATTGAGATTCCCACGGTTACCGTGGCGAAATTCAAGGCCGGAAAGAATCTTAAGGATGCCTTAAAGGGCAGAACCGGCAAAGTTCAGTCGGTTGCTTCTGAGCCGACTGAAGCGGTTTCTATGCAAGAGTAAAATTAATAAACACCCGAATCATAGGGTGTTTTTTATCGGTTAAATTACAACCGATTATAGCAATTAATTTAATTTTTTATGATTACTCTTACTAAGACACACCTCAAAACTTCCGCCGCCTTAGTCTTAGCGGCCACTTCCATTGCTTTGTCGGTTTTAGCGACGGTTAATATCAATTTAGAGCCGAGAACGACCACGGCCTTATCATCGTCTTCTTACTATATCGGTTGTGATGTTTCTAGTAATGATACTAATGACGGCACATCGCCCGCTACGGCCTGGAAAACTTTTGCTCGATTGAACCAAATGCAGGGGATGGTGGGATTAAAATCCGGCGATCAGATTTATTTGCAACGCGGCTGCACCTTTAAAGAGACATTGCAGATTGCCGCCTCAGGTTCAGCCGGCTTGCCGATTGTCGTTGACGCTTACGGTTCGGGCAACAATCCGATGCTTGACGCTGAACAAGTCCGCCCTTGGAATATCTTAATTTTGAATCAGAGCCATATCTCGCTTAACAGTGTCAGTGTTACTAATGCCAGGTCGGAAAATTCACCTTCGGCCGGCTTAGTCATTTACAATTCTTCCAATATAACGGTTAATGGAATTTCCGCAGTGGATAATTGGGGTTACGGCGGAATTTATTTTTTGGCCGATGTCGCCGGTACCGGCAATAACAACATCGTGAAAAATTCTATTGTCAGCGGTACCAAGGGCACGGCTTATTCCCAAGTCAATGCTTACAATTACGGCGCCGGCATAATGTTTTATGCCAACGGATCGGATCGCGGCTTAGCCAATGAAGTTTTTAACAATCAGACTTACAATAATGGCGCCATGGGCATTAGTTTTTCCGGTTCCAACAGTTCCCTTAAAAGCAATACCAGTTATAATAATGGCGATGCCGGCATCGCTCTGTATTCGTCAATTACGGCCGGCAATATTATTGAACATAATACGGTTTATGGCAATTGCCGCACTTTTGACGATCGCGCCGGCATTAATTTGTTTATGACCGGCGGCAATAATGTTGTCAGATATAATAAGGTTTACGGCCAATATGACACTTATAATAATCCTGAAGGGTTAGCTGTAGTCCTTGATCAAGGCAATAGCGGGCAGAAGTTGGGCACTCAGGGAATCCGTTTTGACGGCAGTATCAACGGAGTTGCCGGAACCAATGGCAACGCCGTAATTTATAATGTGATTTATAATGAGGGCGATGGCATACAGCTTTATAATTTTGCCAACGTTGCCGTTTATAATAATACCGTGTATAACAGCAAGCGCTTCGGCTTGGTCTTGGCCGGATCATTGATGACCGGAGCGCAGGTTAAAAACAATATTTTCAGCACCATGGCGGCCGGCAGTACTGCCGGAAACTATAAGACGCTTTTGGGATTAGTCGGCGCTACCGGCAACACTATTAATTATAACCTTTACTACCCCAGCGGTTCCTACGCCAAACCGGCCGGACAAGACGCCAACTCTTTAGTTGTTGATCCTAAATTCAATAATGCCGTCGCTTATGATTTTTCCCTTCAATCAGCCTCCCCGGCGATTAATAAGGGGGCGTCATTGAGTTTGACTCCTGACTATGCCGGTACGGCAGTGCCGCAAGGCACGGCGCCGGATTTGGGCGCTTATGAGTTCAGCGGTACCTTGCCGCCGGTTTGTGTTGAGAATTGGTCTTGTACTGATTGGAGCGCCTGCTCCAATAGCGCGCAAACAAGAACTTGCGTTGATGTTAACGGTTGCGGCACAACAGCGAATATGCCGGCTGTCAGCCAAGCTTGCGTCTGTACGCCGACTACCTGCGCGGCCCAAAGCAAGAATTGCGGCTCTATTTCTAACGGTTGCGGCGGCACCCTGAATTGTGGCAGTTGCAATGCGGCGCAGAATTGCGTTAGCAATGTTTGTGTGGCTAAGACCTGCACTAATTCGGCTTGTTGCAAAGTTAAGAACAGAACTTATCCCTACTATAATTCCTCAAAGAGGAAGTGTTGCAAGTCATTCTTCAGTTCCTCCTGCATTGCTCCCTAACCATTAAAAACATCCGGCCAAACAGCGGAATAACAAAAGCAACCGGCATTAATCGGTTGCTTTTTGAATCGGCGATTATTCAATTATGTTTTAGGTGTGGATTATATTATTTGAGATATTTTACCATGTAGGTTCCCTCTAAACTATAATTTAATTTTTTGTAATATTCACGCACGCCGATGCCGGCAATAATGGCAATTTTTTCGTAATTTTTTTGCCGGGCGAGTTTTTCCGCTTCCGCTAAAAGTTTTTTGCCCAAGCCCGAGTGCTGGATCTGGCCTTCACCGCCCAACTCCAGGGCTCGGCCGTAAGTATGCAGTTCGCGGATCAGCGCGGCGTTTTGTAATTCCGGCAAAAAAGATTTTTTTGCTTGCTCCGGCAGGCGCAGACGCAGGAAAGCGTAAAGTATTTTTTCATCCGGCGATTCAAAACTCAAGAAATATTCCGTTCCGCCATTGGCCTGATATTTTCTATTGATTAATTTTGATTTTTGACCTTTTAATTTTAATTCGCCGGTCATGCCGGCGTGACCCGCTTCTCGGCATCTGATACATTTGCAAGACCAACCGTCTTTAGCCGCTTGTTCGTTGATTAATTGGCGCAAGTTAGTGATTTTATTGCCGGCGACGATTGATTCTTCGGGAATATCGCGGATGAGACGAGTGATGCGCACCCAGGGTGGAGCGATTTTTTTTATTTTTATCAGCAATCCAAGCAATTGTTGGGGCGTATACGGCTTATGTTTTCCCTGTTTGTATAAACGATATAAATCGGCGTTCTTATTCACCACGCAAGGATAGATTTTAACCATATCCGGCATATAATCGCCGTCGGTAAAGATTTTTTTAAACAGCGCCAGATCTTTAGCCGGCGTAGAACCGTACATATTAGGCATCAAGTGCAGATTGATTTTGAAACCGGCATCTTTAAGTAAGCGGATTGCTTCAATGCTTTGTCTGGCCGTATGGCCGCGGCGGTTTAATTTCAAGATTTTGTCATCGGTATGCTGGACGCCCAATTCCACCCGGGTACAGCCCAATTCGCGCAAGCGATTAATTTCTTGGGGCGTGATATAATCCGGCCGGGTTTCCAAGGTGAGGCCGATACAGCGATGCTTGGCTGTTTCGTTTTTGTTTTGCGCTTCTTGCAGGGTTTTTGCCGCTCGGCCGTTAAGCGCTTCCAAACAGCGTTTGATGAACCATTTTTGATATCTGGTGGGGTGATATGACCAGGTGCCTCCCATGATGATAAGCTCTATTTTTTCCGTCTTATGGCCGTTGGCTTCAAGCGCCTTAAGCCGCATTGTCACTTGGCGGTAAGGATCAAAGTCGTTTAAGATGGCGCGCATCACCGCCGGCTCATTGCTCAAATAGGATTTGGGCATAGCCCTTTCCGTCGGACAGAACAGGCAGTCGCCTGGGCAGGGTTGCGGTTTGGTTAAGACGGAGATCACGGCTACGCCGGAAAGCGTGCGGACGGCGCGTTTAGTCAAAAGCCGCTCCAGATTTTTATCCGGCTTGATTTTTTTTGCTTTGATTAATCGGCGGTATTGGGCAAGCAAGGCGGATTTTTCCGGTGGCGGGAGTTTCTGTTTTCCTGAAATTGAGCGGACAATATTAAATAACTCCTTATCTGAGACAGGATTGCTTTGGGTAATTTTTAAGACAATTTCAGCTAATTGTTTCTCCTTGTTTTTCATCTGGAAATGATAGCATTAATCCGTTTAATTTTCAATAATTCTACTATGTTTTTGTTTAAATTTGGCTAAAAATATAATCTACTTGGCTAAGGCAAAAATCAAAGATATTGACAAATAACTATTTAGGCAATATAATCATCTATTAGCTTTTGCCCCGCGGGCAAAGCTGATTCGCACCTAAAAACGGCTAATCTGGGGTTTCGGCATAGGGTCGAGATGAGGGATTAGGCCAAAAAAGGAGAAGAGACATGGGCAAGAGAAATCCAAACAAAGCCGAAGCGGAAATAACAGTGAGGTTGCTCCTAAAGTATTGGGGCAGGATTACCGAGATTGTCGCCACCTTGATCAAGGTTATAGGCGAACTTGGCGGTGATTTTGACAGGTGCCTTCTTTATTTGGCGAGCGTTAATGGCGAGGGTACGATTCGCAAGATAGGAGAATTGATTGTCGCCGAGATGCCTGCGACCCAAAAGACAAGGATCGCCGCCAAACAAATTGTCTCCTCTTATCTGGTCGGCGTTTACGATGTGATCATTGATCCCAGTAAGAATCTCGCGCAGATGATCGCCGCCGGCCGCTATGACTGGCCCAATCCCAACATCATCGCCGATCATTTCCCTTTCAATGGAGCGGGTAAGCGGAAAATCAAAGTGGAATTACTCCACTTCAATCGGGATTTCAGCAATGGCGATCAGATTATTGCCAAATTGAAAGAAGTCAATGATTGGCTGGCCAAGCAAGGAGCGAATTATCGCTATCTTTTTGCTCAGATTGAAGAACTGCTGGCTCTGGGTGCGGCCCACCCCGAATTGCAACGGCTATACCCCATTGCCGCACTGGGTTCAATTTGGCGCCGTGCCGGCTACCGCTTCTTCGCTTGCCTCAGCGGGGATGGTGCGAGGCGCGCTCTGAGCCTGGACTGTCTTGGGGGTGGCTTCAGCGGCGTTTGGCGGTTCGCTGTTGTCCGCGAGCCTGCCCGCCGGTAGGCCGAGCCTGCCTGCCGGTAGGCAGGCTTGTCACCTTGATTCCTTGAACCTTGACCTCTTGGAATCGTTATTTTCCCGCGCTGGCTTATTGCCAGCGCGGTTTTATTTTTGCCAAAAAAATGCTAAAGTTAGTTTGTTATGATCCGGAAAAAAACACAAAAAATACTCGGACAGACTAAAGGGTTTTACAATGAGATTGCCTTAGACTTTTCAGATACGCGCGGCCACTGGTGGCGCGGTTTCGGCGATTTTGCCAAATATGTCAAGCCGGGGAACAGGGTTTTGGATATCGGCTGTGGCAATGGCCGGATGGCCGAGATTTTTGCCGATTCAAAGGTGGAATATTTGGGTATTGACAATAGCGAAGAATTGATAAAAATCGCCCGCGAAAGATTTAAGGACAAGCCGTGGGTGAAATTTGAGGTCGGGGATATTAATAATTTGCAGTTTAAGAATAATTCTTACGATTTAGTTTTACTAATTGCTGTTCTGCATCATTTGCCGAGTAGGCAATTGCGCTGGCGAGCGTTAAAAAACATCCATGACATTCTGCAACCCGGCGGGCGATTGGTCATGGTGAATTGGAATTTGTGGCAAGTGTTCGGTTGGAAAAAAAGATTCCGCTATTATCCCTATCTTTTTAATTGGCTGGAAAAAATCCGTTGGGGCGCCTGGGCTATGAGCGATGCTTTTGTGCCTTGGAAATCGGGCGGGAGAGACACTAAGCGCTATATCCACTCCTTCACCAAGGGAGAAACCCGCCGTTTGTTGAGGCGAGCCGGATTTATCATTGAGGAATTAGAGTTCAAGGCTAAAAGTGAAGGCAAAAAAGGCATTATGTACGGCGATAATCTTTTGGCGATCGCGGTTAAAAATGGTAGAATGTAAATATGAAAAGTATCGTTATTAAAGCAAAAAAACTATTCCAAGACAGAGTTAAGAAGTCCAAGGGTGATTTGGGCAATGTTTTAAGTGTTAATAAATTCGGCGATGATCCCTTTGGTCTTTTAAGACATGTGCCGGAAGTGGAAAGATGGGCCTTATATTTGTGTAAAAAACACCCTACGGCCGATAAGGAAACAGTATTATTGGGAGTTTGGTTGCATGATATCGGCCACTATCCCATGTCCGCATCAATTGATCACGCTAAACGCAGCGCTGAAATAGCAAAAAAGTTTTTTCAGCAAGAAAAATATCCTAAAGATAAAATGAAAAAAGCTTTGCATGCTATTCGCGCTCATCGTTGTAAGGATGTTATGCCGGAAACGTTAGAAGCAAAAATTGTGGCTTGCGCCGATTCAGCCAGTCATATAACTGATTTTATGTATATGGACATCGCTTGCGTTGATAAAGCCAAAAAACAACCTTTTCGCGCTTATGGCAAAATGGCTCGCGACTATCGCGATCTCGCCGCCTTTCCGGAGGTGAAAAAGGCGCTAACCCCGCTTCATCGGGCTTGGAAAATGGTCATTAAAGAATATGAGAAAATTGATTTATGAATATCAACCCCAAAATCTTTAAAGAGTACGATATCCGCGGTAAATATCCGCAGGAATTGGATGAACACACAGCGTTTGCTTTGGGTTTGGCTTTCGCTAAAGTGACCAAAGCCAAAAAGATAATCTGCGGTCGCGATGCCCGCTTGGAATCAGAAAAAGTATTCTGGCCGTTATTGGCCGGCCTGAACAAGGGCGGCGTAAAGGTTTATGATTTGGGCGTCTGCGCCACGCCGGAATTATTTTTTGCCGTCGGCGAGCATGATTTTCCCGCCGGCGCCATGATTACGGCCAGCCACAGTCCGGCAGGAGAAACCGGAGTGAAATTCTGCGACAGCCGTGGCCGGGTTTTCGGGCTTAAGACCGGACTAAAGAAAATTAAAATCCAGGTCGGTAAGATCAAACAGCAAACAATGGGCAAACCGCAGGCCGATTTTTTTTCGGTAACCAAGGAATACCGTGATTTTGTCCTATCTTTAATCAACCCTCAAATATTGAAGGGAATGAATGTCGTGGTAGACGCTTCCGGCGGTTCGGGAGCGCGTTTGGCTGAGACGGTTTTTTCTTTTTTGCCGATAAAAACAACGCGGATGAATTTTTTTTCCGGCGATCCCTATCCCGATCATGGCCCTAATCCCTTGGTCAAAGAGAATCAACTGCCGATCGTAAAGGAAATCAAGACGGCAAAAGCCGATTTGGGAATAGTTTTTGACGGTGACGCCGATCGGGCGATATTCATTGATGAGAAGGGCAAGTTTGTTGAACCGTATTATTTGAATTGTCTGCTAACAGAGTTAATTTTGGCTGACAAGCCGAAGATAAGGATTGTTATTGACGCTCGTTTAGGTTTGGGTTTGGCGGAATTGATCCGCGCCAGGGGCAGTGAAGCCTTGGCGCATCGCGCCGGCTACGCCAACATCATCAAGACCATGAATCAGAAAAAAATCCTGTTCGGTTGCGAGAACTCCGGCCATTTTATGTTCAATTATCGCTTGTTCGGCCGAAAGAAAAATTATGTTTGGGGCGATGCGATTTTGCCGATTCTGCTTATCCTGTCCTATCTTAAAAGTAATAAATTAACCTTGTCGCAGGCCATCGCTAAATATTCGTCTGCTTATGCTATTTCCGGAGAGAAGAATTATAAGGTTAAAGACTTTGATCGGTTGGCTAAAAAATTCAGGCAGGAGTTCAAGGGAGCGGAGTTTTCCGTTCTTGACGGACTGTCAATCAAGGACAGGGGAGAGCGATGGTATCTTAACATCCGGCCGTCGCATACCGAACCTCTGGCGCGTTTGAATGTTGAAGCGCGGAGCAGGGAGGTTCTGGCGGAATTGCTGTTGAAAACTGAGAAGTTGATCAAATAATCAGGTTATGTTTTATGGGTTTTTGATTGACAAAAGGCTCTGAAAGGTCTATACTTAAGGCATGAATAAAGCGTACGCGTGAGCGGGCGTTTTTTCATTAAAAAGGTCGTTAAAATTAATGATTCCCTGAATTAATCAGCGGAATTAAACCCACAAATTTATGAAAATAAGCATCATTCTATTTTTTGTGGGCGCCGTGGAAATGCTTATAGTTACCCTATGGACCAAAGCGGTTACGGAAACCAAAGTTTGGTCTAGCGGAGCTATTACCGTGATCAATATCTTGATCTGGTATTATGTGGTACGGACGATTGTTGACAATGTTGACAATTGGTCGCTGGCTTTGCTTTATGCCTTGGGCTGCGCCCTGGGCACCATGGTGGGTACTTATTATTACCAAGTGGCGCGCAAAAGATTTCGTAAGTTGCGTCGTCAAAAACAACAGAAAGAATTAGATCAAAAGTATGACCGACGATTGGCCTAGCGGCTGCCTGACGCCGTAAAAACCGTCTTTAGCTTTTATTAAGCGGGACGGTTTTTGTTTTGACAAAAATCACAGTCGTGGTAAGATTTAACCAGTAAAATAAATTGAAAAATATGACGCAACCAAAATTTACCGCCGAAGAGGCTCAGGCTATCGGCGAACAATTGGGCCTGGACTGGTCCAAGTTTGATGTGGAGCAATTCCGCCGTGGTCTGGATGTGGAATTAGAGCATGGCACCGTTAGTCCGGCCACTAATGTGACTAACGATGATCCGCTAATGACCGGTAAAATCGCCTTGGCGCATTTGAACGAGTTTGCCGATTATTATACTCGGCTGGATGAGATGGAAAGGGCCGCCGACGCATTTTGGGGAAAAGCGCAATAGTATGATTGGAATTTTTGATTCCGGCGTTGGCGGTTTAACCGTAGTGAAAGAGCTAAAAAAACAGTTGCCCGACTGTTCTTTTATCTATTTAGGCGATAACGCCCGTACGCCCTATGGCACCAGATCGCAAGAGGTTATACAGGAATATGCCTGCGAGATTGTTGAGTTTTTAATCAAGCGGGGGGTTACGGCGGTGCTGGTGGCTTGTAACACGGCCTCGGCTTTTGCCGGTGAGTTGCTGCGTCAAAAATATCAGTTGCCGATTTTTGAAGTCATTACTCCGGCCGCTGCGGCAGCAGTTGAATTAACCAAGGGCAAGATCGGCGTTATCGGCACCAGGGGAACCATTAGTAGCCGCGCTTATGAAAAAGCGATTGAAAGATTAGATCGGGAGATTGCAGTTAAAAGCGTTGCCTGCCCGTTATTTGTGCCGTTAATTGAAGAGGATTGGCTGAGTAAACCGGAAATGAAAACAATCGCCCGCAAGTATCTTTATCCGCTCAAGCGCCAAGAAATTGACACTTTGATTTTAGGCTGTACCCACTATCCCCTGATAAAGAAAATCATTGCCGATAAAGCGGGGCGGCGGGTAAAGTTGATTGATCCGGCCGAAGAAGTGGTCAAAGCGCTCGGACGATATTTGTCAGATAATCCTCAGGAACAAACGGGCCGGCAGGAATATTTTGTTACCGATAGCAATAGCCGTTTTAAGGAAATTGCCAAGAATTGGCTAAAAGAAGATATACAAATTAAAAAAGCCGACCTGAATTAAGGCCGGTTTTTCGGTCTTGACTTTTTGTTAAAAAAGGTGTAAATTATATTTTCCGAAAGTTCTTTACATTAACTAAGCCAACCAAAGGAGATGGGATCATGGGCAAACAGTTGTTGCTAAGTTTTGTCTTATGCGTTACGGCGCTTGCTTTGGCTACCGGTTGCGACGAACGTCCGCCAGAGTTTACCCTTCAGCCTCTGTCCCGCCTGGTCAATCCGGGGACAGAAGTGCAATTCATCTGCGACGCTGACAGGGCTTGGAGCTGGCAGTGGCAAAAAAATGGAGAGGACCTCGTTAATGCCAATTCCAATATTTATATTATTCCTTCAGCGATCATTGATGATGAAGGAAATTATGTTTGTATTGCGAGTAATCCTTACGGCCAGCCGGCTTCCGTTATTGCCACGCTGAAAGTTAATCGCCCGCCGATTATAGCGGCTGAGCCTCAGGATATTGAAATTGAAGCGGGGCAAATGTTCACGCTGAGAGTCTTAGTGCTTGGCACTCAGCCTTGGCGTTTCCAATGGTATCAGAACGGCACTTTGTTGCCTTGGGCCACCCTTAGCGATTTAACTGTTCTAACTGCCGACTTAAATCATGCCGGGGATTATTTTTGCGTAATTAACAATATCACTAACCAACCGGTCGTTTCACGGACTGCCACTGTAACAGTCATCGCCCAAGAGGGTGAAGGAGAAGGCGAAGGCGAGGGTGAGGGTGAGGGGGAAGGAGAAGGAGAAGGAGAAGGTGAAGGAGAAGGAGAGGGTGAAGGCGAGGGTGAAGGAGAAGGCGAAGGCGAGGGTGAAGGAGAAGGCGAAGGCGAGGGTGAAGATTTTTGCCTTAATGCCAATGAGGGCGATGATCCCAGTGATCCCTTACCGGAACCGCTTAGCAGTTTTTATGCTTGCTATCAGAAAGTTTATGAAGCGCCGCGAGCGGTATTGGGCGATTATGGAAATATTTTGGATTTATTTGATCCAAGCATTGCCGATGTTAATGGCAGCCTCTGGATTGATCAAAGAACCGATCCGGTAACTTATGAAGCGTCCGGTAATGGTTATCCTGATTGTTTGATAGAACTCAAGCTGGTTGAGACAGTACTGAAAGATCCTGAGTTTTGTCTGCCTAACGGTTTGAATCATAGGCTTCTGCACTATGCTTGGAATTATAATGAAGAACGGTTCGCCGCGGATTTCGGCACTTATTGGCAGTTGGCCGCACTGGTTTTCCCCGGCTTGGAAGAGGTTTTGGCCGGCCAGATGCTGGTAGGCGACGGTCAAGCTGATTATTCGGTGGAAAAATATATTTCCGGTACCGGATCAATCGGCATGGTTTTGGGGATGGCCTTTATTTTTGGCGACAAAATACCGAACTGCCGGCTTAATTTATCGCAGTATATGGCTTTTCCGGAATATTTTGCTCCCAACGGCGATGCCGATGGCGACGGCTATACGAATAACGAGGAATTTGCGGCTTACGGGGCCGTTCCCGGGCTTTACGCGGCCAATGCCCTTGATCCGGAGATCCACCCATAGCAGACATAGAACATTGAGTAAACCCGTCATTTGGCGGGTTTTTTATTTTATTCTTGACAAATGCGGATATTTTGCTAAAATGATTTATTAATATGGAACTTTGACAATTTAAAGGCAACAAGATCTTAGTCCGCGTAAACAGGCAACAAAACCGGTTTAACCGGAGAGAGGATGTATAATGCCAGCAGTGAAACAGCCGAAGCCATTACCCGTCAACCCCGGAGCCAAGATTTATGTCCTGGATACCAGCACGATTCTCAATTCCGCCGGTATTATTGATATTTTGGGGGACAACGTTATTGTAGTTCCGATTTGGGTAATTGAAGAGTTGGATGGTATGAAAAAGGGTGTCAGTGAAAAAGCCAGGATCGCTCGCAATTTTTCCAAGCTTATGGATAAATACCGCGAACAAGGCAAGTTGACCGAGGGTGTGAGCACTCAAGCCGGCGGCTTGCTCTTTGTCTCCTGTGAAATGGCTGAATGGGGAGATTTGCCGGCTGGCATGCAGAGTAATAATGACAATCGCATTGTCATGGTAGCTCGCAAGTGGTCTCTTGATTATCCTGAACGACGCGTGGTCGTCCTTAGTTGCGATGTCAATCAGCGCATTAAGGCTGACGTGATGGGAGTGGAAGCGCAGAACTATCAGCATAATGAAACAAGTTATTTGTTGGATCGTTTGTATTCCGATATTACGCGGGTGCAATTGCTTGACAGCCAAGGCGGCTTTTTGGTTGAGTTGCATCAAAAAGGATTTATCCCGGCAGCCAATTTCAGCGATAGGCAATTGGACAATCTTCATTCTAATGAGTGTTGCTATCTTTGCCTTGGAGATAAATCGGCCATGGTAATCTATAAGCAAGGAGTTGGCTTTAACTTGGTGCCTAAGCCGAAACTCCAAGAACGGGATAAAACCGGAATAATCAAGCCCGTCGGTCCTTACCAGGCTTTTGCTTCCGCTTTGTTAGCTGATGATGATATTATAGGCGTTTCTTTTGACGGCGTTCCCGGAGCCGGTAAATCGGTTCTGCCGATTCATTACGCCCTAAAGAGTATTGCCGCCGGCAAGCATCAAAGCCTAGTCGTTTTCCGACCTTATGATTTCAGGGGCATGGGATTTCTGAAGGGTGATGCCGAACAAAAGTTCGGTCCCTATACCGACGCTATACTTAGCCGGATTGGTGAGGCCTTGCAATCGCTCCGTAATGAGAGATGCGCCTTTTTTCAAGAGCGAGGCATCAATACGGTCGCTGACTTGAAAGCCAAGGGTTTTTTTGAGATACGGCCGATTGATTTTGTGGCCGGTGAAACCATTCTTAATTCGGTGGTGATAATTGACGAAGTCCAGAATTTCACCTGGTATGAAGCTTACCTGCTTTGTACTCGTCCCGGAGACGGTTGCAAGATCATCGTTAACGGCGATTTGAGTCAGATCAGGGATCGCGATCGAATGGAGGATAACGGCCTGGTTTGGGTGATTAAGAAGAATATTGATCACCCGGCGGCGGCGCATTTGTCCTTGCGCAGCAACGTCCGCAGAGGACCGTCTTCCATTTATGCGTAGTTAAAAGAGTACCGCTAACAGCTGTCGAAAATTTTCGACAGCTTTTTTAATTTGACATATTTTTTACCGAGTCTTATGCTACTTAGGTAGCAGTCTTGCCCCTTAATCGCAACCCCGGGAGGAGATAGCCATGGCAGCTAATTCGGTTTTAATCGGTGCTTCGTCAGGAGAAAGAATAATGACTATTGAATCATGTTTTTTAGCCACGATGCCGGCCAATGTCCATGATTTGGTGTTTATTAATTTAAACGGCAGCTTGTTGGTGGAATGCACTTGCGCCTTCAGCAATCTGATTTGCCGACGTACGCCTACGACGGCCGAAGCTGAAGCGTTCAAACGCCTCTGCGATCATAGCAGATCTTTTCTTTGACCCTTCTTCATTAGAAGGGTTTTAAATTTAAAAAGCCGCAGGGTTATCCGCGGCTTAGCATAAGGTGCTAGAGGCAGAGAGTGATTATGGCTCCTCGGCAGTGATTATTTCGTTTTTGATTTTACTTAGGATATCGGCCGTTATCTCCATTTTGGCGCGCCGAATAGCATTGGCGACGGCCAGGGGCTGGGATTTGCCATGGGCGATTATCAAAATGCCGTCAACTCCCAGAAGAATCGCTCCGCCGATTTCTTCGTAGTCGGTTTTTTTATGGTGCCCATAAAGGAAGGAGAAGATTTTCCAAATGAATCCTAATTTATCCTTAATGAATTTCATTACGCCCTCGGCAACTTTGATGGTGTTATTGCCGATTTCTCCGGGGCAAACGATAACGTTGACTTGTTCGGTGAAAATTTTATCACCCTCAATATTCCCTTGATAATTCAAGCCACTTTGCTGTTTAAGCAGTTCATCAGCCAGCTTTAGGGTATCGTTGCCCTTGCCCGATTCTTTGCCGATATTCAATAACTTGATAATCGGCCGTTCCAATTTCCAAATCTCTCTGGCGTAAGTTGACCCCATCAAGGCGCAATTAACCAAATCAGCGGCTTGGGCATTATGGATTGCTCCGGAATCCAGCAGCAAGCAGGGACCGCGCTCATTGGGCAAGGGTACGGCGATGGCTGGCTGCAGGCCGCGTTTAATGCGCCCTAAAATAATCGTTCCCCACAAAACCATCGCTCCCGTATTGCCGGCAGAGACAAAAGCCCCGACGCCTTCGTTTGTGTTTTTCAGCAGTTTGATGCCGCCGACAATAGTGGAGTTCTTTTTTTTCCTGATTTGCTCCTTGTCATCGGACATCTCAATTTTTTCCGGGCAGATTAAAAAAGACAAGCCGCCAATTTTTTTGTTTTTTTGAGCGAAGGCAACCGTTTCCCCCGTGCCTGCCAGTAGAAGCTCTTCCGGTTTAATGTAGCCTAATTTTAAGGCCAATTGTACGCCCTTGATGATGTTGGACGGTGATTTGTCGCCGCCGTTTAAATCAACTGCTATTTTCAGCATAGCTACCTCCTTTGTTTTTTAAGGTGCGGATTATCAATCACAAAAGCAGTTTATCATAATATCATGTTTTGGCCAATGAGATTTTAAATATAACAAAACCCCGTTATAAACGGGGTTTTGTCGCACTCTTATGATTTTTATTCTTTTTCAACCGTCTCTTCTTTCTCTTCTGCTTTAACTTTTTCGCTTTTGGGTTTGCGACCGCGTTTCTTAGTCTCTTTTTTCTCTTGCTGTTCCTCACCCTCAACTGCCTCTTTGGCCTCAGTTTCGGTTGCTTCTTTCGGTGCTTCCTCTGTTGCGGTCTTCTCGATTTTTTCCGCCTTATCCGGTTTGACTAAAGATAGGCCTAAGCGATGATTTTTGGAGTCCAGTGAAACCACATAGAAATCCTTTTTCTCGCCTTCTTTGGCAATCTCTGAAGGATCTTTGACCGGCTTGTCAGACAATTGGGACACATGGGCCAAGCCCTGGATATTCTCCCCTAATTCCACGAATAAGCCGAACGGGTTGACTTTGATGATGGTGCCGGAAACTTTTTGGCCGATCTCAAATTTTTTCTCAATGCCGACCCAAGGATCGTTCTCCAGTTTTTTCATGGATAAGAATATTTTGGAATTTTCAATGGAGATGATTTCCGCCTGGACCTTTTGTCCGACCTTAACGAAATTATGCGGGTTGTCTATTCTTTGCCAAGCGATCTCCGAAATATGGATTAAGCCTTCCAGCTTATCGTCAAACTCCACAAAGACGCCGAAATCAGTTACGGCCGTAACCACGCCCTCAACGATCATGCCGACTTTGTATTTATTTATGACGTCGCGCTGGGTTTCTTCCCAAGCGGCTTTTTCCGAGATGATCAGTTTATCCTCATCTTCATTGGCATCAATGACTTTGATGTCGAATTTTTTGCCAACATAGCTTTTAAGAATTTCATAAATGCGATTTTTGTCTCCGCCGGGAATGCGCGGGTAGTGTTCGGGCGCCAATTGGGAAACGGGCAGGAAGCCGGCAACAGTATCAACTTTGGCCAATAAGCCGCCTTTGTTAGCTTCGGTGATAGTGGCAGAAATTATTTCTCCGGATTTAACGTAATCCCTGAGAGTCTGCCAGGCCTTTTGCCGACCGGCATACTGGAAGGATAATTCCACTTCGCCGTTTTCGTTTTCTAATTCCAAAACCGTCGCTTCAACGGTATCGCCGATCGCCAAGTTTTTGTATTGTTCAGCATCGGCATAACGTTCGCGACCGCGAACTACGCCGGTGGCTACGCCGCCCAAATCAACATGAATAGCGTTGTTGTCAATGGCAATAATCTTGCCGGTAACCAATTCGCCCGTTTTAGGCAAATTAAAATACTGCTTGCTTTCAAGCAGTTCGTTCATTACAGAATCCTTTTTAGGTTGGATCATGCTCATATAGGTAGAAGCCATGCATTAACTTGGGACGGGTGGGCGGTCTAACTGGCTTAATCGGCCGCCTGGCCGGTGTCGTCCTCAAGCCCCGTTTTTTATAGGGTTACGGGTGAATTAATTAAGGTATTGAAATTATAGCAAAAGCATGGTAATATGTCAAGCATATGGCATTTATTAAGAAAGTAGAGAATTTTAAGTGCGAACACTGCGGGGCCGAGGTTAAGGGATCCGGCTATACCAACCATTGCCCCAAATGCTTATGGTCCAAGCATGTGGATATTGAGCCGGGCGACAGGCGAGCGGAATGCGGCGGTTTGATGCGGCCGATTGATTTATATTACCGCGGCGGCAAATGGATTGTTTCCCAGCGTTGCGAGTCGTGCGGTTTTACGCGCAATGACAAAATCAGGGAGGAAGACGACACGGAAGAGGTCATAAGATTAGAGAAGGAATTAGCCGAGAAAAAACTGCGTCAAGTCAGGTGAATTAATCGGACTTGACAATTTTACCGTTTAGGAGCAGAATGAATCTATTATGCCCCACCGAGTTAGAAAAACCAAATTAAACGGCTGTTTGCAGAACCATTTAAACCTCAGCCAAAACAACCCGATTAACATTACCGCCCGTTAGGCCCAAGCAAGCCCCGGGCGGTTTTATTTTTACTTAATCATATTATGAGTTATTTTTTTCTTCCCCAAGATTACGACCGATTACTGATCAGACGGCAAGAGTTAGCGCGTTATTACCAGCAGATAAAAAGCGGGTTGGCCGAAGACGCCAGCCAGAGCTCCGAGACTTGGCATGATAATTATATTTTTGAACAAGCCATGCGCGATTTGGATTTGTATGGCAAACGCCTGTCGGAACTGGATGAATTAATCGGGCAAGCGGAAATCATTTATCCGGCCGACAACAGCGCTTCGGTCGCCATCGGCAGCAGAGTGGAATTGATTGATGAACAAGAAACCAAGACGGTTTTTAAAATCGGCAGTTATAATTCCGGCGGCCGACCGGAACACGCGGAACACGAAAAAGATGGAATCGTTATCGTCGCTTATAACAGCCCGTTGGGCCAGAAACTTTTGCGGCGCCGACTTGGCGAAGAGTTGCAATTATTTTTGGCCGGCGCTGTTAAAAAATATCGGATTAAGGCGATTGATTAACAAAGCGATCTGGGCGATCGCTGTTTTTGGTGTTATAATTATGGTATACTGTAGTAATGAAATAATGCCATGCATGATTTTTATATCATCTTAAGCACCAGTGTCTTAGCGGCCTTGATGGTCGCCGTTATCGTTTGTTTTTTTGTCTCCATCATCAGGCGCGAACGTTTAATGCTAAAGAAGAATCGTGAATTGCTGGCCAAGTTGCAACAGGCCAACAGCGAGTTGCAGCGCCTCGATGACGCTAAGTCGGAATTTTTGTCTATCGCTTCCCATCAGTTGCGCACCCCCACCACCATTATCAAGGGTTATATTTCCATGATGGAAGAGGGGAGTTTCGGCAAGGTCCCGAAGGTGGTCAAGGAGAATTTGGAGAAGGTCCATATGGCCACTGAACGCCTGCTCAATTTGATTGAAAATTTGTTGGACATCTCCCGCATTGAGGCCGGCCGTTTGGAATTTGATATCAAACCGGCGGATTTAACCAAAGTCGCCGAGGAATTAAAGGAGGAGTTCCAAAGCAAGGCCGACGCCAAAAAGATAAAATTAGGAGTCTATTATCCCAAAAATTTTCTTTCTGTCAAAACTGACATTGCCAAAATCAAGGAGGTTGCTTCTAATTTGGTGGACAATGCCGTTAAATACACTAAGAAGGGCGAAGTGAATATTGATTTGCATCAAGAAGGCCAGTCAGTGGTTTTTTCTGTCAGTGACACGGGCTTGGGCATTTCGGCCGAAGATCTGAATCGCCTGTTCAATAAATTCGTGCGCGGCAAGAATATGACCATCGTTCATCCTGAGGGCACGGGTTTGGGTTTGTATTTTGCCCGAGTGGTGATTGAGAACCTGGGCGGCCGCATTTGGGCCGAGTCGCCGGGCAAGGGCCGAGGCAGCAAATTCAGCTTTTCTTTGCCGTTAGCGGATAAGAGCAAGGCGGAAAAAGTTAAAAAATAACTGAGATAAAAAATTCCGACTGAGCAGTCGGAATTTTTTAATTTTAGCCGGATTATTGAGCGCAGATTATTTTTTCTCCGCTATTTCTTTTTTTACTTGCTTAATGAATTCAGTCAGCTTTTGGCCGCCCAGGTCGCCGGCGCCGCGTTTGCGCACAGCCACGGTTTTAGCGGCGGCTTCTTTTTCTCCCACCACTAAGATGTAGGGGGTTTTTTGTTTTTCGGCGTTCCTGATTCTCTTGCCCAGTGATTCGTCGGCATCATCCAACTTGACGCGTACGCCGGCGGCAAACAATTCGTCATAAACCTTTTTGCCGTAAGCAGTGAATTTTTCCGAAACCGGGATGATTATAGCTTGCACTGGCGACAGCCAGGTGGGGAAAGCGCCGGCATAATGCTCAATTAAGAAACCGATAAATCTTTCATGCGTGCCCAGTGGCGCCCGGTGGATGCAAAGAGGCGTCTCTTGCTCGCCTTTGGCATTGATATAGGTCAGGCCAAACCTTTCCGGTACGGCAAAATCCACCTGATTGGTGGCTAGAGTAAATTCTTTGCCAATAGCGCTCCAGACTTGCACATCAATTTTGGGACCGTAGAAGGCCGCTTCGTTTTCCACTTTAATGTAAGGGATGCCATTATTCTTCATGGCTGTCTCCACCATTTTTTCCGTTTTTTGCCATAGCTTGGCATTATCAACGTATTTTTTGCCCAGACCCTCGGCCGAATGAGTGGAAAAACGCATAACGTATTTTTCTATGCCGAAAATTTCAAAATATTTGAGATACATTTTGCAGACGGCAATGAATTCTTCCTCAAATTGATCGACCGAGCAGTAGATATGAGCGTCATTCATCTGCATGGAGCGGACGCGCATCAGGCCGAAGAGCTCGCCGCTCTGCTCGTAGCGGTAGCAAGTGCCATATTCGGCGATGCGAATAGGCATATCGCGGTAGCTGCGCAAGGACGAGCCGAAAATCTTGTGGTGGTGCGGGCAATTCATGGGCTTTAAGTAGTATTTCACGCCGTCTACATCCATGGGCGGAAACATGCTGTCAGTGTAGTAAGGCAAATGCCCGCTGGTTTTGTACATGGATTCTTTGCAGAGGTGTGGCGTTTTGACGCGCACATAACCGGCTTCATATTCGCTGTCTTTGGCCAACTTCTCCAATTCCTCAATGATTACGGCGCCGTTAGGCAGCCATAAAGGCAGTCCCGGTCCCACGTCGTCATCAAACATGAAAATACTCAGCTCCGAACCGAGTTTGCGATGGTCGCGTTTTTCCGCTTCTTCCAACATTTTTAAATATTCAGCCAACTGTTCTTTGGTTTCAAACGCTGTGCCGTAGATTCTTTGCAGCATTTTGTTCTTCTCGTCGCCCCGCCAATAGGCGCCGGCGGTTTTCATTAGTTTAAAAATGCCCAGCTCCTTGGTATTTTCCACGTGCGGACCGCGACACAAATCGGTAAAATCGCCGACAGTGTAAAAACTGACTGTTTTTTCTCCCGCCTTTTCCAAATCATTGATCAATTCCCGTTTATAGGGCTGATCGGACATTTTTTCCAGCGCCTCCTTGATCGGCAAATCAATCTTTTCAAAAGGTAATTTTTTCTTGATCAGTTCCGTCATTTTTTTTTCAATCGCTTTGAGTTCTTCGGCGGAAAAAGTCTTGTCCCCCAGGTCAAAGTCGTAATAAAAGCCGTCGTCAATCGTTGGGCCGATGGCAAATTTAACTTTATCCCCGAAAATTTCCCGCACGGCATAAGCCATGATATGGGAAGTGGAATGGCGGATTTTGTCTAACTGGTCGTTTTGAGTAGCCATATGATTTTAAATTTTTAGTTGATTTTTTATTTTAAAAAACTCCCATCCTGAAAACACATCTTGAATTAAAGACATATTTTCGGGACGAGAGTTTATCCTGTTGAAGTCGTGTCATTCAACTGGGATGTTCCCGCGGTTCCACCCGGGTTTCCGCTTTGCTTCAGTCGATTGGCGGCTGGCGAGCGGACGCTTTGATTTTACTGTTTAGCCGGCTGGCCGGACTCTTGGGGGGTAAGCGGTTGGTGGCCGCTTCAATCACTGATTTTAGTTTAGTTTTTTTCGGCTGATTTGTCAATTTTATTAATATTGGCAAGTTCTTGACAAATTCGGTTATTAGTTATATTATATTCGCAGTTGAACATTTAAAATTTTTTGATAAACGGCAATATAACCAACAAGAACGCAAAGAATTTGAAAACATAGCGGAAAATATCAGTGGTCTTTGTTTCAAACCGGGCGGAGCAAGCCGCCAAGGAGGCACTATGAGCAAGGCAGACAATATCAACCCTCAACCCGAACCGCAAACAGCCGATAATTTGATGGCGCTTATCAAGCAACACGCCGTTTGGGCCAGAAATCTTCAAGCCCGTGTTAATGCGGTGCAGAACGATCAGAGGTTATTGGCCGAACAATTAATCAGGCGGGTTAAGGCGGGCGAAAGTTTGAGTGACAGGATTCTTGATTTTATGGTGCGGCAAGAAGATTTGATCGTCACCTGGCTGACTGATGGCGGGCGATTGGAATATAATCTGCGCGAGTTGGATAGAGTCATCAGTGAGAATGCCGGTCAAACGGTAATGTTAGTTGTGGAAACGGTGGAAGAAATAACCCTGGGCGTTAAACATTTTTTGACTTCTTTATCGGCGGATTGGTGTGTTCCCGAACCGACTTTTACCAGCACTCGCTATGATTTGATTTTGGGAAATTTGAAGCCGGGCGGTTTGTTGATGGAGGGGGAACGATGGTTTTTGCCTCTGGACGGTTATATCTGCCTGAATCCGCCGGAAGCGGAAAGAAGGTTTGCGGGTAATGTTCCTTTGCCCTCGCCTCGCCACCTATTCAATTCGTCGGCCCATTCGGCGTTGGGATTGGAGGCGTTACTGGGGTGGCGCCAGCCGGGTGTAGGGAAAGAGGTTGAAATATTAGTGGGCGCGTCCGAAATCAGGCAATGGCTGGGCAAATGCGAGAGTGAACAGTTAAGCTTGAGGATTTTAGAGATTCTGGATGAATTGGAGCCGGTTGAATCGGAAAACAAAGAAGATGGCCCTACGCCTCAAGAGCCGTCGCCGGAGCCGTAAAGAGTAATATAAGCACTTTAATTAAACAGCGCCAATCCCCAGCGGTCGGCGCTTTTTTTATTGTCATTTTAATGGTTTTATGTTATCGTAAAGCAAGCAAATATGCCATATTTCATAAACAAGCTGCAAAAGGAAATTTTGTCCGCCGTGGAAAAAGCCGTCGGTCAGGAACTTGATATCAGCCAATTGGAAATTACCCGTCCGCCGGAAGCGGCCATGGGCGATTTGGCCGTACCCTGTTTTTATTTGACCAAACTTTTGCGCATCTCGCCCAATCAGGTGGCATTGGAAATAAAACAGAAAATAAAATTGCCGACCGGAGTGAAGTCAGTCAGCAATTTCGGGCCGTATCTTAATTTTTTTCTGAACGAGAAACATCTGGCCAAGGCGGTGATTTCCGAGGTTAAGAAAAAAGAGGATAAATACGGACGTTTGCCTTGGAAGAAAGAGAAAGTGATGATTGAATATTCCCAACCGAATACCCATAAGGAATTCCATGTCGGCCATTTGCGCAATGCTGTCTTAGGTTCGGCTTTGGTTAATCTGTATCGGTTTGTCGGCCAAAAAGTCATTGCCGTTAATTATATCGGCGATATCGGTTCCCATGTGGCCAAGTGCCTTTGGGCTTTGGATAAATTCCACAAAAAAGATCCGGAGCCGGCAGAACACAAGGGGCAATATCTGGGCAGGATTTACAGCGAAGCGGTGCAAAAAACCGAGGCCAGCGAAAAATACCGGCAAGAAGCCCAAGTAGTGCAGAAAAAATTAGAGGCCGGTGATAAGTACTGGACGGCCTTATGGAAAAAAACCCGCGCTTGGTCGCTTCAGGAGTTTGACGGCATTTATAAAATTTTGGGCATAAAATTTGATAAATTTTTCTTTGAGAGCGAAGTGGAGAAACCGGGCAAGAAAATCGTTGCCGAGCTGTTGGCCCAAGGCGTCGCTGAAAAATCAGAAGGCGCGATAATTATTGATCTGGAACAATACGGTCTGAAGCAGTTTTTACTGCTTAAATCCGACGGCACCTCTCTTTATTCCACCAAGGAGCTGGCTTTGGCTAAATTAAAATTTGATAAATACAAGATAGATGCTTCTTACGTGGTGGTAGACAGCCGCCAGAGCTTTTATTTTCAGCAATTTTTTAAAACCTTGGAGATAATGGGCTTCCATAAGAAAACCAAGCATATCGCCTATGAGTTTGTGACCCTGCCCGAAGGAGCCATGGCTTCACGCCAAGGCAATGTTGTTTTGTTTGAGGATCTTCTGGCCGAGATGGCCGCTTTGGCGCAAGCGGAAACGGCCAAGCGCCATAGCGACTGGGGCAAGGCGGAGATCGCCTCTACGGCCGAGAAGATCGCTTTGGCCGCCATAAAATTCAGCATGCTTAAAGTGGGGAAGAACAGCGTAATTGTTTTTAATCCTCAGGAGGCCCTGTCTTTTGACGGTTATTCCGGTCCGTATCTGCAATACACCGTAACTCGCATTAATAGCATTTTAAGGAAGAATAAGAGTATTTCTCAAACCGTGGATTATGCGCTTTTGGCTGATCCGGCAGAAAAAGAATTACTGATCAAATTGGCAGAATTCCCTCAAGCGATAAATGAAGCGGCTCAGGAATTTGAACCCAGCACGCTTGGCAAATACCTATTTGATCTGGCTAAGATTTTTTCTTCCTACTATCAGGAAGTCCCCATACTTAATTCCGAAGATAAGTTGCGGTCGGCTCGGTTGGCCCTAATCGCCGGCGTCCGGCAAGTGCTGACTAACGGTCTTGATTTGCTGGGCATAGAAACTTTGGAGCGGATGTAGTATAATAATAAAGTCAAAATATTGAGGATTGGGGGCAGGGAACAGGAATAATTAAAGGGCTAATTAATAATTTTTAGAAATTGGAATTAATAATATGCCGGAATTAAAATACAAAGTCGCCTTGATTGAAGATGAGCCGGATTTGGCTGAAATTTACCATTTGAAAATGCAAATGGAAGGCATTGACGCGACGATCATCGGCGACAGCACCAAAGCTTTGGAAGAGTTAAAACGACTTAAGCCGGACTTGGTGCTGTTGGATATCATGATGCCGGAATTGGACGGCTGGACTTTGTTTGACCAAATCAAAAAAGACAGCGAATTATCAAAACTCAAAGTTTATATTTGGAGCAACTTGACCCAAAAGAAGGATAAGGACCGCGCGGCCGGGTTGAAAGTCAACGGCTATCTGGTCAAATCAGATTTTACTCCCGGAACTTTGTCGCAAAAAGTCAAAGAGCTTATCAAAAAATAAATAATAAAATTACTATGTCAAAACCATCAGTCAGCGAAGCGTGCATCGCTTGCGGCACTTGCGAGGCTATTTGCCCGGCAGTTTTTAAGGTGGCCGAAGCAAACGGCAGGATGATTGCCACAGTTTTGGAGGCGGATTATGAAGCGGAAAAAGCCAAGATTGACGAGGCTATCGGTGCTTGTCCAACACAGGCGATTTCCTGGGGAGAGTAATCCAATATAAGGTTGCCCGCCTAATGAAATAATATAAAAAGACCTATGAATTTAGGTCTTTTTTTGTTGGTTTGCGGTTAGCCCAGACCTGCCTACCTACCGGCAGGCAGGCGGGACGAGGAGGATTTTAGAAAAATGAAAACGCCGGGGACATCCTTGTCCTCGGCATTGGTTAATGTGTCTCTTAGTGTAACAATTATATTTCAACCCAGGCATAAGGAGAAAGTATCCAGGCCTCTCGTAGGTCATCAGCTTCATCGAGTTTGCGTTGATCGCCGTTACCGGCATATCTGGGCCGCTCTTCCGGATTATCGCCAAGCGAAATAACAGTAGATCCAATGGTAATTGTCATAGTTTTTTCAGCAATCTCGAATGTCTCTATTCTTTCGCTTATAATTAGTTCGGAAAAATTATCCCATTCTTTTTCATAATAATTTGAATAAAGCGGGACTTGAATATCATATTGATCGGGATCGGCCGCAAACCATAGACCGTTGACCAGCAACCAATTATCCGCACCCCAAATTCTTAAGATCAACCATTCTTCGTGGTATCTGAAATTTTTTTCAAGCTTAAAACCCAAGAATCCCGGCCCGCCCTGGCCGTAGGTGCCACAACAAGAATTCCATTCGATTACTTTTCGACCGACCACTCTTCTGGCGGTGGCTAGGAATATTTCTCTTTTCTGCTTCTTGGTTGGTAGTATGGCAACCAACCTTGATTTAATTCTTTCTGCCTTAGGGCGATCAATATTAAACAATGGCATTTCTTTCTCCTTTTTGGTTGTTTATATTTTAATGTGCATTTTTTGTTTATTGACGATATGTTATCGCAACTAGTTATTTTTGTCAACTTAAATTTGGGACGAAATAATTTTTATCAATTTTGACTAAACAAGTTCTAATATCGTCTATTATCCTTCACTTAATGAAGTAACATAAAAAGACCTATGAATTTAGGTCTTTTTTGTTGATTTATGGTTAGGGCGGACCTGCCTACCGGCAGGCAGGCGGGACGAGGAGGGTTTTGGAATAAGCTGGAAATAAACCGGATATTATATAACCAAGCTTGTTATCTAATTGCGATGCCGTGATTGAAATTATTCAATAGAATTATGTTGCGGTCGACTAATCTGCCCGCAATCGTAACTATGTCGCCGATGCGCACACAGGCATGATAAGCCCAATAATATGTTTTTACTGTAAAAATTATACCACGGCGATCCCGTACGTTGAAAATCCTCGGGCTGAAGTTGGTGCGGATATCATCTAGGACCTCACCCTCCACAACAATGTCTTTCCCCGGCCGGTCATCGGCATTTAGCCAGTCGCCGATTTCTTCCGCCTTGTAGCCGAACATCAACGTGTTGGAAACTCCCGGCGCGATTTGCACCGTGCACCACTTGTTGGCTAAAGTCTTGGCTAGGGTGTTATTGCCCGGTTCATGCGATGCCGAAAATTTTTGCGATTGATAATTGATGTGATTGGTTGAGATTCCCGGCACTGCCATCGCCATTTTGATCGTTTCTATATTGCTTTTTATCCGTCGGCAATTGTCCAAGCCATAAATAATAAAGTCGACATCGCGGGTGACTGGAAAATCCAATAGGCTGGAGCCGAAAATTCCAATGTCGTCTGCAGCGACGTAATTATTCAGCTCGTTATACATGTCCAGCCAGAGACCCTCCAAACTCGTCTTTATGGGATTATTTAATGGCCGGAAATACTCTTTTATACGGCTGGCCGGGAGATAGATAATTTGGTCGATCTGATTTTTTTCGTAGCAATCTCCGTTGCGGCGGCTGCGATCGCCTGCGGAAGTTTTTTTGTATATCAGCTTGGTCCGCACTAAGTTGACTGGATGCAAGTAGCCGCGCACAATATGAATGTCGCCCAAGTCATCAATGAAATAATCGCAATCTCGGTAGTCGTTCATATGCGGATTTTTGTTAGCAACCGATCGGCCACAAGCTCGGCTGGAGCTGACCTAATAATGCTGAATCCGGCTCGGCGGTAGGCATCCTTAGTATAGTCATTAATCAGTCGGATAGCATCGTAATTGGCGCGCCACAAAGTGTTGGCGATTTTGCGTCTCGAATTCTTATAGTCGAAAATTTTGAAGTGAGTTTTTTTGCACGGTAAATCTAGATAGATAGCCATTTTTTCACCTGGCAACTCTTTTAACATTTTAGGCGTAATTTGAACGCCTTCGACGATTAAGTGTTGGGAAATACCGTCGGCTTCTTTGATGATGTCTGTAATGAGCTGTTCGAGCACGCGATTGTGAGCTTTGAAGCCGCGGATGATATTCTGGCGATTCTTCCGACCAAACTTAGACCAGGCGCCGTGGCTGTCGGTATAGGTAAAGGCATTGCCGTAGCCGCTGGCACGCGCAAACAACTTAATGCTGTCAGTCGAAATACAGACAGCATTAAGCTTATCTGCCATAATTTTGGCCAGCGTCGTTTTTCCTGTGCCTGATTGTCCACAGATTAGAATGGTCATAAATTAAATTTTTTGCAGATTGAGCAATATATTTCTAAGGTTTAGCTTCAGTAGCGCCTGCCTGAAGGTTTCATATCTCAGCCGTCGGGAGCGTTCAGCCATTATTCGAGGCGGAATTTTATACGGCAAGTCGTAGCTCGGCACTTGCGGTCGATCGGAATAGGGAAAGACTTTGACCTTGTCAAACAGGCCAGACTTGACGAGATCAAGTGTCAGTCTGAAATCCTCTTCGGTTTCTCCCGGAAAACCGGCGATCAGATGGGTATTGATGATGATGTTTGGATTATTATTTCTAATAAGTCTTATAATGTCCATGACTGTCAGAATGGAATAAGGTCGCCTCATCAGCTTGAGGATTTTATCCGAGCCGGATTGGAGGGGAATGGTAATATGAGCTATTTTTTTTGAAGCCAGAAGCGACAGTAGTTCTTGCTGATGCTTGATCAAACCCCAGGGATTGAATTCTGTCAGGATAATTTTAAAATCACCGTCAGCTGATAGCAGTTCATTGAGCAATCCGGCGATGTTTTCCTTCCGATCCCAGCCGAAAACGCCGACATCATCGGCATTAAGGGAGAATATCCTATAGCCTTGCTTCAAGCCGGTTCGGAAAGAGGCGGCGATATCGGCAATCGGCCAACTGGAAAGGGGTCCGCGAGCTGTTTTTTCTGAGCAATATGTGCATTTGCCGAGGCAGCCTCGGGCGATATTGAGGTAATAGGCCGGTTCGCCGGACAGATAGCCCAAATAGGCATTGCGAATCAGGTATTTATTGATGAAATAATTGAAACGATCTAAAGTTCGCAATTGGCGCGGAATCGAATAGCCAATATTACTGTTTATTGATTTTAAACCAAGCAGGTCGGCTGCTTGCGCCAGGTCCCTGGCCGGCATGATTTCGCCGGAGAAGACCATTCTTAATTTTTCGAGAGAAGTATGCGGCAAGCAGCCAAAGACGATGATTTTCTGGTTGGCGGTTTTGGATTTGTCTAATTTTTCAATCTTAGCCAGAAAAAAATTTTCGGTCTTTGTTAGGAAAGAACATGAATTGACGAAAATAAGGTCGGCTTGGTTCAGAGGCAATTCCTGCCAGCAGTTTTGCAACAGTAGGCTTTTTAAATCCTGGCCGAAAAGATAGAGCCGGGTGCAGACGTTGTTATTGCAGAGATGGAAACTGGGCATAATGATGATTATTTTTTGTGTAAAATATACTCAAACTAAGTTGCCAAATGATGCACTCGTGGGTCATAGTCTCAATAAGCGTTGAAGGTTTAAAAGATGGAAATATCCTGATGCTGTTCGGTCTTGAACTTGTAATAGGCGGCCGGACGGTTCCTACTGCCGCGTTCCTTGTTTTCTGTCTTGATAATCAAGCCCAGCTTGAGGAATTTCTTGCGGAAATTGCGACGATCGAGTTGTTTACCAAGGATGATTTCATAAGTCTTATGCAATTCTGGCAGCGTGAAGTATCTCGGCAACAGCCGGCAAGCAATGTTGGATTCCAAAAGTCGCTTGCGCAGCTTTGCAATAGCCAAGTTGGTGATTTTTTTGTGGTCCCATTTTATAGGCGGCAACTTTTTTATGTCGAACCACTTCGCGCCCATGGTTTTGGGTGTTTTCTGCAATAGCGACACTTTGTTCTTATCTAGTAAGGCGAGAAAGGCGATTGAGATGATGCGGCCGCGTGGATCGCGTTTCGGCTCACTAAAGACGCCGAATTCTTCCAGATAGAGATTTTTCAATCCAGTCTTGTATGCCAATTCCCTTTTTATCGCCTGTTTAGCTGATTCTGTGCGGTAAATTCCTCCACCCGGCAGCGACCACTGTCCAATGTAGGGTTTGCGGGAACGGCGCACCAAAAGCAACTTGACCTTACGGTCTTCGACCGTAAAGACTGCGGCGTCAGCATGCAGATATTGATTTTGGTATTTGCTATTGCCCAAATTCATAAATAATTTTTAGTTTGTGTCTTATATACGCATATTAACAAATGCCGGTAAAAACGTCAAATAGTTATTCACAGTTTATACGAATCAAGAACTTTTTAAATAGTTCTAATCCTCGTCACTTAATTTTTCCAAAATCGCCCCATAAGCCCTGCCGGACGAGCAATCCTTTAATTGACAATTAACTATTGATATGATAGCGTATTCAAATGAATTCAGAGTTCTTTTGCAATAGGATAAGGAGAACGGCAATGGCACATAGTTTGGGCTTTAAACAGGTATCCGCCGAAGAAATGATTCAGATAATGTTTAAGTCAGCTCTGCTTTTTTTGGAAGATTATGTGCGGGAAGAGATTGAGTATTACCGTTATTATGGATTCAAAGGATCAAATCCGGTGCGTTTCCAGCCCAGTACGGCCGATAAAATGCTTTTGCGTAAATTAATGGCGAAATATTTGGAGCAAATTCCTGAAAGAATTTGGTGCGGTCATGTTGCTCAGATTTGCGGTCAAAGGGTTTTATTTGACGCCTACTATCCTAATTTTGATCGGTTTAACCAACAATTTAAACCTGAATGAATTCAAACGGTTGAAAACAAGAAGGAGGAAAACATAAGATGAGATGCAGGGCCTTGTTGCTGATCTTGGTTTTTATCTTAGCCGTCGGTTTGTTTCCAATAGTGGCGGAGATAAATAATTTTCATGACGCCGATGTTGATCGGGACGGCATAATCTCGCTTGCGGAATTATTGCGGGTGATCCAATTTTATAATAGCGGCGCTTATCATGCCTGCCCTGAAGTCGGCACTGAAGACGGCTTTTGTTGCGGCGTCGCAGGGGGGGGTGAGATGGAAATGCCGCCGATGATCATCCGCCAACCCGATGATCTCACTGTCAATGAAGGACAGGCGGTGTCTTTGACCGTGGTGGCCGTGGGCAATAACCTGCGCTATCAATGGTGCCGACGCAATCATTGCCCGTTGTGCAAGATTTATCTGCCGGTTGATAATCCCACGGCGCAATCTCCAACCCTTAGCTGGCCGCAAATCAGCCTTGAAGATGACGACTATTATTTTTGTTATGTGGACAACGACACCGGTTCGGTTATGACCCGCAACGCCGAATTACGGGTTAATGCTGATACGCAGACACGTAAGTAATATAATTTCAGTCCGAGTAAGTTCAGTCGCCAGGCCATCGGCAGTGGCGACTTTTATTTTTGACTTTTTATTTGATTTTTGTTATATTGAAAATATCGTATAAGCAAGTTAAACAATCAATAACAGCGCCCGACAGTGGTTATCACCATTGGAGCTGCCGAAAGAAACCCGTTTGTAACGGAAAGTAAAATCGGCCGGTCAGCCCGTAACAGCTGAAATCAAGTCAAACACCGAGATGGTACCGCCCGCGAGGGCTCCGGTCAGCCAAGTTGGTGTTTTTTATTTTAAACAAACAGTAATCATAAATAACAGTATGGAAGAAAAAAAGTGGGTTAATCCGATTCCGGAAAGAGAGCGAGAGATCCAAAAATTTTGGACGGATAATAAAATTTTTGAGAAATCACTGGAACAGACCAGGGCTGGCGAGGCTTACAGTTTTTATGACGGCCCGCCGTTTGCCACCGGTACTCCGCATTACGGCCATATGGTCGCCAGTCTGATGAAAGACGTGGTGCCGCGATTTTGGACGATGCGCGGCCGTTATGTGGAGCGTCGCTGGGGTTGGGATTGCCATGGCCTGCCCATTGAAAACATCGTGGAGAAAGAACTGGGCTTTAAGAGCAAGAAAGATATTGAAAACTACGGCATTGGTAAATTCAACGAATACTGCCGCAGCAAGGTTTTGGTTTATGTTGAGGAATGGAAAAAGACCATCGCCCGTTTCGGCCGCTGGGCGGATATGGACGATTCTTACAAGACCATGGATTTGTCTTACATGGAATCAATTTGGTGGGTGTTTAAGGAATTGTATGACAAGGGTTTGGTTTATGAAGGTTATAAGTCCATGCATATCTGTCCCAGATGCGAAACAACCCTGAGCCAGCAGGAGGTTAGTGAGGGTTATAAGGATATTAAGGATTTGTCGGTGACGGCTAAATTTGAGTTGGTTGATGAGCCGGGCGCTTATGTTTTGGCTTGGACGACCACGCCTTGGACTCTGCCGGGCAATGTGGCGCTTGCGGTGGGAAAAGATATTGACTATGTTGTCGTCAGTTCTGGCGCCAATAAGAAAATGGAAGCTTATGATGTTGAAGGCGGGAATAAGATAACTGCTACGATGTCAGTGGTCAGACCCGGTGAAAAATTGATTTTGGCTGAAGCGCTTTTGGAGAAAGTTTTTGCCGGCCAGCAAGTCCGGGTTTTGGACAAGTTCAAGGGTTCAGAATTGATTGGCAAAGAGTATAAGCCGTTATTCCCATATTATTTAGACAAAGATTTGCCCAATAAAGAAAATTTATACACTATCGTAGCCGCTGATTTCGTCACCACCGATGATGGCACCGGCGTAGTGCATATCGCTCCGGCTTATGGTGAAGAAGATATGCAATTGGGCCAAGAAGAAAATTTGGCTTTCATTCAGAATGTGACCTTGGCAGGGAATTTTAAGGATGAAGTGGCTGATTTTGCCGGCCTGAATGTCAAGCCGGCGGAAGATACCAAGGCAACCGACAAAAAAGTCATTGAATATCTGGACAGACACAAACTGCTTTTTGCCAGCGCCGAATACGAACATAGCTACCCGCATTGCTGGCGGTGCGATACGCCGCTGATCAATTACGCCACCAGTTCCTGGTTTGTCAAAGTAACAGACATCAAAGCGAAGGCGTTGGAAACCGCCAAGAATATTAATTGGTCGCCGGCGCATATTAAGGAAGGCCGTTTCGGCAAATGGCTGGAGGGCGCGCGCGACTGGTCAATTTCCCGTCAGCGATTTTGGGCCAGCGTCATTCCGCTGTGGCGGTGCCAGTGCGGTGAAATAAAAGTCATCGGCAGCGTGGCTGAGCTGGAAGAGCTGAAAATAGATCGGAATAATTTTTTCGCCATCAGGCATGGCGAAGCGGAAAAGAATATTAAACACGTGTTCAGCAGCGGTTTGGGTGTTTACTCATTGACAGCTAACGGCCGAGAACAAATTAAAGTTGCCGCCGACGGATTGAAAGATAAAAAAATTGATTTGATCGTTTCTTCCGAAGTCTTGCGCGCCAAGGAAACGGCTCAGCTCATCGCCGAAGTTACGGGCGCAGAGCTGGTTTTTGACGCCCGCTTGAACGAGCTTGATGCCGGCGAGCTGGAAGAACAATCCGATGTTGACGATAAAGCCAAGGCGGTTATCGCCAAATGGAAAAGCGATTGGGATAATGCTTATCCGGCCGGTGAAAGCGTTCGGCAAGTGACGGAGCGGACCCTGGCCCTGTATCAAGAATTGAATGAAAAGTACGAAGGCAAGAATATTTTATTGGTCAGCCACGAAGACACGATCAAGTCGTTTTTGGGCAGGCTTTACGGCTACGAACCGAGCCAAACCTTTAGGGATTTGGCGGTGGAGAAAGGGCAAGTGCTGGAGATAAAACAGAAGATAACCGATTTGCATAAGCATTTCGTGGACCAATGGCAGATTGTTTGTCAAGAATGCGGCCAAAAAATGACGAGAATTCCCGATGTGCTGGACACTTGGTTTGATTCCGGTTCCATGCCTTACGCCCAACAGCATTATCCGTTTGAGAATCAGGAGAAATTCCTGGCCGGTTTTCCGGCGCAATTTATTGCCGAAGGCGTGGATCAGACGCGCGCTTGGTTTTATTATCTCCACATCATTGCTACAGCCGTACGAGACAGCGAAGCGTTCAAAAACGTCATTGTCAACGGCATTGTTCTGGCTGAAGACGGCAAGAAGATGTCTAAGCGCTTGCAGAATTACACGGAACCGGAAATAATCATGGACAAATACGGCGCCGACGCCTTGCGTTTTTATCTTTTGACCGCGCCAGTCATGACTGCGGAAAATTTGAATTTTTCCGATGACGCCGTCAAAGAAGCAATGCAAAAGGTTACCATGCTGTTGAATAATATTCTGAGTTTTTATAAGTTATACGAAGTTTCTGGGACAGCGGCGTCCGAGCCGGTTAAAAGCGATAATATTTTGGATAAATGGCTGTCGGTAAAGTTAAATCTGTTGCTTTTGGAAGTGACCAAGAACATGGAAGCTTATGATTTGCCCCGCGCCACCCGCCCCTTGGCTGAATTCATAGACGAGTTCTCCACTCGTTGGCTGCAATCGTCGCGCGAACGCTTGAAGGGCGATGATGAAGCGGACAAGAATCAAGCCATCGCCACTTTCCGGCTCGTCCTGCTGGAATTATCCAAGATCATGGCACCCTTTACGCCCTTTGTCGCCGAATACGTTTACAAACAGATCGGCGGTGAGAAGGAATCGGTCCATTTGGAGAGTTGGCCGGAAATTGATAAGGAATTATACGGTAGCAAGGAGGCGAGCGCTTACAGCGACAAATTGAAAGAGCAGATGGGTTTGGCCGCTGCCATAGAAGAGTTGGGCTTAGCCGCCCGCGCCGAAGCTAAGATAAAAATCAGGCAACCGCTTAACAAGGCCACGGTTTTCGGTTTGGCGTTAGCCGAAGAACCATATAAACAGCAACTCATAAATTTGATTAAGGACAAACTGAATCTTAAGAATTTAGAGTTTGCCGGCGGGACGGAGATTAAATTGGAATTGGATACCGATCTGACTGATGAATTGAAAGTTGAAGGCGCTTGGCGCGAATTTGTCAGGACTGTTAATACCTTGCGCAAGGATGCCGGCTTGACCATTAAAGACCGGATTAAACTGAGCTGGCAGAGTGAAGGAGAAACGGTTAAAAAAGTCTTTGGCGATGCTCTGCTTAATGAGGAATTGAAAAAATCCACCCTAACTCAGGAAATCATAGAGGCTGATAGCGATGCCAAGGCAGTCAGTATTAACGGCGAAAAAGTAAAGATAAAAATTGAAAAGCTTTAGTCGGTAAATATTTTTTACTAAGAGAAGCGGTCGGTGACGGCCGCTTTTTGGTTAAACTGCGATTATTGACAGGATTTATTAGATTTGGTATTATTATTTGATATCCTAATGGTTTAGGATTTCGCTTGGCCCAAGCGGCATAGTGCCAACAGGGCAAGGACTTTGACAAAGGAGAATTCGTCATGACAGAAAAAAATGTCGCAGACGAAGCAGGACGACGGTTGAAAGAGGCGGAAGAGAAAAGTAGGGAGCTTGAGCGGGAAATGGCTCGGCTGAAAGTTTTTGACCAAACGGCGGATTTGCATCGTCGCATTAGGGAAAGAACCATTGATCCAAAATCGGTTAAGAAGCCCTTGCAGGGTTTGATTGAGGGGCGTTATGAAGATCCTGATGCCGATAAACTGCCCCATGCCAATGAACGAGTGGATTCAAATTTCACTTACCCGCGTAATTTTCGGCGACGCTCAGTAAGAGAACAGCTTAACTTTTGGCGCCGACTGGAGTTGACCGGGAATTTAGATGCTTCGCATGTCTATGAGCTTTGCGGAAACAGGCATCTTGAGGAACGGGAGTTGCCCCAGAAGCTTGAGCTTGATCTCGTTGTTCCCAAGTTTTCCTGTTTGGGCGGGTATTATAAGGCGGCGGGAGAATTATTTGGGTTGCTTAATAAGATTATGCCTCTTGGACGTTTTGTTGAAGAAGTCAAATACAATGGCCATCTTCGTCCTACCGCCAGGACTCGCGGTTTTTTGGGGCAACTGGATGAGTATCTGCTCGGTGATTATCTGGTAATTCCGGTTAACTTCGGCATGAGATGGCGCGGGGCCAGCATTAGATATGTAAAGGAACGGTATGGTGAAAGTGAATTCGGCTTATGTCATTATGTTATGGCCGCCGCTTTACTGACTCATCCGGATCTTATCGGCCAGCCCGGCTGTCTGGGCATTAATTGTCCCGGTACCGAATATTCGCCCGGCGAGAGCCATGAACGTCCTTGCGATGTTCCACTGGAGAGGCGTATTGATTTTTGTTTGTCGGCTTCTTTCAGAAGCGCTTCCAGTTGCGCTTCCGATTCACCGGAGTCTCAAGTTTTTTGTGAAGCATATCGGATTTTGATCAGGGCAAATTTCGGTTCGGCTGTGGGTTTTGCTCCGGCGTGTTAGCACATTGAGGACAGCGAATGCTTCCTAGCAACAAAAGGAGATTATTGATGGCTATGAGCGTTAAATGTTTGGTTGATTTGGTTGGCCTGAGAATGGCTCACAAGATTGCCGAGAAGCGTTTTATGTCAATTGAAAGTTTCTTAAAGAATTTGACCTTCGCCGATCTGGAAAAATACTTGGAGCATTTTCATTCAGATTTCAGCAATTTTGATTTGTTTACCGATCCGCTTAAGCGTCGCCTAATGGAAACGGCCAGTTCTTTTTCCGATTGGCACAAGCTTTATCGGAAGGTTTATTCGGGTCTGGATTGGGAACGAGTCATTATAGATTCTCTAATTAAAACGGCTCGCACCCTGGAAGAATTAGTGATTGTTTCCGATATCATGCTTATTCGCGCTTATTGTACTAATGATCCGAGGGATGATTTGGAATTAGCGGTGGTCAATCATGACGTAGCTATCCGGCAAGATGTACTAAGGAGAATTGAGCGGGAAACACAAGAGATTATTGACAGTATTAACCGTTCTGGCGGTAGTTGTAAAGCCGATATTTCTATTCTTTGTTTGGTTTTTACAGCGCTATCGTGTATTTATAAGAATGCCGATTTGGAGGCGGGGTTATCACCTCAATCCAAAGCGGAGTTTATTTCAAGGCGCGACAAAGCTTTGGAGAATCTGCGGCTTTTGGCCTCGTCTTATTAAGATCGTTTGTAGCACCGTCCTCTCGGGGACGGTGTTTTTAATTGCCGGAGTTTTTGTTTTTTTGCCTCCAATTTGCTAAGATAAAGCCATGGCTAAGCATAAGAATTTAATCATTATTATCATAATTGTCGCGCTGATCGGCATCTATCTCAATCGCGCTTATGCTTATATTTATTCAAAATTTGAATTAATCAGTCCGCCGGCAGAAAAAAACTATATGACTGAAGAAAAAGGGCAAAGGATGACTTATGTGGCCATAGGCGATTCATTGACAGCCGGCGTGGGAGCGACTTCCGCCGCTACTTCTTTGCCCGGGGCTTTGGCGCAGAAAATAGCCGCCGCTTCCGGAGTGCAAGTCATTGTCAATAATTTAGGCGTACCCGGGGCCACCAGCTTTGATATTCTGACCGGCCAAGTCATTGCTGCCGGACAGATGCAACCCCAAATGATTACTTTATTCATCGGCACCAATGACATGCATAATTTTGTGCCGCGAGAAAAGTTCAAAAGCAATCTGGAGACCGCGGTCAGGTCATTGCAACAAATCGCCCAGGCGCAGATATATCTGATTAATTTGCCCTACTTGGGCGCCCGGGACTTGGTCCTGCCGCCTTACAATTGGTATTTTGAATTAGAGCTTAAAGAATATAATGCCGTTATCGCCGAAGTGGCGCAAGAAACCGGAGTGAAGCTGATTGATTTGCATACCATCTCGGCTAAGCCGTTTAGCGCCGATCAGAAGGCCGTTTCCGGTGCATACTCGGCAGACAGATTCCACCCCTCGGACAGGGGTTACGCCCTGTGGGCTGATTTGATTTATGATATTATTCAGTAATTACATCGCCGGCCAAACCGCTATCTTTTTAGCGCTTTTGGGCACGGCGGTTTTTATTTCCGCGCGTCGCCGGATCGCTCCCGGCCTTTTGCCTAAGGAGATATCCAATGAACTGCGCGGTTTGGCGATTTTGGGCGTGATTTTTACTCATTTGACTTATGGCAAGTTTTACGGCACTGATTTTTTATTCCCCTTGGGGATTTGGGGCGGTGTGGCTGTCAACTTGTTTTTTTTCTTGTCCGGTTACGGCTTAGCAGCCTCGGCTATTTACCATCCCAAAACGATCGGACAGTTTTATAAGAAACGGATATTGAAAGTTTATTGGCCGTTATGGCTGTCTTTGATTTTATTTTTGGGCTTAGACGCTTGGTTGCTTAATCGTTTTTATCCGCTTACGGAAGTCGTCCTGTCATTTATCGGATTTTTTCCGATCGCTAATTTGTGGACTTCGCTTAATTCGCCTTTATGGTTTTTGACGCCACTGATTTTTTATTATTTATTATTCCCCTTGATCTTTCGGCCCAAGCATCCTTGGTTTTCGGCGATAGCGATTACGGCTGTAAGCTTTTTGGCTTTCTGGCCGGGTTGGCCGGTCTCCGATCAAGTTTTAAAATTTTATCAGGTGCATTCGCTGGCCTTTCCCCTGGGCGTTTTATTCGCTTTGCTTTTGGTTTCTCCTCAAGCGGTTTGCCGGTCATGCCTTCGCCGCGATAAGTGCCGGCCTCGAGCGGCGGCGGAAAAAATCAAGTCTTGGTTCGCTATAATCGGCAAGAGAAAGCGGCTGGCCGGAGTTTTAGCGCGTTTCAGGTCCCAGTCTGATTATTGGCGTTGGTTTTTGCTTGTTATTTTTATCGTTGCCGCTATTTATACCGCTTATTATTCGGGTGTCGGACACGGGGTTTGGCCTGAGCAAGTGATCGCCCTGTTTACTATGTTGTGCCTGGTATTGGTATTTATCCTTAAAAAAGTCAAATTCGTCCTATTAGAAGTTTTCGGCATTTATTCGTTTGAAATTTATTTATGGCATTGGCCGATTATCAGCCGTTACAGCGACTGGTTGGAATTTCTGCCGCCGGCGTTGCTAACCGTTGTTTGGCTGGCCGGCTTATTGCTTTTGGGTTGGCTGTTTAATCGTTTCGCCGGGTCGCGTTCAAATAAAATTGCCGATAAAAAATCCTCTAAAAAATCCTCTTGCTAAATCAAGAGGATTTTAAGTCACAGATTATAATTCGGCGCTATTCCGTTTTATCGTAAATAGTTTTTCTTTTGTTTTTTTGGCCGAGCCCGGCAAAGCGCTTGTGGAAGTCGCGTTCCCATTCGGGTGTCTCTGCCTGGCCGACTTGGCCGGATGGCGGGGTGGCTTCGTAAACGTCCTCGCCATTTTTATTGGCGTAGATATGGCGCCCCCTGTCGCCACTTTCGGGATTTAGCATATTTTTATTGTTATTTGTATGAATTATAACTCTTGAGCCGGAAAAATCAAGCAGTGGCGATTCCAAAATCAAATAGTGGCAATTCCGGGTAAAAGTTGTTATAATCAAGATAACAATTATGGATTATTCGTCGCTTGACAACCGCCAGCGCAATTGGTGGAAAATAATTTTGCTTGGCGCGGCTGTTCTAGTGGCGTTGGGATTCTTTGCCTTGGTGGCAGTAGAGGTGGCGTCGCGAGAGCAGAAAATGCGTGAGATATTGGATTTTGCCGGCCAAGCCGAGAACGGTCAGACTTTGGCCGGTAATCCGCTTTTGGAACAGTTATTGGACCAGATCCCTAACGGTATTACCACCCAGTCAACCACTACTGAGGCGCTGTTTTTTAATATTGTCAGTTCTACCATTGACAATACGATTGCCGCCGCGTCTTCCAGCATCAGTTCTTCTCTTGAAAAAAGTCCGGCCCGGCAAAAGGCGGAAAAAATCGATCGTCCCTATTTGGGAAATATCAACGCTCAATTGGTTATTGTGGAGTTCGCCGATTTTCAGTGTCCGGTTTGCCAAGAAGAGTTTTCCGTTATTCGCACTATCGCCAATAAATACGAACAAGACATTCTGTTTATCTTCCGTAATTATCCGGTCAAGGGCGACGATTCCATGGTTTTGGCTCAAGCCGGTTACTGCGCCCAAGAGCAAGGCAAGTTCTGGCCGTTTCATGACCGCTTATTTTTGCAACAAGGAAATTTCAATAATGAGGAAGAATTCAACGCCATCATCAAATCCTCCGGCCTTAATCTGGCGAAGTTTAATAATTGCTTGAAGTCATTGAAATATCAGCCAAAGGTAACCGAGGATATTGCCGATGCTTTGGATCTGGGCGCTCGCGGCACTCCCACCTTTTATGTTAACGGCAAGAAGCTGGAGGGAGCCGTACCCCTGAATACTTGGGAAGAATTGATTAAATTATATAAAGGAATCAAATAATTATGCTAGAAGTAAGAATACACGGCCGCGGCGGCCAGGGCTCGGTAACTTTGGCGGAACTTCTGGCGGAAGCCGCTTTTTATTCCGGTCAGGAGGCGCAGGCCTTTCCCAGTTTTGGCGTGGAGCGACGCGGCGCGCCGGTGATGGCTTTTGTGCGTTTGGACAACAAGCCGATTCGTTTGCGCAGCCAAGTTTACGCTCCTGATTACGCCATTGTTCAGGATCCTTCGTTGCTTAACGACGAAAAACTGCTATCCGACTTGAAAGCCGGAGCGGTGGTTTTGGTTAACACCAAAGAAACGGAGTTGACGGCCAAACTGCCTCGCGGGATCAGAGTCAAATCATTGGCCGCAACCGATATTGCCAAGGAAGTTTTGGGACGGCCCATAATCAATACGATTATGCTCGGCGCTTTTGCCGGGCTCATCGGCACGATCAAGATGACGGCGATAGAACAAGCGATTAGAAATCGTTTCAGCGGAGAGTTGGCGGATAAGAACATTATTGCCGCCAAGAAAGGATATGAAATAATCAGTAATAATTAGTATGAAGATAAAAATAACAGCCCAGCCCGGCACCGCCAGCCAAGTCAAGACAGGCAATTGGCGGGAAAGCCATTATCCGGAGATTGATCATGAGAAATGCATCGGTTGCAGTTTGTGCGAGCAGGTCTGTCCGGAAGGCATTTGTTTTAAGACGGGCGATAAAAATCGGGCCGGCAAGTTTTTTTACGAAAAGGATTTGGATTGGTGTAAGGGTTGCGGTATTTGCGCCGAAGTCTGTCCGGTCAAGGCCATAACCATGAGGGAGGAAGAGAAATAATATGAAAAAAATATTGGAAGGATCGCGAGCGATCGCGGAAACAATCAGGAATATCGGCGTGGGCGTGATTTCGGCTTATCCGATTACGCCCCAAACGCATATCGTTGAAGATTTGGCCAAGCTTAAGGCTGACGGCGAGGCGGATTACGAGTATGTCCGGTCGGAGAGCGAATTCGCCGCTTTATCCATATTGGTCGGCGCTTCAGCCGCCGGCGCGCGCACTTACACCGCCACCTCTTCACAAGGCTTATTATTAATGACCGAGGTCATATTCAATGTCGCGGGCATGCGTTTGCCCATTGTTATGACTGACGCCAATCGCGCCATTTCGGCGCCGATCAATATTTGGAACGACCAGCAGGATGCCGTAACGATGCGCGATGCCGGCTGGATTATGTTGTATGGCGAAGATATGCAAGAAACGGTGGATTTGCATGTATTGGCCTACAAGGTGGCCGAGCAAGCACTTATTCCGGTCATGGTTAATTTGGACGGCTTTATCCTGACCCACGTGGTTGAACCGGTGGAAATTCCGGAAAGCAAACAGATCAAAAAGTATCTGCCGGATTTTAAGGCGTCAGAAAAATTAGACGTAAAAAATCCTTTGACTTTAGGCGCTTTTGCTACGCCGGCGCATTATATGGAAATCCGCCAGGAGTTGCATGCTGATTTGGCGGCTAGCAAAAAATTAATCGCCAAGGAGATGGCGGAGTTTACAAAGGTGTTCGGTCGCCGGCTTTCTTTGGTTGATTATTACGGCGATAAGAACGCCGATACGGTGGTAGTGGCCATGGGTTCGGTTTTGGGAACGATCAAAGAGGCGGCGGATGAATTGAAAAAGTCCGGCAAAAAAATCGGCGTAGTGAAAGTTAGCGGTCTGCGGCCTTTCCCGACCGAAGAGATATTTAAATTGATCGGCGCCAAGAAGAATATTTTAGTAATTGATAAATCGGTCTCCTTGGGCGAGGAGGGAATACTGGCCGGAGAAATCCGCCGCGCTTTTTACGGCCAAAGCCAAGCCAAAATCGTCGGCGCCATCATGGGCTTGGGCGGCCGCGATATCACCAAAGAAATGGTCAAGCGAACGGTTGATCTGGCTAAAACCACCAAAGAGCGGACAATTTTTGTCGGAAAATAATTTTATGAAAAAATATAAAGCGCCATTATCCCATATTCTTAATCCCGGCCATTCGGCTTGCGCCGGTTGCGGCATGATTATTGCCGCTCGGCTGGTAACTGATACGGCCGGACCCAATACTATCCTGACCAATGCCACTGGTTGCAGCGAAGTAACCACGACGCAATATCCCATGACCGCGTTCAAGGTGCCGTGGATTCATTCATTGTTTGAAAATTCTTCCTGTCTGGCTTCGGGCATTTATTACGCCTTAAAACATGAGGGCAAGGATCGGGAAGTGAATGTTATCGCCCTGGGTGGCGATGGCGCCACTTTTGACATCGGTTTGGGCCATATTTCCGGCCTATGGGAACGAGGTGACAATGTTTTGTATGTCTGTTATGACAATGAGGCGTATGAGAATACCGGCTATCAGACATCGGGATCCACGCCGCTTGACGCCAACACCACCACCGCTCCGGCCGGTAAAAAGTCCTTCGGCAATCCCACCAGGAAAAAGGACATGGTGGCCATCGCTTTAGCGCATCATGTGCCTTACGTCGCTACGGCCACTGTCGGTTATCCCGCCGATTTGGTTGCCAAGGTTAAGAAAGCGCTGAGCGTCAAGGGGCCGAAGTATTTGCAACTGTATGTGCCGTGCGTGCCGGGTTGGGGCATAGATCCCAAAGACACGATTAACGTCGCCAAACTGGCCGTGCAGACGGGTTATTATCCGATTGTGGAGTATGTCAATGGCGAGCTGACCAATAAAATGAAGGTTACCCAGAAGAAACCGGTGGAAGAATTTTTAAAACTGCAGAAACGCTTTAAACATTTGTTCAAGCCGGGGGCGGAAGCCGAACTTAAAAAATTGCAAGATATTTGCGAGGAGAATATCAAGAGGTTTGAGTTGATGTAAGTTAGGCAAATAGAAAGTCAAAGATAAATCATAAAGAAGGGAGGTGATAATATGTTAGCATTAGTTTTGCAAGCCGCGGGAACGATGCCTGACGCGGCGCAACTGCAAGAATTGCAACGCCAGGCTATGCAAGCGGCCCAAGCCGCTCAAATTCCGACCGGAGCCGGAGCCATGATGGGCGGAGGATTAGGCGCCATGGTTGGCGCTATGGCTATTTTCGGCGTTGTTTTTTTGATCGTCGGCATTGTTTTGGCCGTCTTGAGTTTGATTAATATCTATCATTGGGGCATGACCGACAAAGCCGCCTTTATTGCTGTTAATGAAGAAAAGAAAAAATGGTTCTATATTTTAGTTTTGGTTCCGATTGTTTGCAGTTTAGTCGCTATTATTCCCATTCTTGGTTGGCTTATATCCCTGATTGGAGGAATTTATTGGGTGGTGATGACATTAGTGTATTTTTTCGGCTTACGCACCAAAATCAAATAAACAGAATTTAAATTTTAAAAAATCGTCCGGCTTTAGCGGTTGGGCGATTTTTTTGTTTAAATTTAGATAAATGTCAGTTGTGGATAAAGGTATTGACAAAATTGTTTAAATTTGCTATAATTATATATTAATTCGGGAATCAGCCCGAGTTGAATTCGGCTGTAATGGCCGAAGGAGGACTTTACAATGAACGAAAATTGGAAAAATTTGGCTTTAGCGACCGGCGTGGCTTGGTTCATTATTGTTGTTATGGTCGTGGGCGCCTCGTGCTCGCAGGATCCGAAGCAAGCAGAGGAACAACAGCGGTCAGTCGTTGCTTCTAGGTCAATCGTTGATTCCATTGGGGAAACAATCACCATTGGCAGTCATTCGTGGATTCCATTGGATTGGAACTACAGCCATACCTATAGTGTGGTTGAGGGAATTGGTACTTTTGAGGTTTGGAATATTTTAAGTGTAGTGGATTGTTTTGAATTGGAAAAACCCTGGTTTGATTTGATTGATTGGAAGTTGGAGGTGACTCATACGAGCTATTCGCATAACCAACGTGTTTACGGCATTTGGATTGACCACCGGTTGAAGCCCGGGTATGTTAAGGAATATCAAGCCGATGGCTATCCTACGGGGCGATATATTAAGCAGGAGGAATAAGAGTGATCGTGCAAGCGGCCATTCGTCAACAGGACGGAGAGATATTCGTCGCCTGCCGTCACGGCAGGATTATTCAGAAATATGGCCATTCTGCGCCACCCGGATTTTTCAGTGGTGCGGAGCAGGGATTTGTGACTGACGGCGGAGAGTTTGTTGACCGTCGGGAGGCAGCGAGAATCGCCTTTGAGTGCGGTCAAATCAAACAACCGAAGGAGGTGTTGTTTTCTGAGGATGTTATACCTTACTGTCCCGATTGTTAGCGTCCGTACTGCCTGGCAATGTGAGTCAGACGGTTTTGTCCATAAGCCCAGCCGGAATGATCCGGCAATTCAAGGAGATGAGACATGAAGACCATGCAAGAGCAAGGGGTTATCCCCGCGATCGATGGGGCCGAAGTGGTGGTCTACGCGCAATTTGTCGTTGATGGGGTGCTCAACAATATTCCTCTGTCCGTTGGGGTGACACCCCTGGAGGAATGCCCCGAGAATCCATGCCGGTTCATGCTGGATGTTACTACCTTCACTCCGACGGAAGTACCGTCCAAACCATGGATGGTGTTGCTGGCTAATGGCCGCGGCGATCTGGTGGAGAAACGAGCCCGGAGCCTTATAAACGACGGCCGGGAAACTGCGGTCAACTTCAATCGGACAGTGCCGGTCACCTGGTCGGAGAAGCATAAGTGTTTCACCACCATGCCACAGACCAACAATCTGCACCTGATCGGCATTGATTCGCTTGGCCGGATCGTGATCTGGCAGGCGGCGATCGTTAGTCAGATGGGCAAATTCTTTGCCACCCTGCAGAAGATCGGTGAGCATCAGGCCATTTGGAACGGCGCCGGCGTTTACTTTCCGACTGTGGATTGGCCGCAACTAAATGACTGGTTGGCCGCTCAGTTTATGGGTTGGGAACAAGGTGAAGACGGCCTCTTGCCCGAGGAGACGCTGATACTGAACCCGCCGCCGCCTCTTCCCTCCATGAATTGTGTTGAGGAGGGAGGAATGGCGGAGTCTTACTCTGTCGTTCTGTTCTGGAATCTGTCTCGCGGTTTCGGCGCCATTGCAATGCCGAACGGCGAGGTGGCTCGTGTTCATTGGACACAGGTACCACTACGCGAGGATGGACTGGCTTATCTGAAGTGTGGGGAGTGGGTGAAGTACGCTGAAGTGATTCCCGCTCAGCAGATCCAGGACATTCATGGCGAGGGCCGTGAAACCAGCTTCCAATGGGAGGCTCGAGGGATCTTAGTTGAACAGTATCCGCTCTCAATTCTGGAGCGGTTTCGCTTCTCTGACGAGAAGTATGATTGAACCGCTTTGCTGCACATTACCCCGCCGGGAGTTCGCAAGAGCTCCCGTTTTTTTATTCTTTTTCATTCTTACTTGACCTGCCAAGCAAATTGTGATATGCTTTTTGTTGACATATCTTAAAATACCTTATGCCAAAATCCCCTTCTTCTAATCGCAAACAAATCAGCGTCCGTGGCGCCAGAGTCAACAACTTGAAAAACATCTCGGTAGACATTCCTAAAGACCGATTAGTGGTTATTACGGGTTTGTCCGGCTCAGGCAAATCGTCATTAGCCTTTGACACCATTTATGCCGAAGGCCAAAGACGCTATGCCGAATCCCTGTCTTCCTATGCCAAACAATTTTTGGATTTGATGGATAAGCCGGATGTTGACGCGATTGAGGGATTATCACCGACCATTGCCATTGATCAGAAATCTTCTTCCATTAATCCCCGTTCCACTGTCGGCACGGTAACGGAAATTTACGATTATTTGCGTTTGCTTTACGCCAAGGTCGGCGTAGTGCATTGCCACAAATGCGGCGAACCGTTGACCCGCCAGACTGCCGGGCAGATCTTGGAACGTTTATCCAAATTGCCGGAAGGCAACCGTATTTCTCTTCTATCGCCCGTCGTAATCAACAAAAAAGGCAATCATGCCAAGATTATTGATAATCTTTTGCGCGTTAACTACGAAATTTTCCGCATTGACGGCAGTTTTTATCAAGCCCATGAAATTTCCGGGGGTAAATTGTCTTTGGATAGGGATTTATCGCATACGATTGAGGTGCAACTTGATAATTTGCCTATCACTAAGGAAATTAAAGCGCAGGATGATAAGGATGTATCTTTTCAACGTTTGAATAGGGCGTTGCTTTTGGCCCTGGACTTAAGCAACGGTTTTGTGAATATCATTGTTTCCTCCGCCCAGGCTCCCGACAAGATTCAGGAAATCCCTTTCAATCTTTATTATTTTTGCGCTAAATGCCAATTAAGCATTCCGGAAATTGAGCCTCGATCCTTTTCTTTCAACTCGCCTTTCGGCGCTTGTCCGGCTTGCCGCGGTTTAGGCGTTAAACTCAATCCTGATCGCGATCTGATCATACCCAATAAGCGCTTGACTTTGGCCGAGGGCGCCATTAAGCCCTGGTCGCGCAATTTTGCCAGCCAAAATTCCAATATGAAATTATTGGAAGCGGTCGCCAAAGCCCATGATTTTTCTTTGAATGTGTCGGTGGCCGAGTTGCCGGAGAAAGTCGTTGATTTGATTTTTGAAGGCGACGGCAAGGAATATTACGTTGACGGCAAACCATTGCTGTTTGAGGGCGTTTTGAAATTTTTGGATGATAAATATAACGATACCAAGTCGGAATACTTGCAGAAGACATTGGAGGACTATATGCGCGTGTCCACTTGTCCCACTTGCCATGGCACCAGGCTGAAACCGGAGAGTTTGGCGGTTAAAGTGGAGGGCAAGAATATTTCCCAAGTAACCAATCTGTCTTTGTCTGATTTGGAAGAGTTTTTATCGGGTTTCACCAAAAGATGGGAGGATAAACGCGAAGGCAAGATAGCCAAACAATTGATCCGCGAAGCGTTGAAAAAATTATCTTTTTTGAGGAATGTCGGTTTGGAATATTTGACTTTGTCGCGCGCCGCCAATACCTTGGCCGGCGGCGAAGCTCAGCGTATCCGTTTGGCCGTGCAGATCGGTTCCGGTTTGGAATCGGTAACTTACGTTTTGGATGAACCGTCTATCGGCCTGCATCCGCGCAATACGGAGAAGTTGATCAATACTTTGAAGACCTTGCGCGACAAGGGCAATTCGGTGATTGTCGTGGAACATGATGAGCAGATTATGGAGGCTTCGGATTGGCTGATTGATATCGGTCCCGGCGCCGGCGCTTTAGGCGGAGAAGTGGTAGCTGAAGGTCCGATCAGCCAAGTAAAGAAAAATAAGAAATCTTTGACCGGCCAATATTTGGCGGGCGTCAGGCGCATTGAGGCCAAAAGCCAGTTGCGCGAAGGCAATGGCAAATTCATTGAAATCATCGGCGCTAAAGAGTTCAATTTGAAAAATATCACCGTTAATATCCCCTTGGGAAAATTAGTGGTGATCACCGGCGTATCCGGCAGCGGCAAATCAACCCTAATGAATGAGATTTTAGCCAAAGCTTTATCCAACAGATTTTATCGCACCAAAGATTTGCCGGGTCAGCATAAAGAGATCAAAGGATTGGAAAATTTGGATAAGGTGATTGATATCAATCAGTCGCCTATCGGCCGGACGCCGCGTTCCAACCCCGCGACCTACACCGGCGTGTTTACTTATATCCGCGATTTGTTTTCCGAATTGCCGGAAGCCAAGATGCGCGGGTTTAAGCAAGGTCATTTCTCTTTTAATGTTAAGGGCGGAGGCCGTTGCGAGACTTGCGGGGGAGATGGCCTGGTTAAGATTGAAATGCAATTCTTGCCTGACGTTTATGTGGAGTGCGAGGAATGCCACGGCCAGCGTTATAATCATGACGCCCTGGAAATTTATTATAAGGGCAAGAATATCGCCGATGTCTTGGCCATGTCAGTGACCGAGGCCAAAAAGTTTTTTTCCGGTCATGACCAGATCATTGATAAGCTTGACATCCTTGATCAAGTCGGTTTGGGCTATCTTAAATTGGGCCAGCCCGCCACCACTTTATCCGGCGGTGAGGCGCAAAGGGTCAAGCTGGCTACGGAATTATCGCGCCGACCGACCGGCAAGACTTTGTATATTTTGGATGAGCCGACTACCGGCTTGCATTTTGAGGATATCAAACGCTTATTGCACGTCTTGAATCGCTTGGCTGATAAGGATAATTCCGTATTGATCATTGAACATAATTTGGAAGTCATTAAGTCGGCCGACTGGGTGATAGATTTGGGTCCCGAAGGCGGGGAGAAAGGCGGTTATGTGGTGGCCAGCGGCACGCCTTATGATGTGGCGAAAGTCAAAGAAAGTTACACCGGCCAGTATTTGAAAAAAATACTGAAATAGCCGAAACTTATAAATTTAATTTTTTGCAGTACTTGATTTTGGAATAACTAAACATCAGGAGGGTAAGCCATGATTCCATTCGGTACGGTCGTTAAAGAAAAGTCCACTGGCATTTTGCGGCTGGTGGTGCCGGCGCCACAGACTATGCGGGCGGCTTTCGGGCCGGATGATCAACTGACCGTGATGCTGAGGCAGTATGGGCCCGATATCCGAAACAGCGGAGATTTGGAATTAATCGGCAAAATTGATGATCCGGAAGTTGTGGCGCTTTTACAAAAAACCGATCGTCTGATTATGAGTTAGCACTTCAACCGCCTCTTTCGGGGCGGTTTTTGTAAAATAAAAAATCCTCGCGAACCGACAGCTGTTTGCGAGGAGGGAAAAAGTGCTAAGGTAAAATGGTTGTGCCGGCCATTAATAATCAGCCTGGCGCCGGATAGGTGTTTTGGACGATTGTCGGGCTAACGATTTTAACGTTGGTTTTCTGGAAAACGCTTTTTTCAATCAGGCCCAGTTCCTCAGGAGTGATACCTTGTTTTTTCATTAAAATTCTGATTATTCCAATGTAGGCTTTGGCCACTGCATAGTGAATGGCCGACCAGCCTCGGCTATTGATTATTTCTGGATCAGCGCCAGCCTCAAGCAATTGTTCAACGATTTTTTTGTGGCCTTGGCCGGCCGCATAAATCAAGGCAGTAGAATTATGGCGATCAGAACAATTGATCGCGGCGCCATATCGCAGAAGCAGTTCGGTTATTTTTTCGTAGCCGATCCAAGCCGCGATCATGAGAGGCGTATTCCAGAAGCTACTGCCGGTCGGTTGGAAATTGGGATCGGTATGGTATTGCAATAACTTTTTGACGATTTCTAACCGTTTATCTTCTTCGCTTCGTCTGGCGAAGCTGCCAGTCAATGTTAAGCCGCAAGCAGCGGTAAGCGGAGTTAAGGCGCTAAGATCCTCTGTTGGATGTTCTTTGACGCTATAAGCGTTAAAATCAAGACGACGAGGATAAAAGCGCGTGGAGCAGTAATTCGCTAAGAATGCTAAGCAGGTATTACTGTTGCCTCCAGCGCAATATTCTATTAATTTATAGCGAGTAGCCTTCTCATAATCGTCAGCGTTTTGGGGTTTACCAATATTTGCCCCGTCTTTACTTTCGGTCATTTGCCTCTCCTTTTTGTTTGGTTTTTGTTTGCTAATAATGTTTATAGAAATTGCAAAACTTCCAGCCCAGAACTAAATTTTAACGGGTTATTTGTATTAAAATGTCAATGTTCTGATAGTAATAGACTATTATAGCAAAGGTTGCTGAAAATGTCAACAGAAAATGTCAACAAACCAAGTCGGTGAGAATGGCCGTTGAAAAAGGCTTTAGTTTGTGGTAATCTTTAAATATCTAAATTAAAGCGTTTTTTTATGGCTTCATACAAAGAATTCATCATTTCGGGCGGAGAAAAAAAATGGCAAGACAAGTGGTTGAACACCAAAATTGATCAGGCCGAAGATTTTAGTGTCAAGCCTAAAAAGTATGTTTTGGATATGTTCCCTTATCCGTCAGGAGCCGGACTCCATGTCGGTCATCCGGAAGGCTATACGGCAACTGACATTTATTCCCGTTATTTGCGTCTCAAGGGTTTTAATGTCTTACACCCCATGGGTTGGGACGCCTTTGGTTTGCCGGCCGAAAATTATGCCATTAAAACCGGCACGCATCCGCGAATTACGACCGAGGCCAATATCGCTACTTTCAAACGCCAAATCCAATCACTGGGATTCTCCTATGATTGGGACAGGGAAGTGGATACGACTGACCCGAAATATTACAAATGGACGCAGTGGATTTTTTTGCAATTATTTAAAAAGGGCTTGGCTTATGAAGCCACCATACCGATAAATTTCTGTCCGTCTTGCAAGACCGGTTTAGCTAATGAAGAAGTCAAAGACGGCAAATGCGATCGTTGCGGTACGGCAGTGGAGCGCCGCGATATGCGCCAATGGATGTTAAAGATTACCGCTTATGCCGATAGATTGTTAGAGGGAGTTGAAAAACTGGCTTGGCCGGAATCAATCAAAACTTTGCAGAGAAATTGGATCGGCCGAAGCGAGGGAGCGGAAGTTGATTTTAAGATTGCCGATAGTGATGAAAAAATCAGGGTTTATACTACGCGCCCCGACACTTTATTCGGCGCGACTTATATGGTTTTGGCGCCGGAGCATAAATTGGTTCAAGAATTGAAAGATAAAATCAGTAACTTTCCTGAAGTTGAAGATTATATTGTAACTGCTAAAAATAAATCAGATTTGGAAAGGACAGAATTGAATAAAGACAAAACCGGCGTTGAATTAAAAGGCATTAAGGCGATTAATCCCGTCAATAATACTGAAATTCCTATCTGGATTTCCGATTATGTTTTGGCGACCTATGGCACGGGCGCGATTATGGCGGTGCCGGCGCATGATGAGCGGGATTTCGAGTTTGCCAAGAAGTTTGATTTGCCCATTATTGAAGTGATTATTCCGGAGAGGATCGATAAAAGGAACCCACCGGTCGTTGGCAAGGAAAAAATTGAGAGGCATAACGTCCAAGTAGTGGTTAGAAATCCTAAAACCGGAAAAATCTTATGCTTGCATTCCCACAAATATAACTGGGTTACTTTTCCGATGGGCGGTGTTGGCCAAGATGAGGATTTACTGGCAGCGGCCAAGCGGGAAGTTCTGGAAGAAACCGGTTATAAGAATCTTGCTAATGGCAAGATTTTGGGCGGACAGGTGCGAGCCGAATATTTTGCTAATCACAAAGATGTTAATCGTGTTTCTTATACCAACTTAGTAGAGTTTGATTTAATTGATGAGGAACAGGTGGATATTTCTGACGAGGAAAAGGAAGCTCAGAATGAGATTTTATGGAAGAATCCGGACGAGCTGACTTTGGATTTTATGGTTCATGCCGAAATGGATATTTGGTTGGAGCGGATTAAAAAAGGCGATATCGCCTATACCGATGTTGATAATGGCTTGATGGTTAATTCTGAATTTTTAAATGGTTTGGCGCCGGCCAAAGCAATTGGTAAGATGACTGATTGGCTGGAAGAGAAGGGCTGCGGACAGAAAGCGATTAATTATAAATTGCGCGACTGGGTATTTTCGCGCCAACGCTATTGGGGCGAGCCGATTCCGTTAGTTCACTGCGAGAAATGCGGTATTGTGCCGCTTGAGGAAAAAGACTTGCCTTTGACTTTGCCGGAAGTAGAAAAATACGAACCGACCGGAACGGGCGAGTCGCCGCTCGCGACCATTGACGAGTGGGTTAATACGACTTGCCCTACCTGCGGCGGTCCGGCTAAGCGCGAAACCAACACTATGCCCCAATGGGCCGGTTCTTCTTGGTATTGGTTAAGATATATTGATTCGCACAATGACAAAGCTTTCGCCGATCAAGAAAAATTGAAGTATTGGTTGCCGGTTGATTTGTATTTGGGCGGTGCTGAGCATGCGGTTTTGCATTTGCTTTATGCTCGGTTCTGGAATATGGTTCTATTTGATATTGAAGCAGTGCCGTTTGAGGAGCCGTTTGCCAAGCTGGTTAATCAGGGTTTGATTTTGGGAGAGGATGGAGAGAAGATGTCTAAGTCTCGCGGCAATGTGGTTAATCCCGATGACATCCTGAAAGAATATGGCGCCGACACTTTCCGCATGTATGAAATGTTTATGGGCCCCTTGGAAGATATGAAACCCTGGAGTACAAAAAATATTTTGGGCGTGCATCGGTTTTTGAATAAGGTTTGGGAATTTTATCAGGATAAAGATTGGTGGAATAAGATATCACCTAATGAAGGTTGGATGATTAGAGAAATGCATAGGATAATAAAGAAAGCTGGGGAAGATATAGAAGAAATGAAGTTTAATACCGCGATTTCTCAATTTATGATTTTGATAAATTTTTGGAATACAGGGAAAAATGAAGTAGAAAAAAAAGTAGATAAACAAAAAATAGATGAGGCTTCTTTAGAATTTATCAAAAAATCGTTTCTAATTATCTTATCTCCTTTTGCTCCACATATGTGTGAAGAATTATGGTATCAGCTCGGGCACGAAACTAGTATTTTTAAAGAAAAATGGCCAGAGTATGATCCGGCTAAAGTCGTTGATGCTGAAAAGGAAATTCCAGTGCAGGTTAATGGCAAAATTAGAGCAAAATTGGTTTTACCGACGGATGTAACGGAGGAGACAGCCAAGGCCGCGGCGCTTAATGATGCAAACGTTAAAAGATATTTGACTGGCGAGCCCAAGAAAGTTATTTTTATTAAAGGCAAGTTGGTCAGTATTGTGGTTTGATTTTAATTATTCAATTATAAAAGACGAGGTTTTGACGCCTCGTCTTTTTAATTTAAAAAGTTACATTTTTTACCAATCGTAACCCTTGCCAACAAAGCAGCGCTGGGCATACCAAACTTTGATTGATAGGTGCGGAAATTTTTTCTCAAATTGGTTTTTGGTCAGGTCTTCGGTACCGGCTTGTCTTTTCCGACCTATTTGCCGACGTTTGGCATGGTCTTTGGCCTGACTGAGTTGTCGAATTTGGTGTCGGCGAAGTTTGTCTTCATCATTCATGGTTATCCCTCTTTTTGATGTTTAGTAACGTCCGCTTTAATGAACAAATAATTTATTCACTCAAGTGGGCTGATGATTTTTTAAGGGTAAATCATCAAAACCTGTAAGGGTGCTAGGTCATGTCGTGTTCTCCTTTTGCTCAAGATCTTTCTTGATCTCAAGTAGTTGCGGGCATCGGCTCGCCCAAAAGTCCCTGGCTTGTCGTTCGGTCCGCTTGGCGGTCCATTCGGCTTTCAGCTCGGGACTCGGGACGAGTTTAGCGCCTACCTCAGCTGGTGCCGATTCGATCAGCTTTTCGCCGCAGGGCTTATGCACCTGGACGGATTTGCCGTCGTTCGTCTTAACCAGCCACTTGGCCCCATTCATACCCAAACCACCGCACAACTGGCACTTCTGTCTCGTATCGCTCATGATAAATCTCCTGGTTGTTGGTTTTGTAAATAGTCACACGGAAATGTAAATGGTGCAAATGTTTGTTCTAATTTTTGGTCTTCATCAGTTTGCAGAAATTTTTCGATCAAATCCGCATGTTCTGCGTTAATCAGCAGATCATGGTAGTTATGGCAATCGCAACGAGTTACCGTTGCTGAATTGTTAGTTTCATCATGGTCGCCATTTTCCAACCAGCTATGACTGACCTTCAAATGAGCTCGGCCATTAACGCAGAGCACAATTTCAGAATAACCAAAATTGCTAGCACCATCTTCTTCAAAATTAATCCTTCTGGCCCGCACCATATTTTTTAGCGGTTTGGGCTGAGGCATAATCCCGTGTTTGACTAATATTACCAGTTGGGAGCGAAGTTGGTCATTAACCAAGCCAGTTGCTTGATTTTCCATGATTGTATCCTCCCTGTGGTTATTGGGTTTTTTAATGTCCGCTTTAGTGAACAAATAATTTATTCGCTAAAGTGGAACGGTGATTTTTCCCGACTGTAAAAATCACCAGAAAAACCGTGCAGTGGTTGCTGTTAGCCAGCCTCCTTGGTGTCCTCACACCCATCTCACATTAGCCGTGAGCGCTTCCTACGATCTCGGCGTAGTTCCACGTGGCGATGAGGTTTTCATCGCAGGCGGGGTCAAGAAACAGCATTTTCAGCTGTCATCTCCCCGTCTTTTTACTATTATGGCCGCTGCCTCGACCTATAGCTTTGAAGCCCGATCGGTCGGACTTCTCTCATGCAACCGCCATTACGGTTGCCGGAGGAACCTCGGGCACGATCAGAGATCGGCTGCTTTTTGCGATGGTTTTTTCCATCCTACTCAGCTAAAGCCGTAATACATCTCTTCTCGTCCCTTAAGAAACTATTCTTGCGCAGTGGATTATCTTGAACATTAGGCGTTTTATGGGATGCAAGCTTAAGCTTTGCCATCAGCCGCTCCACCTTCTTGGCGGATCTGCTTGCCCCCTTAGCCTGTTCAGGATAATCCGGATGCTTACCAGGCATCCATTCAGCTCCTCCAGCGGTCTTTTACCGCTGTGGTAATGAGGAGGTGTCCTTCCGCATCACATCCATCGCCATGACGATGAAATGACGGAAGTTTAGAACAGCCCTATATGGCTGTGTTACCTTACTGCCGAGTTTCCCTCAACGACCTGATCAGGTGTCGTATTTGGATGGCCAGCTTTTCTAAGGTAGTGCTCGGATGCCTGCGCGCATCTGCACCGAATTATTTTTCATAATTTATGAAAGGCAATTCGGCACAGACGCGTCAGTAATATTATTATTTAAGGTTCTTAGCACGACAAGTTTTATTTAGCTGATTATCCGTCAATGTCATCCTCGAAATTTTTGCGTTAAGACCGTTAGGTCGAAGCAAAAATATTCGGGGACCCATATCAAATAAATCTTTCCGACAGCCGGAGATAGTAGGCTTTATTTCACCCCGTTTGCAAGAAACGGGGCAGAAGCTCATTTAGGAGCAAGCTTGCTAGCCTCCAGTTAAGCCGATTAAACTGGAAAATCCAGTCTAATTTGGCAGAACTTAATCCGTTTTTAATCAGTTTAATCGGGTTATCAACGGATTTTGAGGTTGTTTGATTGTCAATTTTAGTTCAATCTATCACCCTGGGTTTTGTTCCTTGTCGGAAAGTTTTGACATTGGTTTCACCAGGTTGATAAATCATTGTATCACACTAAAATTATTTTGTCAATGGTTATTATAAATAATTTATTTTTTTATTAATATTTTATCTAAATTTAGATAAAATATTCTATTATAATTATGTCAGTTAAAGCTGACATAATCGTATCAAAAACACTTTTAAGCTGTTAATCATTCGTTTTTTCTTGGTTTTAAATAGGGGCTGTGGATAAGTTTTTGTTAATTGCTGTTGACAAAATTTATACTATGTGATATACTGATATATCAAGCTAAAAGTCAGTATAGGGCTGACTAGAAGCTAAAGAACTTTAAAAGGAGAGAATTATGAGTCACAGCAAAAAAGGAACTATTTTAGTTGGGGTTATTAAACCGATGGAGTTGCTTTTGAAACAGCGCGGGCCGACGATTGTCAAAACCGGCGGTGTCCATGGCAGTAAACTGGGCAAGAAGGGATACGACCGCCAACGCGACAAACGCGCGGTGGAAAAGCAACGGGGGGAATAAAATGAATAGCTATTTGCGTTTTTTCTTTGGCACGCCGCAACGGTTTCTGGGAACATTGGCAGGTATTGGCACTTCGCTGGTGTTTGTCCGTTTGTTTCCAGGAGTCTTGGCTGATGCCTGTAATCAACTCTTTGCTGAATTGGGGCCATTGGCGATGCAGGCGATTCAGCTCGGACTGGTGGTGGCGGTGGTTGTTTTTATGATGAAGGCGGCGTTTAACAAGAAGTAATCGGCAATAGCCACAACCGCAGAAAGGAGATGGTTATGGGTAGCGGATAACTCCACCCACCCTCTGCGCCATGATTCCGGTTCAAATCTGGATCTGGCGCGCGTCGGGGCTTGGAGTGATCGCTATCTAACCGTTACACCACTGAATCAGAAAGGAGTAGCTTAGCTATGGGCGGACTCGGTTGATCTAAACAATGATTGAATCTCTGAAGGCTCAAGACTCGCAAAAAGGGTCAAAAAAGTCAAAAAAGACTGTGCGATGACTGCCTACCGGGGCAATAATAAGAACCGGCTAGCAGTCAGTAGACAAGAACATTAATGGTACCTAAGGGGCGCTCCGACGAGTTCGGAAGCGCCCCCTCTTTTTTAAAAAATGAATTTAAGCTAAAATAATATAGACATTAATTATACTAGATATGTTTATAAATGAATTGAAAAAAATCGGTTTATCCGACAAAGAAGCCAAAGTTTATTTGGCTACTTTGGAATTGGGCCAAGCTTCAGTGCAGGATATTTCCAAAAAAGCCGGCGTTAATCGGCCGACCACTTATGTGATTTTGGATTCTTTGATCAAAAAAGGCTTATGCAGCACTTATGCCGGCAAAGATAAAAAAGTCCGCTACATTGCCGAATCGCCGGAAATGATTATTAGCGCGCTGGAATTAGAAAAGGCAGAGATAGAAGAAAAGCAAAAAATGATTAATGATTTGATGCCGCAATTGCGAGCGATTTACAATAAGCAGGAGAATAAGCCGGTGGTTAGGTTTTTTGAAGGCAAAGAAGGCTTGCGAACGATGGTGCAAGAGCAGATGTCTTCCAAATCACAGCTTATCCGCGCCTTTTTCTCGTTGGATGATTTGCGCAAAGTGTACTCGGCAGAAGAAGTCAATAAAGCTTACCAAGATCGAGTAGCCAGCAAAACAAAAACTAAAGCCATATTTACTTTAAAGGAAGGCGAGGATCGCGCTCATCCCAGTCCGCTTGATGAACGATTAAGAATTTCGGCTGATAGATTCCCGATTAATTGCGATATCGCTTTTTTTGATAATAAGGTCCGGATTGCCTCGCTGAAGGATAAATTAAACGGCGTGATTATTGAGGATAAAAATATTTACGAAACTTTCGTTTCCTTGTTTGAATTAGCCTGGTTGGGGTCGCAAGCATTGCCTAAAATGCCGTCTCATAAGCATCATAAAAGAAGATAGAGATAATAATAAAAACAACCGCCATTTGGCGGTTGTTTTTATTGGGTAATAGGTTATAATTTTTCAATCCTTAAATTTTCTAAATTATCATCACATAAATTACAGCGATCAACTCCGATAAAAATTCCATTGTTATTTTCTGTCAATTTTAACTCGGTATCCTGGGCTATAATATTTAATCCTTCTTGAGTCAATCCCTGAGTAAATCCGCAACCATGGCAAAATATCGCGATTATCGCGTCGCCTGATAATGCTTCTTTAATAATGTTTACATCAGGCCAATGGTTTCCGTCAGCAACAGCTTTATTTATTTGGTTAAACAGCCTTTTTGATATTTCCTCTTGTTCTTTCGACTTCATGGTTTTTTAATTTAGATTTAAATTTTTCCACAATAAATTGGGCTTGATCTTGAATGAATTTTTTCCAGTCCTTTTTGTCTTCTTTGGGGTCAATTCCTTCTTCAGGATAAACAATTAAAATATCAGCTTTATAATCTCCTTTTTCCCAACCGGCCGCATCCAGGGTAATTCTTATAAAGTGCTCATCGTCCAAATAAATTTCAAAAAAAGCATCAATGCCTAAGCCGTAATCCAAGGGAGAATTTACAGCAGTAAAAAACTTAACTCTAGAAAGTAAATCATTATAATCAACCTCAGAAAATTCTTCTTCTTTTTGCAATAATTCTACTATTTCCGATTGGGTATCGTAGGCAAAATCAGTATCGGGAGTGGTTGGGGCTGCTGGTTGGTTTTCTTTAATGAGTCTAAACATTTCTGATTTGGACATTCTAAACTTATCACGATTTTTCAACCATTGTTCAAATGTCAGGCGTAATGGCCGATTTACTTCTGCAAATAATTCCTCCTCGATTTGTCCGCCAGTATAACCTAATTCTGGCTTACCGAATTTTTTCATATTATTTTTTTATTTGCCTAAAATTATAACAATATCAGCTGATGATTTTAAGCCGGCCGGCGGGGCAATGGCTTCTACGCCATAGATAATTTGCAACTCTGAAGTGGTTAGCTGATATCTGCCGCCGCTTAAATCATAAATTTTTATTGAAGCATACCCTTTGGTGGCGGCATTGCCGCTGTTTATCACATTAAATCCTTTGGCTTTGAGCTTGCCAGCTTCTTGTCCGGCCCAGCCGGTGATCATGGTGCCGTTTAATATTTCAATGCGCGCCTGTTCTTTTTGATAGGTTGATTCACCTTGGGTTGTCGGATCATTGGGGTAGAGTTTAGCGGTTTCCGTCGGCGCGGCAATGGGTTTGGTCGCGGAGTCGTCGGTCGTGTTGTTGGTTTTTATGGTAGCGGCAGTTGACGAGGTGGTAGTGGCCTTGGTGGAAGTTGCATCCTTGAATTCGGCCCATTTGGTTTTATCAATCAGCAAGTCCTTGCCGATTTCCGGCAGATAAATGTTCTGCCAAATGAATTTTATTTTGTCGTAGTTGCCGCCGTAAGGCAAAAGCACGTAAGCGCCGCTGACCATCTGATCGTATAAAAATTGTTCAGTTCCATCAACCAGGCTATAAGTGATAATGCCTTGGTTAAAATCAATATCCCGGCCGAATTGTAACAGACGCATGATTTCCCAAACTTGAAGGTTGGTATGGACGTTTTCGTTATACATTTCCAGCAGACCGTTGATTTTTTGCGGGTTAAAGAAGGTGCCCGGCGCCAGAATCTTGTCCTTCAGGGCCAAAAGAATCTTTTGCTGGCGTTTGGAACGGGCAAAATCAGATCCTTCCGTACCCAAGGCGTGGCGGCTGCGGGCGTATTTAAGGGCTAAAGCGCCATCCATATGTTGTTGGCCCTTTTTTATGATTAATTTTTCATAGCGGCTTTCGATCGGATAGGAATCTTCCCGACCGCGAATAGGATAAGAATAATCTATGAGATCACGCTCTACATCCACATCGACGCCGCCAAAGTCATCGATCAGTTTTTCAAAGCCGTCAAAATCAACCGTGGCGTAATATTGGATATCAATGTCCAGTAAATCGGAAAGAGTTTGTCGCATTGCTTCATCGCCGCTGCCGGCTTTCTTTTTATCGGCAATGGCACGGATGCCGTTGATTTTCACCCAGCCATACCCCGGACTTTTGACGTACAGATCCCGAGGGATAGACATTAGGGCGATTTGTTTGGTGGACGGTTTATAACTGGCCAGGATAATCGTGTCTGCCAGTTCCGCTCCTTCATGGTCGCCCCCGCCGATCCCCATAATAACGAAATTAATGCGATCCTCGCCTTCACCTTTGAGTTCACGATCGGCAGAAGTGATTAAACTGCCGACTTGACTCAGCCAATTGAATTGAGATAAGTTTTTGATTAAATTCTCGTTAGAGAAGGCGATAGAAGATGAAAAAACAATAAAAACTATAATTATTGCTATGGTTAAGCTGATAATTAACTTTTTAAAACTAAAATGCCGCCTGCGTGGAGCAGACACGGCTGGTCCGGCTGTTTCTGGGTCTGGCGATTTTTGCTGTTTGACAGTAATGGCCGGTTTTTCTTGAATTATTGGATCATTGATGAAATTGACTCTGATAGGGTCAGACATAATCTCGGTCCGTTCTTTTTAGATTTTTTAAAAAATTAAAAGCAATTGAATTAGACGAAAGTAGCTAAATATAGCCGTTTATTAATTTTTTTGAAAGTTGAATATCTTCATATATCATAACATATTGTTTTAATTTGATCAATTGTGGAAAAAAGAGTTTTTTAAACTTGATTTATTCTAAGATTTTATGTTATGATTAAAATATAATAATTAATGCAGTTGGGGATAACTCGATTGTTTTATCTCTAGTCGATTTTTAGTGTTTATGGATAATTATCAGATTTCTGACGGCTTTAATCTCAATCGTTCTCGATGGCAGGCGATTTCCGAATTTATTTGGGAAATGGTCAGGGTGGCCATTATTTCTTTGGCCATTATTTTACCGGTCAGGTATTTTTTAATTCAACCTTTCTATGTCAAAGGAGCATCCATGGAACCGAATTTTTATGACCATGAGTACCTAATTATTGATGAAATAAGCTACCGGTTCAATGAACCGCAACGCGGTGATATCGTTGTTTTCAAATATCCCAAAGACACTAAGCAGTATTTCATTAAACGCGTTATCGGTTTGCCCGGCGACAAAGTAAAAATTCAAGACAATGCCGTGTATATTAACGGTAATAAATTAGAAGAATCTTATTTATTGGCAGGGACAGAGACGGTTTTGCCGGTGCGCGGTTATGGCGAGGTTACTTTAGCCGAAGATGAATACTTTCTGTTGGGCGACAATCGCGGACAATCGTTGGATTCTCGCATTTTTGGATTAGTTAAGAAAGATTTGATTGTCGGCCGAACCTGGATTCGTGGTTGGCCTTTTAGCCGTTTTACCGTTTTTAGCACGCCAGAGTATAAGTAGAATGAAATTTTATTTTGAGTGTTAATCGGTAATTGAAAATTTTTAAATTATGTCCAGAATTAAAAAAACAGATAAAGAATCAGTTGATAAACCCAGAAAAAAACGGGGTCGTGAATTTATCACGGTTACCGGCATGCGTGATGTTTTGCCGCAGGATCAAAAATATTGGCAATTAGCGGAGAATGTTGCCACTAAAATCGCCAACGATTACGGTTATGGCAAAATTGAAACGCCGATTTTAGAGTACACCGACGTTTTTGCCAGGGGTATTGGCAAGCAGACCGATATCGTAGAAAAGGAAATGTTTTCCTTTATTGATCAGGGCGGAGACAATTTGGTATTGCGTCCAGAAGGTACGGCCAGTGTGGCGCGCGCTTTTATCCAACATGGCTTATTGAATCAACCTCAACCGGTAAAGTTTTTTTATTACGGTCCGATGTTTCGCCATGAGAAACCGCAATCAGGACGTTTCCGTCAGTTTTATCAGGCCGGTTATGAGGCAATCGGAGAAGATGGTCCGGCTTTGGATTCCCAACTGATTTTGATGGGCTATAATCTGCTTAATGATTTAGGCATAGAAGCGACTATTCAAGTTAATTCCATCGGCTGTCCCGCTTGCCGTGAAGAGTATAAAAAGGCTTTGGTAAAATACTATCGTCAGCACGCCAAGAATTTATGTGAGAGTTGCGAAGCGCGTTTAACCAAGAATCCCTTGCGGTTGCTTGATTGCAAAGATCCCGGTTGCCAAGAACTTAGGGCTGGCGTGCCTCAAATTTTAGATTATTTGGATGACGAATGCAAAAAACATTTCATGAAAGTTTTGGAGTATTTGGACGAGCTTGATTTGCCCTACGTTCTCAATCCTTGGATTGTACGCGGTTTGGATTATTACAATCGAACGATTTTTGAATATTGGTCGGTTGATGATCCGGACGGTAAAAATGCCTTGGGGGGTGGCGGGCGTTATGACGGTTTGATAGAATTAATGGGCGGACGAGAGAATACTCCGGCTTGCGGCTTGTCTATCGGTATGGATCGCGTAATAGCAAAATTGCGGGAAAAAAATCCGGATGTGGCTGAACCTTACCAGCCCGACGTGTTTATCGCCCAGTTAGGCGAAAGCGCTAAGAAAAAAGCCATTGTTTTATACGAGGCATTGCGTCATAAATTCAAATTGTCCCAAGCTTTTTATAAGGACGGTTTGAAGGCGCAACTGGAGCAGGCCGGCAGATTAAAAGTTAAATATTGTTTGATTTTGGGGCAGAAAGAAGTCAGTGACGGCACAATCATGTTTCGTGATATGAATGGCGGCGTGCAAGAGATTGTTGATTTTAATAAGATTGAAACTGAATTGACTAAGCGGCTGGAGAGATATAACAGTGATGAGGGAGTAGCGGTAATAGACACGGAAGAAACCAAGGCCGCTTTATCCCATAAGCGTTTCAAACATGATTATGGCGAAAGAGAAGCGGAGAATGATTTAAACGCGATGGACGAACCGGCAGAAGCTATTGTTGAAGAGAGTGCGCCAGATTCTGGCGGAGATGATTATTAAAGCATGATAAATCAAAAATTGAAAAGCGCGAATGAAGATTTTCATTTTGAGCTTTCAACTTTTATATAATAATTAATCAAAAGAAAGAGAGGTGAACAATTGTGGCAGAAGTAAAAAGAAAGAAAGGTGAGAGCTTTGAGGCGTTAGTGCGCAGGTTTTCCAAAAAAGTTCAGCAGAGCGGCCGAATTTTGCAAGCTAAGAAAATTCGTTTCCATAAGCCGAAAAAGAACAAAACCGCCGTCAGATCAGCCGCTGCCCGCCGAGAAGAAATTACCGTCAAACGCGAATATTTGAAAAAAATAGGCAAATTAGTGGAAGAACCGACTCGTGGCGGATATAAGAGATAATTTATAAGGCCTTTAGGCTGCTTTCCAATCTGTTTAATTCAGGTTGGAAGGAGCGTGAAGGAACTTATTTATAAGTTAAAATCAGTAAAGTCCCAAACCGATAATTTTTAAATTTATAGGTTTTAAACTTTATAGATCTAAGGACTAATATATGTTAGATCAACAAATTAGCGAAGCGTTCATGATTGCCTACAAGGCCAAAGACGAAGCCGCTGTTTCCACCTTGCGTTTGCTTAAGTCCGCTATCGCCAATAAAAAGATAGAAAAACTGATGCCTAAGGAAGAGTTGCTTTCCGATGAAGATGTTTTGGCGGTTTTAAAGTCAGAAGTGAAGAAACGCCAGGATTCCATTGCTTCTTATAGGCAGGCCAACCGTGAAGAGCTGGCAGCTAAAGAACAGGCGGAAATTGATTTAATCTCTAAGTTTTTACCGGAACAAATGACCGAAGAACAGGTTAGGGAACTGGTGGTTAAGATTATGGCTGAGCAGGGTAACTTGGGTATGGCCGGTTTTGGCAAGATTATGGGATTGGTCATGGCCGCCGCTAAGGGCGCCGCCGACGGCACTATGGTGAGTAAGATTGTTAAGGAAGAAATAAGCAAATAGTCAAACCGGATTATTAAAATCAAAAGTAAGGCAATCGTTAGATTTTATTTTGTATTTTAACGGGTTTTTCATTTTATAGGATTAATCATTTGGAAGGTGATAAATAATCGGACTTAGTCCGAGTATAAATAGCAATTATGTCAAAAGCTTTTGTCCCTATGCAAAAGTTCTCGCGATCAAATTCCGCCCGGGGCGGGAATTTAAAGTCGTTTTTGATCGTGACTGGAAACACCAAACGAGCGTTGGCGCTTATTTTGGTGTTTTTTATTTCTTTTTTCGGTTTTCTTTTCGCCAGCTCGGTCTTAGCGCAAGACGCTAATTTGCAGGCTGTCGGACAAGCTGCCGGAATCGCTACCGAAACCTCGCTTACTACTTATATTGGCCGGGTTTTGCAGGTTATTTTTGGTTTATTGGGCGTAATCGTACTATTACTTATTATTTATGGCGGTTTTATTTGGATGACGGCCGGCGGAGATCCGGACAAAGTCAATAAAGCCAAAAAAATCATTTATAACGCTATTATCGGTTTAATAATCATTTTCGCGGCCTTTGCCATTACTACTTGGCTGATGGGATTGTTCGGTCCAAGAGGCGGCGGCGCGGGCGGAGGCGGAGGCATACCGGGCGGACCGGATGATTGGGGGCGAGGCGGCATCGGCAATGGGCCGATTGAAAGCGTTTATCCTGCGCCTAATCAGGCGGATGTGTCAATTGACACCAGAATTGTCGTAACTTTTAAATCAAATATTAAATCGGATAGTATTTGCGTCCCCAATGCCGAGGGTTATTGTTCTAATAGCGCTAGCAATAATATTGAAATTTGTGAAGCTGATACGGCCTCCACTCCGCGTAAATGCTTAGGAACAGGCGATTTCACTGCTCAGGTTTTTGCTGGTGCCAATACAACCGTTACTCAAACTCCGGGCAATGCCAAAACCTTTGTTTTCATGACTAAATCATTTTTAGGCAAAGAGGATAACGCCAATCGAGAGTTCATGGTAACTTTAAAGAACGGCATCATTGCCTCTTCCACCGGCGAATCAATCTTTAAGTTATGGAAAATGGATTATTTTGCTTGGTCCTTCAAAACCAACGGCAAAATGGACTTGGATCCGCCGCAGATCGTAAAGTATGAGGTTTATCCCTACCCCGATACCCTTCCTGATTTATATTCAGCATCTTCCCAGTCTACGTTAGGACGGTCAACCACTACGATTCAATCTTTGGTTGATCTGAAGGCGGAGAAACCAATCAAACTGCAGGGCGAGTATTTTTTGGGCCGGCCGCTGAGAAAGGAATTGATTAATTCCGGCGGTAATATTCCTGCCGGCTTTAAGGCTTATGTCAGCGCGCAAAGCGGTTTTGAGCTCGGCGCGGGCACTGCTAATTTTACTGTTTCCAGCGACGGCAGAACGGCTGTATTTTCTGCCGATTCCCCGGCTCCGCTCAGCGGTAAACCTTTTACTATAGTAAACGGCGTAAGTTTTGATTTGGGCAATGGTTTAACTATCGCCGCTGAGGGTGGCACGTTCCCTCGGGGCAGCCAATGGAGGTTCACTGCCGAAACAGCCGTTACCGGCGATACTTATACTATTAATAACAGCACCAGTAAAATTAATTTTATTTTTGCTTCCGATGCTTATATTAACGATGCCAATATCGCTAAAACCCAAGTCGGAGCTGACGGTCAGCCGGTAACTGTCAATTACATCGCCGTAATCAAGTCGGCCAATGTTAGCGACACGTTGGAAAATTTGCGTAGTGCTATTATCAGCTCCGAAGCCAGGAATTCGGTGAATGTCTCTATCGCATCAATCGGTTTGTTTAGATATTTGATTATTGAACCCAAGGGAGCGGGAGCTAATACTTTGAGCATTGATAAATCGGCGATTGATAACACCATGACGGTTGTTGGCGATTTATCCGGAAAAGATAAGGCTCAACTTAAGACTCCGCAAGGAGCGGCGCCGGATCCTTATAATAATTCCGTTTTTTTCGTTACTTTTAACAAAGCGGTTAACCCGCTGAGTCTGTCTAATACCATTAAGGTTCAAAATAAGATCGGTGATGTTTGGACCGATATCGCGGCAGATAGGATAAAATATGAAATTTCCAATCAATACAAAACAGTACAGATGACCGGTATTTACGCTTGCGGCAAAAATGCTTGCGGCAAAGAAAGATATTGCTGGATTGACCCTTCGACTGGAGCGGCTGCTAAGTCAGAGCCGTTCAGGGTGGTAATTTCTGCGGCTGTTTTGCAATCGTGCAAAGGTGGGGGTATAGATGATAGTGATAATAGCTGGTGCAAGCGTTGGGGCGGCCAATGTGACGGCGACGCTTATGATCGCTGTCAGAAGAATGGCGTTTATTATCCGAAGGCTGCCTTAGAAAGCACTGTCGGTATCATGGATATGGCCGGTAACTCCTTAAATGGCAACTATACCAGCGCAACCGATGATAAGGGTAAAATAGTGGGCATAGCCGAAGGCCATACGGGGCGAGTCGTCACCGGTACGCTTTATGGTTACTCCGGCTTGGCTAATCCCTACCTGGTAAACGATACTTTTACCATTGATAATGGCATTGAAAAACCGACTTATAATACTAATTCGGCTCAAGGTGATGATTTTTCCTGGTCATTTTTCGTTTCAACAGTTATTGACGACAAGGCGCCATTGTTATTTTCTATTCAGCCGAAGGGTGATCAACGTTGGGGGCAGGATATTAATGAAACTTTTGGCGATCCCATTGTTTTTTCTTTCGATCGTTTAATGAATCCCGTAACCTTAAAGCCGGGATTCGGTTATGGCGAGGGCTTGGCGGACAGGGATTTTTATATCCGCTTCCTAATGTTAAATACAGTGACGCAAAACGCTAATCCCGTCGGTTATTGGGCCAGCGTAAAAAATTTAGATGAAGGCGATGTTTACGGTCAGGGTTCGGGTGACGGCCTGATTGATTATAGCGCGGCCCTACTTAATCATAATCCTTACGATCAGGCGGTAACTTATGCGCCCGGTGCCGGTTCAGGTTTAGAATCAATTACGCAGAATTGTTACTTGCCGGGCGCCGGTCCGCAGAACGCGGCAGCTGATCCAGCAACGTTGCCATCAGGTTGGGGCTATCAGGCTAATATTGAATTCAATAAATGCCGTTATAAAATCAATGATGAATATAATACCGCTGGTTGCGTTACTGATTTGGGTTTAATTACGCCCTCTCCGGTTAATAAGGTTAATCCCGTTTCCTTCGGCTATATGAATTGTAAGGATATCGTCGGCGCTAGACCGAATTGTACCAAGACTTGCATGGAACCGATTGCCACTTCCATTGATACGACTCAATTTAAATATGGCAGTTGGGTAATAACTAAGGATTTCCCCATAGCTGACGCCAGCGGAGTTACTAAGTGCTGTTTGGGCAAGTGTTGCGACGGCGCCGGCTGTAATTAAAATTAAGTTAATAGGCGATCATGCCTTCAAAACGTAAAGTAAAATTAAAAATATTTTTGTCTCTGCTTGTTTGGGCAGCGGTTTTTGCTGTTGGTAATTTTGTTTTGGCGCAGGCGCCGGCTGCTCCGACACTGGAAAGCTTGTCGGGAGTTTTCGGCACTGCCAGCTTAGGCATGATTATCGGGCGGATTTTGCAAATACTTTTCGGTTTGCTCGGAGTAGTCGTGGTGTTGCTGATTATTTATGGTGGTTTTACTTGGATGACGGCCGGCGGCGATCCAGATAAGGTCAATAAGGCTAAGAGAACCATTTATAATGCCATTATTGGTTTAGTGATCATTTTTTCCGCTTTTGCCGTTACTACTTTCTTAATGTATTGGTTTAATCCGCAAGGACAAACGTGTACTCCTGATGATGTCAGATCCTGCACTATCGGCGGTTGTGGTGGAGAGCAAGTCTGCGGTGACGATGAAATTTGGGGCAGTTGCGCCCAAACCGATTCAACCTGTGTGCCGAGTTGTATCGGCGTTGATTGTTTATTTGATGCTACCAAAAAGAGAGCGACAATTTGTGAGTTTTCCGATCCCGCCTTTCCTAATTGGTTGCCGCAACGTCGCAGTCGCGAATGCTCAATCGGTTTTTCCGGTAGCGTGCAAATTCCCCAAAGCCCCACCCTGCAAGTAAAGGTATATTCTTATAATTCTGAAGATACGGTTAATGATTTATCTTTATTTGATTTGAATGGCTCAACTGAAGTTCAGGTTGGCGCAACTGATGTTAATTCGCAAACGGTTATCATAAATGGCCGGCAATACAATGCTGCCTCCACCACCTTTCCTTGGGATACTTCTTCAACTGAATATCAAAACCTAACTTCCACCACTTTAAGGTCTTTTGCTAATGATAAATCTTATTATTCTAATAAGGTGCAAGTTAAATTTTCTCCCGCCCATTGTTTTAATGGCTTTAAGGATGCAGACGAGCAGGGCGTTGATTGCGGTGGCGGTTGTACCCAGAACTGCCCAGGTTTTTCTTGCACCCGTCCTGACGATCTAACCTGCGCTGATTCTAACTGCACTAATTATTGCGGTACTAATTGTTATTGTGTCGGCGATCCGGCGATTAACTGGCTTGATCCGTCTTTTGATCTTAACAATGATAGTGATTTGAATGATATTAATTCTTTGGCTGATGATGTCGGTTATGGCGCTGTCGGCAATTATTTGACTATTTATGGCAGCGGTTTCGGCCAAGTCGTAGGCGAAGTCAGGTTTATCGCTAAAAGCGATGGTGTTATTACTTTAGCTAAGTTGGCTGATTGCGCCACGGCGTGGCAGGATAACAAAATTATAGTTGAAGTGCCGGCAGGGTTGGATTCAATTAATGATTTGCCGGCCAATTATGACATTGAAGTTGTCAACAAAACCAAGCCGTTAATACCCCTAACCAGTAATTCTCGGCCGTTCTTGGCTAATAATATTGAATTGCCAGGTCTGTGCTCAATTGATCCGACCAGCGGGCTTTTCCCGACATCCGTCGATTTGACGGGTCGCGGTTTTGCTGCTGATGGCACGGGAAAAGTGATTTGGTATTTAAGGGATACCGGTACCAATTTTAGTAATTTAGTCGGTATAACTTCCACTGCCGCCACCTCCTGGACTAACACTTCAGCCAAAGATGTGGTGCCGGAGAATAAACGCGGAAAATCAGCGGTCAGAGTTTATAATAATGGTTATAGCAATTCGATTTTATTTAATATCGGTAATGGATCAGAAGGTGATCCGTGCGGTGCAAGTGTCAGCAACGATCCTGCGGTTTGCTTGGCCTCAAGTAACGATTGTAAAAATAATCTGGCTTGCCAGGGGTGCAGTAATAAAACAGAAGATGTCGGTAAATGGTTTTATCGCTCCGATTGCGATATGGATAAAAACTGTACTTGCCAAAAACCAATCGACCAGGAATGTGTTTATAGCTCCGATCCGACACAGAATGCCGTTACCGGTTGCGATTTGGGCGGTTGTCTGGGCAAGAAAACTTGCCGAGTAGATAATACTTGGGGAGCTTGCGTTAAAGATGATCCCAATTGCGTTTCTTATTTGGGTGTTACTCCGGCCTCGTTGGGGTTGTATTCTTGGTCATTCTTGGCTTCGCTTGCTCCGCAATCCGGCCGTCGCTGCTTGTCTGATTTATGGCATGATGGCACTTGTGACCCGCAAAATTGCGGCAGTGATTTGGGTTGCGATACCGTAAGGTCAGACGAGGAATGGGTGGAAATTTATAATCCCACAATTTCCGATATTAACTTAGACAATTGGCGTATTATTTATTCCGGCAAACAGGAGAGTATTAATGATTTATTGAATGATAACAGTGCCGTAACCTACTACATACCGGAAAGCGTTACTTTGAAGGCCGGTGATTATTTTATTATTAGCACTTCAACACTCAACCCCAGCAATAATTTTAAGCTTAGCAAAAATCAAGGCACCATTGCTTTCGTTAGGGGGGTAAGCGATGAAATTGCCGATGTGGTTGCTTACAGTTCTTCGACGGTGGCTTTTTCACCTGGTTCTTGGGGAAGAAAAATTGATGGTTTAGACACCGGTTCGGCTAATGACTTTATTTATTTTTCTAATTCCTCGGTGGGCCAACAGAACGCGGTTGGAAAATCGTCTTCCACTGATCATTTAGTGATCAATGAGATTTCGCTTGCTCACGATGCTTGCACTTGCGTACCAAAGGCCCAATTATGTACGCCCAACCAAGTTGATTTAAAGAGTTGTCCGGCCTTGGGTAACTGCCAACAGCAGCGTATTTGCCAAGCTAACGGCCATTGGGGCGGTTGTGAGCCGCTGCCTAATCAAGTTTGTTATCCGACAGGACAACAAGCTTCATTATCATTATATTCTTGGACGTTTTTGGCTACTCATGAATTGGGACCGAAGAAGTTTTATGTCGTAGTGGACTGTTCCCGTAGCCAAACTTGCAAAGATGAGGATAACCTGCCTTCGCCGACGCCATCAGACAGATGGACGACGGTTATCCCGGGAGTGACTAATTCCGATGCTTGTTTAAATGCCGCCATTTCAGCCAGATTCAATCGACCCATGAATGTGCAATCGTTAACCGGAATAGATTTAGTGACACCGGGTTGGAAGAACTTGAAAATTTATAAAAAGGATGGCGCCGGGGAGTGGCAAGCGGTAGTGCCTAACGGTTCTTTTAGTCCTTATGCCAGTCGTGATTTTGGCAGTCCTGACTTGTTTGATTATTTTGAATTTATGCCCCAGTCCCTGGAAGCTGATGCTGATTATAAAATAGTGCTTACCAGCGGAGTTATCAGTTATGAGGGATTCCCTCTATATGCTGACGGGCAGGCGTTGCAATCGTCAGGTTGCGATGATCCGGCGAAATTCCCCAACGCCGCCTTCTGTTGGAATTTCCATACCCGCAGCCAAAGCGATAATGACAAATATTGTCGCGTCGGTTGCGTGCATTGCTCGCCGCAAAAGTTTATCAGCCGATATTACGGTCAGAAACAGCCACACAAATCCGATGTTGTCAGCGAAGACAATGTTTGTATCATTCTTAATGCCGACACTTATAATTGGAGTTGGCGCGAAGAGGAACAAGCCAGCGGTGTTTGGAGCCAGGGAACGGCCAATTATTCCATTGTTAATGATTTTGTCAGGTCAAAAGCAACTTCTACGGCGCAAAAGGAGACCGATTGGCGGACCTATCAAGACGCTTTGTTTGCCCCCTCTGATAAGGGTTATTTCCGTATTGCCAGCGTAGAATTAACTACCGGCAATCAGGGATCTTGTCCCGGCCATAACAATTTTACCGATCCGATTGTTATAGAAAACCCTGTTTGTAGCGTAGGCGACAATGGTTTGGCCGAAAAATTACAAAGCCCCTCGCCGTTTAGGGGCACTACCACCCCGGCTTGCACCAATGCCTCATTGTTGGCTTTATTTAGCCGTAACATGGTAAATACCACCTTGGACAAGTCGCGCATTAAGGTGCAAAGATGTAGCGGAGCAAATGCCGCTAATGATGTTTTGTCCACCAATATCAGCGCTTGCACCGATGTTGATTTTAGCCGATGGCAATTAGACATATTCAGTTATAGCCATAATAGTTTATCGTGGCAAGAAACTGTCAGCGCGTCGGCCGAGCAGTATGATTCGCTTGCCGCCGAGGGTATTCGTTTGAGTCCGTTTAATGCCAGCGGTCCCGTCCGACTGGA